>NZ_JAKSYP010000004.1:0-470 GCF_022829625.1 Methylobacterium sp. E-046 | reverse complement strand
TGATCGCCACCGACTTGCCCGAGCCGGTGGTGCCGGCCACCAGCAGGTGCGGCATGCGCGCGAGGTCGGCGATGATCGGCTCGCCGCCGATGTTCTTGCCCAGGCACAGGGCCAGCTTGTGCTTGCTCTCCGCGAAATCCGTGGAGGCCAGGAGCTCGCGCAGGTAGACGGTCTCGCGCTTGGCGTTCGGCAGTTCGATGCCGATGGCGTTGCGGCCGGGCACGACCGCGACGCGGGCCGAGACCGCCGACATCGACCGGGCGATGTCGTCGGCCAGCGCGATGACGCGGCTGGACTTGGTGCCGGGGGCCGGCTCGAGTTCGTACAGGGTGACGACCGGGCCCGGCCGCACCGCCAGGATGTCGCCGCGCACCCCGAAATCGCCCAGCGTCGCCTCGAGCAGCGTGGCGTTCTGTTCCAGGGAATCCGCCGAGACCAGGCTCGCCTGCGAGGGACCGCGGGGGGCGGCG
>NZ_JAKSYP010000204.1:0-312 GCF_022829625.1 Methylobacterium sp. E-046 | reverse complement strand
ACAACCGCAGCAACAACGACGGCTTCACCGGCGGCGCGCAGATCGGCTACAACTACCAGGTCACGCCGGGCACGGGCGTCGTGATCGGCTGCGAGGCCGACGCCCAGTATGTCGACGTCTCCCGTCGTGCCGACGTCATGCAGAACTACGGCGTGGTCGGCGCTTGCGGCTTCGGCTTCTCGGCCCCGCGCGGCTTCGTCGCCACCAGCGGCAACGGCTTAGAAGACTTCAGCACAGTGCTCCGGCGCCTTCGCTCAGCCTTGCACGTCTACACAGTGGACGGCACCGGCGGCTTCGCCGACGTGTGGGATC
>NZ_JAKSYP010000186.1:0-371 GCF_022829625.1 Methylobacterium sp. E-046 | reverse complement strand
ACCGACGCTAAGACCCTCTACGACTCCGGCGTCGGGTCGCAGATCTACCAGGGCCCTCGGGTCGCGGATTTCAGCACGGACCAGTCGGCCGGCATCCAGTCCACCCGTGACCAAGCCGCGGCCGATAATGCTGGCGGCCTCCGCACGGCGCACCTGCAGAGTGTGCTCGGAGCGAACGGGCTCAGTCCCACGACTCAGCACGGTCTCGGCATGCTGGCGGCGGTGCCTGAGGCGAGCACGGCCCGGCTGTCGGGGCTGGCGGACCGGATCGGGGATCCCGTTCGATCCGAGCACACTCTGCAGGTACGCCGTGCCGAGGCCGCCAGCATTATCGGCCGCGGCTTGGTCACGGGTGGACTGGATGCCGGCCG
>NZ_JAKSYP010000180.1:0-70021 GCF_022829625.1 Methylobacterium sp. E-046 | reverse complement strand
CCAACCTGACGAACGCGGACCTCAACCAGGAGGCGGCGAACTCGCAGGCGCTGTCGACCCGCCAGTCGATGGGCATCTCGGCGCTGTCGCTGGCCAACTCGGCCCAGCAGGGCGTCCTTCAGCTCCTGCGCTGATCGCACGCCCATCGCGCGCCCATCCCGGGCGCGCCACATACCAGCGGCCGGCCGGGGAAACCCGGCCGGCCGTTCTCGTGCGCGGTCGCCATGGGGCGCGGGGCGATGGCGCGATGAGGCGCGATGAGGCGCGACGCCCCGGTATTCCCCGATCCGGCGCGGTGGTAGACCATCGCGGGCCGCGCCGCGTCGGCTGGCCGCCGCACGGGTCTGCGGGGGATGCGAGCCCCGGCCGCGACCGTCGCCATTTCCTGATTGCGTGAGGCCGCCATGACCATCGTGACGACGATCGAGGACCTGCGGCGGGTCGCCAAGCGGCGCGTGCCGCGGATGTTCTACGATTACTGCGATTCCGGCTCGTGGACCGAGTCGACCTACCGGGCGAACGAGGCGGACTTCGCCGCGATCAAGCTGCGCCAGCGCGTGGCGGTTGACATGACCGACCGGTCGCTCGCCACCACGATGGCCGGCCAGGCCGTGGCGATGCCGGTGGCGCTGGCGCCCACGGGCCTGACCGGGATGCAGCGGGCCGACGGCGAGATCCTGGCCGCGCGGGCCGCGGAGGCCGCCGGGGTGCCGTTCACGCTCTCGACGATGAGCATCTGCAGCATCGAGGACGTGGCCGAGCACGTCACCAAACCGTTCTGGTTCCAGCTCTACTTCATGCGCGACCGCGCCTTCAACGACCGGCTGATCGACCGCGCCAAGGCGGCCGGCTGCTCGGCGCTGGTCCTGACCCTCGACCTCCAGATCCTCGGCCAGCGGCACAAGGATATCCGCAACGGCCTGTCGGCGCCGCCGCGCTTCACCCCCGCGACCCTCCTCGACCTGATGACCAAGCCGCGCTGGTGCTGGCACATGCTCCAGACGGAGCGGCGCACGTTCCGCAACATCGTCGGCCACGTCGAGGGCGTGGCCGACACTCGCTCGATCTCGTCCTGGACGGCGCAGCAATTCGATCCGCGTCTCGACTGGGACGACGTCCGCCGCATCCGCGACCGTTGGAAGGGCCCCCTGATCCTCAAGGGCGTCCTCGACGTCGAGGACGCGATGCGCGCCGTCGAGACGGGGGCGGAGTCGCTGGTCGTCTCGAATCACGGCGGCCGTCAGCTCGACGGCGCGCCCTCCTCGATCGCGATCCTGCCGGAGATCGCCGAGGCGGTCGGCCACCGCATCGAGGTGCTGATGGACGGCGGCATCCGCTCGGGACAGGACGTGCTGAAGGCGGTGGCGCTCGGCGCCAAGGGCGTGTTCGTCGGCCGCGCGTTCCTCTACGGCCTCGGTGCCTATGGCCAGGCCGGGGTCACCCAGTGCCTGGACATCATCCGCCGGGAGCTCGACATGACGATGGCCCTGTGCGGCCACCGCGACATCCTCGATATCGACCGGTCGATCCTCCGGGCGCCGCCCCTGAGCAACCATCCCGGCTGGTGAGCGGCCCCGGCCCACGAAGTCGCTGCCCCGGTAATCCACAGCAGAGACGAAACGACGCGTGTTGCCTGCCTGTTCTCACGCGTTGGCAGGGGCGGCAGCGAGGCCGCGGCGATGCGTGAGCAGGTGGACGGAATGCCCGAGATCCGAAGCTTCGGTCGCGACGAGCGCGCGGTGGTCCTGGAGCGGCAGCGGATGCAGAAGATGGCGAGGTCCGCCCACGCGTATGTCCGCGGCAACACCGTGGCGTTCTACGAATGGCTCGACGGGCTCACCCGGGGCACCCTGCCGGAGGGGCCGCCGATCTGGATCTGCGGCGACTGCCACCTCGGCAACCTGGGTCCGCTCGCCGACGCCGACGGGCGCATCGACATCCAGATCCGCGACCTGGACCAGACCGTGGTGGGCAATCCCGCGCACGATCTGATCCGCCTCGGCCTGTCGCTCGCGAGCGCCGCCCGCGGTTCGGACCTGCCGGGGATCGTCACCGCCCGGATGCTGGAGGAGATGGTCCGCGGCTACGCGTTGGGCCTGTCGGGGCCCGATGGGACCGCGGCACCGCCCGAGCCCGACGCGGTCCGCACCGTCCGGCGCCGGGCCCTGGGCCGCCGGTGGAAGCACCTCGCCCGGGAGCGCCTGAAGGACGTGGAGCCCTCCATCCCGCTCGGGCGCAAGTTCTGGGCCCTCGATGGCACCGAGCGGGCGGCCCTCGACGAGCTCTTCGGCCAGGAGGCGGTGCGCCGACTCGTCCTGCAGTTGAATGGACGCGACGACGGGTCGGAGGTCCGCCTGGTCGACGCCGCCTACTGGATGAAGGGCTGCAGCTCCCTGGGCTTCCTGCGCTACGCCGCCCTCGTGCGGATCGTCGAGCCGGGCGGCCGGCGCAGCATCGCGCTGGTCGATCTGAAGGAGGCGGTCGAGCCCGCGGCCCCGGCCACCCCGGATGCCGACATGCCGGCGGATCCGGCCGAGCGCGTCGTCGCCGGCGCGCGGGCGCTCGCGCCGAACTTGGGTGCGCGCATGCTGCCGGTGCGGCTCCTCGGCAAGCCCGTGGTGATGCGCGAGCTCGCCCCGCAGGACCTCAAGCTCGACGTCGACCAGTTCAGCCGCGAAGAGGCGGTGCGGGCGGCGCATTACCTCGCCTTCGTGGTCGGCAAGGCCCACGGCCGGCAGATGGACGAGGGGGCTCGCGGGACGTGGCGCGCCGCGATCCTGGAGGGGGCGGCCGGCGGCGCGGAGGCCCCGTCGTGGCTGTGGTCGAGCGTCGTCGAACTCGCCGGCCGCCACGAGGTCGGCTACCTGCGCCATTGCCGCCGCTACGCGGACCGGGCGGCCGCTTGAGCGGCCCTCCCGGCGGCGACCGCGTCTACGTGCTCTTGCCGCCGCTCTTCCCGCCGCTCTTGCCGCCCTTCTTGCCGAGCTCCGCCTGTGCGCTGGACGACGTGCGCGGGTTCGACTTGCCCTCGCGGCTCGCCTTCGCGTTGGCTTTCTTGGCGGTCGTGCTGCCGTGACCCTTCTTCTCGGTCATGCTCTTCTCCCTGACGCTGGCGGTGAAGCGCGGACGCGCCCGCGCCGTTCCGCGGGACCGGGGTTTTCCCGTGGACACGTCGGCCGGCGGCGGACCTATTGCAGGCCCACGGTGACGAACTTCCCGGTCTCGTCCAGCTGCGTGCCCCAGATCATGTGCGAGGCCTGATGCTCGCTCGGGCCGAACTTCAGCGGTGTCCCGAGCCCTAGGTCGAAGGTGCCCATCCCCTCGAGGGCGTCCGCGAGGCGGTCGCCGTCGATCCGCGCGCCCGGCGCGGCGGCGATCCGGCGGACCGCCTCGATGACGATCTTCGCGTCGATATACGCCTCGAAGGACACGTAATCCGGCTTCTCCCCGGGAGAGGACTTCGCCAACTGAGCCTTGAAATCGAGAACCGCCTTCGAGTAGCCGCCCACGGCCGGGACCACCTGGGTGACCAGCACGCCTTCCCCGACCTTGGGGCCGATCAGGGCGAGTTCCTCGGCCAGGGCCGTGGCACCGACGGCGGAGACGTCGGTGTAGATCATCCGTGGGTAGAGCGTCCGGGTGAGCTTGATGAACTCGGCCGCCGGGCGATAGAGCGCCACCATCACCACCGCCTTCGGCGGGACCTTGCGCGCCCGGAGCGCGGCGACCGCGGCCGCCACGTCGATGGTGTTGCGCTTGTAGGTGAGCTTCTGCGGCGGCGGCTCGTAACGCCCCTGCAGCGTGCGCAGCGCCTTCACCACCCCGGCATACCCGGCCTCGCCGAACGGATCGTCCTGCGCGAAGACCGCGATCTCGCGCGGCTTCAGCCCGCGCACGTTCACGAGGTAGCGGACGACGGCCTCGGTCTCCTCGGCGTAGCTCGGCCTGTAATTGAAGACGTAGCGATCCGGCGGCACGGCCCGGACGAGGTCCGAGCCCGTATAGGCGCCGAAGAAGAGCAGCCTGTGATCAAGCACCCAGGGCAGGACCGCCGCCGCGGTCGGGGTGCCGAAATTCCCCACGAAGCCCACGACCCCGTCCCGCTCCGCCATGCGCCTGACGAGATCCGGGGTCCGCGACGGCTCGTATCCGTCGTCGGCGGTGATGAGCTTCAGGCGGTAGGGGCCGATCCCGCCGGCCTCGTTCACGGCGCTGAACGCGGCCTCGACACCGAGCGCGAGCTGACGACCGAATTCCTTGTTCGCGCCGGAGAACGGGGCGATCAGGCCGAACCGCACCTCGGTCCGGTTGCCGCCCTCCCGGAGGCCGTCGCCGTTCTGTATCCGGGATGGTGGGGTATTCGGAGACGGAGACTGGTCTTGGAGGCTCTTGATATCGGGAGTCGGGGCGAACCGCCCCGTCCCCGGTTGCTGAGCCTGGGCAGGTGGGGCGGCTGACAGCGCGGCCACGATCATCAGCCAGCCCGAGAGGAGGACGAAGACGCGCGACATAGCCACCCTCGCCACGGCCCGATGAGCGCGCGACCTCCGAATACCCAGTATCTATTTTCTACGTAGGTACGAGCAGCGCATCAATACGGTCTCCGTTTCGGGCTGGGGAGTAATCAGGCCAGCGGGGTCCGGATGGGACGATCACGGGGCCGCCCGGCCGCGTCCAGGGGGCAGGGCTCTGCAGCAGCCTGTTAAGGCGGTTCCGTCACACTGCGCCGCGAAGGATCGCCACGGGGGACGACACCATGGAGGAGCGCCGCGCGAAGCTCAGGGCCAAGGTCGCACTGCCGGGGCACGCCGCCTTCCCGAGCGCGGCCGCAGAGGTGCAGTGCCTGGTGCTCAACGTCTCGAACATCGGCGCATGCCTGAGCTTCCCGGCCGGCGTGCCGGTTCCCCGGATGTTCGATCTGCGCATCGGCGCCGATCCGAAGCCGCACGCGGTGCGCGTGGCGTGGCGGCGCGCGAGCGACGTGGGCGTGGCCTTCCTCGCATCCCGGGTCGGGACCCCGGACGTGATCCCCGGCTGAGGGCGCCGGCGGGTGGCCACGCCGTCACCCCGGGCGCCGGCCCCGCAGCGCTGTCGGAAGCCGGCCCCACAGACCCGCGATGAGGCCGTCCGCGGATGTCGCGACGGCGGCGCGCCCTCCAGCGAGGAGGGCCCGGACCCGCTCAGCGCGCCGGTCCGAGACCCGGGGCGGGCTCGGCGGGCCGCACCCCGCCGGTCTCCAGCCGGCGCGAGGCGACGAACGAGAAGCGCCGCCGCAGACCGAGGACAGGCCGCTCGATCAGGTGCCAGGACGCCATCGCGAACAGGACGATGCAGGGCAGCGCCAGGAGGACCTGCTGGGTCGTGTTGCGCACGGGCACGAGGGCGACCAGCGCCTGCTGGAGCGGCCAGCCGTACAGGTAGATCCCGTAGGAATAGTCGCCGCGCCGCAGCAGGGTGGGCACCCAGAGGTCCGTCACGCCCAGGCAGACCGTGAGGTAGACCAGCGCCGGCAGGACCACGAGGTTCAGGAACGGGAAGACCGGCACCGCCGTCACGGCGGTCAGGTCGAGTGCGCCGGCCGCGGCCACGACGAGCGCCGCCACGCCGATCAGGCGCGGATCGTAGGGGAGGCGGTGGCGATACAGATAGGCCGCGATCCCGAAGAGGAACGCCACGTAGAGGCGCGAAGCCTTGTCGACGAGCAGCTTGTCGGCCAGGCGCGCCGGCAGGCTCGCGGGCTCGCCCGTGCCGACGACGCCGAGGATGAAGCCGAGCAGGATGATCAGGGCGGCCGCGCCGACGACCAGCCTCGGCCGCCGCAGGAGGCCGGTCAGCACGCACAGCGACATGAGCGCGTAGCAGGCGATCTCGTGCGGGATGGTCCAGAGCGAGCCGTTGACGACGTCGGTGGGGTTGTGGGCGAACACGCCCGGCAGCGTGTAGACGATGAGCCCGAGGATATTGGCGAAGTACCGGTAGGTCTGCGGGTCGGCGGCGTAGTGCGCCAGCGGCAGCACCGTGAACGCCGGCCCCAGGACGACGGCGCTGAGCACGATCTCCACGGCCAGGGCGGGCAGGATCCGCAGCGCCCGGTTGAGGAGGAAGTCGCGCAGACGCAGGCGCAGGGCGCTCCCGGTGATCAGGAAGCCGCTCAGCCCGAAGAAGGCGGCGATGATGCCGTAGCTGCCGAGTTCGAAGAAGCCGTCGACCCGGGTGATCTCGTTGTTGACGATGGCGCGCCCGTGCCAGATCACGACCGACACCGCCAGGACGATCCGGAGCAGGTCGAAGCCGGGGGCGAGGCCCCCGCGCCTGTCGAGTACGGAGCCGACGGTCTGCATGCGCGTGGTCCGGTTGCGGGACGGATCCGCCTTTCATCGCCCGCCATTCGCTAAGAAAGCGCCACGACCGGGCCCGCATGATCGGCCTCGCGGCCAGGAGGCGGGGACGGATCGGTCCCCGGGACGGGCGATTCCGAAGCGCGTCTCCCCGCGCGGGAACGGCATCGGGACGATGCCCTCCCGGGCCGGGATCGCGGCCCGGTGCAGGCCGGCGGCCGGCGCGCGGGCGCGGCTCGAACGGCCTACACGGCGGCCAGCAGCCCGTCCCCCAGGTAATTCCCGGGTCGGGGCGTTCCGGGCAAAGCGAAGAAGTAGCCGCCGCCGATCGGGCGGATGTACTCCTCGAGGCCTTCGCCGGAGAGGCGGTTCTGCACGGTGACGAAGCCGGCGGAGAGATCGGCCTGATAGCAGACGAACAGCAGGCCCATGTCGAGCTGGCCGGCCGCTGTGAGCCCGCGGGAGTAGTTGTAGCTGCGGCGCAGGATCAGGCTGCCCTCCGTGCCGGGCAGGCGCGGGTTGGCGAGGCGGATATGGGCGGCGAGCGAGACGGTCTCGCCGTCCGGATCGGCGGCGTAGTCGGGCACGTCGCGCTCGTGGCCCCGCTTGAGCGGCGCGCCGCTGCCCTTGTGCCGGCCGATGATCGCTTCCTGCTCCCCGAGGGGCGTGCGGTCCCACCGCTCGACCAGGGTGCGGATGATCCGCACCACCTGGTAGCTCCCCCCGACCGCCCAGGCCGGCTCCTCCTGCCCGGGCCCGACCCAGACGTAGCGGTCCATCAGCCGGGGATCCCGGACGTCGAGGTTCGCGGTGCCGTCCTTGAAGCCCAGCATGTTGCGGACAGTATCCGCCCCCATGGTCTTCACCACGTGCGGCGGCAGGAAGCCCTCGATCTTCCAGCGGGGCGCGAGGAGGCCGGGCGTCGCCTTGAGCACGTCGCGCAGGGCGTGGATGTTGGTCTCGGCGGTGTTCGAGCAGAACTGGATCAGCAGGTCGCCGTGGCACTGGGCCGGGTCGAGGGCGTCGTTGGAGAAGCGCTCCATGGGCCCGAGATGGCGCGGGCGGGCGCGCGCCAGGCCGAACCGGTAGTCGAACAGGCTCGCGCCGACCGAGAGGGTGGCGGTGAGGTTGTCGGGCAGGACCGTGGGCCCGAGAATGCCGGAATCGCGCGGCGGCAGCTGCGGGTGGACATCCGGCACGGTGCCGCCCTGCGTCAGGAAGGCGAGGCGCTCGGAGAGCGTCCGGAACAGGTGGGGAAGCTCGCCGCGCCGCTCGGCCAGCACGTCGAAGGCCACGTACAGGGAGGCGGCCGGCTGCGGCGTCACGATCCCGGCCTGATGGAGCCCGTAGAAGGGCTGGGCGACGAGGGTCCCCTCCGTGGCGGTGGTCGGCGTCGCGTCCTCGGCCCGGGCCGGGCCGAGGAGCGCGGCCGCGCCGAGGCCGCCGAGGAACCGGCGGCGGGTGGAGACCGGTGCAGGGGAATGCATCATCGCTCGACGAAATCTGATCGTTCTACCGCTTGTTGTCTCGAATAAAGACCACAGGGCGGCGCCTTGGCAATTTTGTCAGTCGATTCCCAGCCGACCGCGCAGGGTCGACAGATCTTCGGCCAGCAAGGTGATCGGCCCTTTGAGGGCATTCCGGTCCCGGGCCGTGAGGTTGTCGTAGCTCTGGAAGCCCCCGTCCGGGCTGCGATAGCGGGCGAGCAGGTCCTCGACCCGCTTGTAGCTGCGCTCGACCCGCGCCACGAAATCCCGGTCCGCCAGCAGCGGGCGCAGGAGCGTGAACACCACCTTCGAGCCCTCGATGTTGGCCTGGAAGTCCCACAGGTCGGTGCGGCTGTAGCGCTCCTCCTCGCCGCTGATCTTGGTGGCGGCGATCCCCTCGATCAGGGCCGAGGCGGTCCCGACCGCCTTGGCGGGCGGGATGGCCAGCCCGGCGACCCGGTCGCGCAGGATCACGGTCTCGGCGGCGAGGCGCTCCGCGGCCTCGCCGAGCCCCTCCGTGCTGCCGTGGGTGAAGAGCGCCATCTCCAGGCGGTGGAAGCCCACGAAGGCGGGATCGCGCTCGCGCAGTTCGAACTCGTCGCCGCGCACGTCGAGGCGCTTGATCAGGTCGGGGAACAAGGCCGCCACGGGCTCGATGCGCTCGTAGGGCGCGCGCGCCGGAGCGTAGAGCCGGCGCGCCTCCGCGAGCTGCCCGGCCTGGACCGCCGCGACGAACCGCGCGGTCTCGCGCACGAAGGCGTCGGCCTGGGCGACGACGTAGGTCCTGTAGGCCGCCAGGGCGGCGGCCAACTCGGGCGCGGCCGGCCGGGACGGGCGCGCGGGACGCGGCGGGCTGTCCGGCTGCTCGAGGGCCCAGCCCGGACGCGGATCACCGAGGCCGACCATCAGCGCCACGGCGACGGCCGCGGCGCGGCGTCGATCCGGTGCGAGGCGTGGAATCTCGGGCATGGGCGGCCGGCGGCAGACCTTGTCGCGGAGCGCGGCGCGAGCCGACCGCACCGTTCGGCTAGCCGAGGCCGCGCCCAGGGGCAACCGCCCGCGGCGGCGGCGGTTCGACCGGCTCGTCCCGGAGAGGCCTTCCGGACACCCCGTGGATCAGGACGGCCGCGCGGTCAGACGAGGAGCGGGAGCAGAATGGCGAGCAGAATATTCCCGCCCACGAGGAGGACCAGCGGCAGTGCGTCCATGACCGGTCAGCCCAGGCAGGCGAGCGCGCGGGCGCCGAGGGCGGCAGGCTTCGCGCTGCAGGCCCGGGGGGGCATCGCGGAGGCCTGCGCGCCGGCCGGCAGGGCGGTGACGGTCTGCGAGAGCATCGGCAGGTAGGTGGTGCCGACCATGAGGCCGGCCGAGAGCAGCAGGCGGGCGATGACGTCGAGCATGGTGTTTCCCCTTTTTCGGCCTTCGAGGACCGTTGTGCGGGGCGGTATCTACGGGGGCCGTGCTGCGGGAATATTGCGTCCTGTGTTGCTTCATCGCTCTCGGGAAGTCATCGCGCGGATGCCACAATAACCGAATGTGTCGTCGCGGGGTCGGCGACGGATCTGGAGGCCGCAACGGTGGCGGGGCGCGGGACGCGGTGTGGGGCACGATGCGGGGCGCGATGATGCGCGGGTTCAGCCATTCCGGCATCGCCCGCCGCGTCCTCGTGGTTGGGGCGATCCCGATCCTGGTCGCGGCCGCGATCGCGCTGGGCGCCTGGATCCTGCTCCGCGAGGCCGAGCGCGCCCGAGCCGGCGCCGTGGTGGCGACGGAGACCGCACAGACCCTCACGGCGATGAACCGGGCGCGGGCTGATGCCGTCAGTGGCGGCCCCGAGCGGCGGGACGAGGCCGAGCGCCGCTTCGACGAGCGGGCCGCGACGGCGGCCGGGCAGCTCGACCGGCTGGAGCGGCTGGCGCGGACGCGCGGCCAGTCGGCCCTGGTGGCGACCGTGACGGGTGACCTGACCTCGCAGGTGACGCGGATGCGCGCGCTCCTCCTCTCGGAGCGGACCGCGAACGCCACGATCGCCGACATGGCCCGGCGGGCGGACGCCCTGGTGGCGCTGACCGACGTCGCGCGCCGGCGCCAGCAGCAGGACAACGCCCAGCTGATCGCGGTCCTGGCCGTCAAAGACACCGAGCTGGAGCGGAACCAGGGCGTCGTCACCGCGCTGCGGGAGCTGCACGAGGCGATCAGCACGGCGGAGCTGAACCGGGCGCGCATCGGCCGGCCGGTCTTCCCGATCGAGTTCGACGAACTCGCCGGCGACCTGCGGCAGCTCGATGCGGTGGGCGACCGGCTGCGCCGGGTCCTGCGCGTCGACGGCGAGGCCGGGGCGGCCGACCGGGCGACGGAGCTGCTGAAGGCCTACCGCGACCGGAGCCGGACCGAGGACGACCTCAACCGCGTGCTCTCCGAAGGGTTCGAGCTGACCCGCGCCACCCAGGCGGGCCGGGTGCTGGTCGAGTGGTGCGACCAGCTCGTCCAGGTCAACGTCGCCCGCCAGAGCCGCCTGTACGAGGAGGTCGCGCTCCTCATCCGCCACTCCGTCCTGTCGAACGAGGCCGAACTCTCCGCCCAGGATATCGCCCTCACGGCCCTGCGCCTCGCCCGGCGGACGGATGCGGCGCTGGCGCGCCGGGACACCGCCGAGGCGTCGCGGGTGCTGGCGGCGGGCGCGGATCTGTCCGGCACCTCCCGGACGCTGCTCATCCCGGTGAGCATCCGGGACGAGATGGCGGGGGCGATCGACGGGTGGCGCACGCAGCTCGCCGCGACGATCGAGAAGATCGGCGAGCAGAACGAGACCATCGCCGACATGGACCGGCGGGCAGCCACCATGAGCGCCAACGCCCAGACCCTGAGCCGGGCCTTCATCGACGACGCCGACCAGTTCGGCAGCGTGATCCGGCAGCTCCTGATCGTCGGGGCCCTCGGGGCCCTGTGCCTCGGGATCGGGGCCGCCGCCGCGGTGGCGCGCTCGATCACGCGGCCGCTGCACGCCCTCCAGCACAGCATCGTCACCGCCGCCGCCGCGCCCGCCCCCGAGGATATCGGCCGGGACGACCACCTGCTCACCCGGCGGGACGAACTCGGCGACATCGCCCGGGCGACCAACGCGTTCCTGGAGCAGATCCGCCGCCGGGAGGCGGACCGGCGCAACGCGTCCCAGCGGGCCGACGACGCGCTGGTGACCCTGCGGCAGGCGCAGGAGGACCTGATCCGGGCCGAGCGTCTCGCCTCGCTGGGCCAGCTCGTCGCGGGCGTCTCGCACGAGATCAGCACACCGCTGGGCATCGCGCTGACCACCGCGACGCAGGTCCAGTCCGACTCGGCCGCGTTCGAGCGCATGGTCGGGGACAACCAGCTCTCCCGCTCGCGGCTGACCCAGTATGCCGGGCGCATGCGGGAGGGCGCGCAGCTCCTGACCAGCAACCTCATGCGG
Organism: Methylobacterium sp. E-046; assembly: GCF_022829625.1. Classification (NCBI taxonomy): domain Bacteria; kingdom Pseudomonadati; phylum Pseudomonadota; class Alphaproteobacteria; order Hyphomicrobiales; family Methylobacteriaceae; genus Methylobacterium; species Methylobacterium sp. E-046. Next base: position 58,748 of record NZ_JAKSYP010000180.1, on the reverse strand, counting down.
GCGGCCGACCTGCTCTACAGCTTCAAGCAGGTGGCGGCCGACCAGGCGATCGAGGACCGGAGGGCGTTGAACCTCGCGGACTGGATCGACGAGTTGCTGAAGAGCCTGCGGGCGCTGGCGCGGCCGGGCCGGCACGTCTTCGTCGTGGCCTGCCCGCCCGACCTCGTCGTCGACACGCTCCCCGGCATCCTGGCGCAGGTCGTCACCAACGCCGTCAAGAACGCGATCGAGCACGGCTTCCAGGACCGGGAGGGCGGCCGCATCACCATCACGGGGTTCCGGACCGCGGACGGGATCGGCCTGTCCATCGCGGATGACGGGCGCGGCATCGACGGCGCCGATCTCGGCCGCGTGTTCGACCCGTTCTTCACCACGGCCCGCGCCCGCGGGGGGACGGGCCTGGGGCTGCACATCGTCCACAACCTCGTGGTGAACCGCCTCCAGGGGCGGGTCGAACTGCAGAGCGGCGCCGGCACGGTGCTGCGGCTGTGGCTCCCGGAGCGGCTGGCATGAGCGGCGCGACCCAACCTTCCCCGCACGGCGTCGGCCGCCTGCGGCGGCGGATCGCCGGCGCGCTCGCCGGCCTGATCCTCACGCTGCGCCCGCTGCCGGCCGCCGCCCTCACCGAGCTGCAGTTCTGGCACGCCCTCGACGGGCCCAACGGCGAGCTGGTGACCCGCATCGCCGAGACGTTCAACGCGTCGCAGCCCGACTACCGGGTCGTGCCGGTCTACAAGGGCTCCTACGCGGAGACGATCAGCAGCGGCATCACGGCGTACCGCACCGGCGCGGCCCCGCACCTGCTGCAGGTCTTCGAGGTCGGCAACGGCACCATGGCGGCCGCGATCGGCGCCGTCAGGCCCGTCGCCACCGTGATGCGGGAGGCGGGGCTCTCGGCGAGGCCGGAGGATTTCCTGCCGGTCGTCGCCACCAACTACCTGGATGCCGAGGGCGGGATGCTGTCCTTGCCCTTCAACGTCTCCTCGACGGTGATGTGGATCAACCGGGACCGGCTCCGGCAGGCGGGCCTCGACGCCAAGCGCCTGCCGGCGACCTGGCCGGAGGTCTTCGAGGCCGCGCGGCGGATCAAGGCGGCGGACGGCAAGCGGTGCGCGCTGTCCTCGGCCTGGCCGACCTGGGTGCATCTCGAGCAGCTCTCCGTCTGGCACGACCGGCCGCTCGCGACCCGGTCCAACGGCCTCGACGGCTACGACGCCGAACTCGTCTTCAACGGCCCGCTCCAGGTCCGCCACCTTCAGAACCTCGTCGATCTGAAGCGGGCGGGCGTGTTCGAGTACAACGACCGCGTCAACCGGGGGGAGGGCCGGTTCGTCTCGGGCGACTGCGCGATCTTCCTCACCTCGTCGAGCCTGTACGGCAAGGTTTCCACCGCGGCCCGGTTCGACTGGACGGTCGCGCCGATGCCCTTCTACCCCGACCTGGTCGCGGAGCCGCAGAACGCGATCCTGGGCGGCGGCTCGCTCTACGTGATGCAGGGCAAGACGCCGGACGAGTACCGCGGCGTCGCCCGGTTCCTGGCCTTCCTCATGGAGGGACGGCAGCAGGCCGCGCTGTACCGGAACACCGGCTACATCCCGACCACGCGCGGCGCCTATGCCGACGCGGTGGCGGAGGGGTTCTTCGAGCGGCACCCGCAGCTCCACGTCGCCGTGCAGGAACTCACCCGGCGCCCGCCGACGCGCAACACCGCCGGCCTGCGCCTGGGCAACATGCTGCAGATCCGCGACCTGTGGGCGGAGGAGCTGGAGGCGGCGCTGAACGGGGCGAAGTCGCCGCAGGAGGCCCTCGACGACGCCGTGGCGCGGGGCAACCAGGTGCTGCGGGTCTTCCAGCAGCGGACCAAGAAGTGAGCTGGCCTCACCGGGAAGCGCGGAACCGCACCGTCTCGAACAGGTGGCGGCCGAGGGGATCCATCGTCAGGCCGAGCACGTCGTTGCGGAGCGCCAGATGCACCTTGGTGTGGGCCAGGGGGACCCAGGGCATCGCCTGCCGGACGAGGACCTGGGCCCGGCGGTACAGGGCCAGACGCGTCTCCCGGTCGCCGGTGCGGCGGGCGGCCTCGACCAGCCGGTCGTAGGCCGGGTCGCACCAGCGGGCGAGGTTGGCCCCGCCGGTCTGGGCGGCCTTGCAGCCGAGCAGGACGTTCAGGAAGTTGTCCGGGTCGCCGTTGTCGCTCGTCCAGCCGTAGAGCATCAGGCTGGGCTCCCCGCCGTAGAGGGCGGCGCGGTACGCGTTCCAGGCGCGCGTCACCGGGCGGGCGCGGATGCCCACCCGCGCGAGGTCGGCCTGGATCATGTCGGCGACGCGCCGGCCGTTCGGGTTGTAGGGCCGGCTGACCGGCGGATACCAGAGTTCGACGTCGAAGCCCTCGGCGAGTCCCGCCTCCGCCAGCAGGCGCAGGGCCTCGGCGCGGTCGAAGGGGGTATCCGGCAGGTCCCCGTCATGGGCCCAGATCCCCGGCGGCAGGGGGCCCTGCGCCAGGATGCCGGCATCGCCGTAGACGCCCGCCACGATCGCCTGCCGGTCGATCGCGAGGTTGACCGCGCGCCGCACCCGGACGTCGCCGAAGGGCGCGCGGGTCGTGTTGAGGGCGAGGTAGGCCACGTTCAGCTCGGCGAGCGCGAGCAGCCTCAGGCCCGGCTCCGCGCGGATCGCGTCGAGGTCGCCGGTGGCCGGGAACGCCATGGCGTGGCATTCCCCGGCCCGCAGCTTGGTCAGCCGGACCGCCGCGTTCGGCGTGATCGCGAAGACGAGGCCGTCGGGGCGCTCGCCCGGTTCGCCCTCGTCCGCCGCGCGGCGCCAGTAATCCGGGAAGGCGCGGTAGCGCAGGACCTGGTCGGGCCGGTAGCCCTCGAACACGAACGGGCCCGTCCCGATCGGCGCACGGGCGAGGTCGTCCGACGCGTTGCCGGCCGCGAGGGCGGCCGCGTACTCGGCCGACAGGACGGCGCCGAAGGCCTGCGCGATGTTGGCCAGGAAGGTGGTGTCGGCCTCGCGCAGCCGGAAGCGGACGTGGCGCGGGTCCGGGGCGTCGACGGCCTCGATCAGGTCGGCGAGGCCGAGGTCGTGGAAGTAGGTGAAGCCCTGCGCGGCGCCGTCGGGTCCGGGGCGCCGCTGCCGGGCGAAGGAGAACACCACATCCTCGGCGTTCAGGGGGCGGGTCGGGGTGAAGCGCGCGTTGGCGTGGAAGCGCACGCCGTCCCGCAGGGTGAACACGTAGGTCCGGCCGTCCTCCGAGACCGTCCAGGATTCGGCGAGCGCCGGGCGGATCGTCGTGGTGCCGGGCGCGAACTCCACCAGCGCATTGTAGACCTGCCACGCCGCGTTCATCGTGGTGGTGGTCGTGGCGCGGGCGGGATCGAAGCTCTCCGGGCTGCCCTCCGAGCAGAACACGAAGGTGCGGGACGCCGCCGGACCCGGGCTGACCAGCAGGCCGGCCGCGAGGGCGAGGAGCCCGGCCCGGTGACCGGCGGCGCGTCTCACGGCGTCCCGATCGCGACGGGGAGCGGCCGGGCCGCCGTCGCCGCGGGCCGGGCGGGAAACTCGACCTGCACGGTGGTCCCCTGGCCGGGTTCGCTCGTCAGCGCGATGCGGCCGCCGAGCTTGGCGGTCACGAGGTTGTGGACGATGTGCATGCCGAGCCCCGTGCTGCCGGCGCTGCGCGCCGTCGTGAAGAACGGATCGAAGATCCGGTCGAGGTGCTCCGGGGGGATGCCCTGACCGGTGTCGCGGACCTCGATCCGCACGAGGCCGTCGGCGCGTTCCGACACCGCCACGGTGATCCGGCCCGCCTGGCCGGCGCGGAAACCGTGCACGACCGCGTTGGCGATCAGGTTGGTCACGATCTGCGCCAGCACGCCGGGATTGGTGCCGATGACGAGGCCGGCGGGGCAGGCGCGCTCCACGACGTGGCCGCCCTTGCGCAGCATCGGTTGCAGGCTCGCCAGCAGATCGTCGAGCCAGGTCGCGAGTTCGACGCTGCGGCTCTCGTCGCTGACGCGGTCCACCGCGACCTGCTTGAAGCCCTGGACGAGATCGGCGGCCCGGGTCAGGTTGGTGCAGAGCAGGGTGGCGCCCTCCTCGACCCGGTCGACGAAGTGGTTCAGCCGGGAGCGCGACAGCGTGCCGGCGGCGAGGCCCGTCCGGAAGGTGCGCGCCTCGTCGCTCATGAGCGTCCCGGTGGTCAGCGCGATGCCCAGCGGCGTGTTGATCTCGTGCGCCACGCCGGCCACGAGCTGCCCCAGGGAGGCGAGCTTCTCGGCCCGGACGAGGTTGTCCTGGGTCCGGCGCAGCTCGACCAGGGCGACGTCGGCCTGATCCTTGGCGCGGCGCAGCGCCCCTTCCCGGCGCGTGATCTCCGAGACGAAGACCGCGGTGGCGCGGGCGATGTCGCCGAGTTCGTCCCGGCGCCCCGTGCCGCGCACGGCCGCGCCCGCCGGATTGGCGGTCAGCATCACCATGTCGCCCTGGAGGGCGCGCAGGGGCACCAGGATCGAGCGGGCGACGAAGATCACCACCAGGGCGCCGAACAGCAGCAGCCCGGCCGCGCCGGCGAGGAGGATCCGCTGGATGAAGATGCCGAACCGGTCGGCATCCCCCACGAAGGCGTCGTTGAGGGCCTTGGCGCTGTCGATCATCGTCGCGGCGAGCCCGTCCATCGCGACGATCATCGCGTTCTGCTGCCGCAGGCCGCCGATCGTGGTGGTGAGGCGTGCCCGCCAGCCGTCGAGGGCCTGCACCATCTCGGCCTGGATCAGCGGCGAGATCGGCAGGGCGTTGGCGCTCCGGGCGAGGCGCTCCCCCGCCTCGCGCATCCGCTCCGCCAGGGCGGCATCCCGGTGCAGCAGGGCGCCGGCGGTGCGCGGGCCGAGCTTGAGGGTGCCGATGGCGACGTTCTGGGTGGCCTGCTCGATCTCGTTGGCCTCCACCGAATAGGCCAGGAGCTGAGCCACCTCGTCGTGCAGGCTCTCCTGGCCGGAGGTCTCGATCTTGAGGGTGCGCTCGATCCACCCGTCGAGTTTCGCGCCGCGATCCGGGCTCTGCCCCGCCGTCTCCGCGCTCAGCGCGTCGAGCGCCTCGGCCTCGGCCGCCCGGCCGTCGAACCGCAAAGCCGCCGCCAGGTCGCGGCTGGCGGTGCGGACGCGGGCCTGCGCGCGCTGGGCCTCGGCCTCCGCGACCGAGGGGCCGGCCGGGTCTGCCGCCGGGCCGGTGTTCTGGGCGCCGGCCTGAGCGGCGAGCACCGCGCTCTCCGCGCTCCGGGCCCGCAGCGTGTTGAGGTGAACGACGAGGCCGCGGGCGACTCGCAGCGCCTCGACCTTCTCGGCCAGCGAGCGGGCGAGGTCGGCGTTCGAGGATTGCTGTCGCAGGCGCGCCCGGTCGGTGAGGTCGATCAGGGTGTCGGCCCGCTGCGTCATCTCGCGGATCAGGCCGTCATTCTCCTGGGTGCGGCGGATGAAGGCCTCCATCTGGCCCCGGTAGCGGGCCAGGGCCTCCTCCACCGAGGCGATGCGCGCGCGCTGCGCGTCGATGCGGGCGAAGCCCGCGAGCCGACCCAGGCCAGCTTCGGCCCGCGCCGTCAGGCTCGCGAAGCGCGCGGCGTAGGGGGGGCGGTCCTGCGCGTCCGCGGCGGCGTACTGGTCGCGGACGAGGCGCGCGGTGGCGAGGTCGTGGTACACGTCGGCGACCAGCACCGCCCCGCCGCGGGCGCGCTCCTCCTGGGCCAGGAGGAGCCAGCCCGCCATGGCGATCGCGCCGGCGGCGAGGATCGGCACGCCTCCGACCAGGGCGATCTTGGGTCCAACCCGCATCCGCGTCCCGCCATAGGGGTCCGGCAGCAACTTAAAGCCGTGCCCCTGCGCGGAGCAATCCGGCGGCGCTCCGGCGCGTCCCCGGTCGGCGGCCGGCTCGGCGCCGCCGGGTCGCTGCGCCGCGCGGGCGGGGAGGGCGGCGGAACCATCCCCGGCGGGCGGTTTCAGCGGGGCCGGGATCCGGCGGGTCGCGGCTCGGGGGCGGCCAGGACGGCATCCTGCGGGTCGCGCGCGCCATCGCGGGGCGTCGGCACGCCGAACCGCTCCTCACGGGTCGGCAGGCGCCGCGGCGCGGCGTGGCGGCCACGCAGCATGAGTTGCAGCCGGAGCAGCAGGTCGGGATCTTCGCCGGAACCGGGATCGTCGCTGAAATGCGGCATGGCGGCCTCCGCCCTTCACCGCGGACGGGGCGCGGGATCGACCGCGATGAGCCGGACGCGGCGGGGCGCCGGACTCTCCGCGGCGCCGGCCCCCGCACAGGAGCCCGGCGGATACGGCCAGGCCGCCGCACAGGGAGCGCCGTCACGGGGCGAGGCGGCGGAGGTCTGCGCCCCGCGCGCCGCCGGCTCGCCCCCGCCCGGGGCGACCAGGCCGACGAGCATCAGGACGCAGACCGTGCCGGCTGCCGCGGCCGAAGAGGTTCCGATCACATGTCGCATGGCCTGTCCTCCGGGCGCCCGCGGCCCTCGAGTCTGCCACGCTGATAGACGTGTTCCGTGCCGCCGTTATTGCGTCCCGCCCGGTCTGCCGGCTGAAATGTTGCGTTCTCGCGCAACGAGGCAACATTCCGCTGCCGCCCGTCAGTCGCCCTCGGGGCGAAATATGTATCCGAGGCCCCGGACGGTGCGGATGTAGCGCGGATTGCCGGGGTCCGGCTCGACCTTCTTGCGGATGCGGTTGATCCGCACGTCGATGGCGCGGTCGAACGCGTCCGGATCGCGGGCATCGGCGAGGTCGAGCAGGCGCTCGCGCGACAGGGCCCGCCGCGGGTGGTCGGCGAACGCCTTCAGGAGATCGAATTCCGAGCGGGTCAGCGCCTGTTCGAGGCCGGCATCGTCGCTCAGGCGCAGGGCGTCGAGCTCCAGCCACTTGGTCCCGAACCGGATTCGGCGTCCCGGCTCCGGCCCCGGGGCAGCCGCGGCCACCGCGTGGCCCGGTGCCTGAACGCGGCGCAGCACCGACCGCACCCGCGCCACCAGCTCCCGCAATTCGCAGGGCTTGGGCAGGTAATCGTCGGCCCCGAGTTCCAGCCCGACCACCCGGTCGATGGCGCTCGCCGTGGCGGTGAGCATGATGATCGGAATCGCCGTCCGGGCCTTCAGGTCGCGCACGATCGAGAGCCCGTCCTCCTCCGGCATGTTGAGGTCGAGCACGATCAGGTCCGGGCTGTGGCGGGCGAGGTGCTCCCGCAACGCGCGCCCGCCGTCGCACAGGACCACCCCGAAGCCGTGGAGCTTCAGGTAATCGCCGACCATCTCGCGGGTCGCCGCCTCGTCATCGACCACGGCGATCGAGGGGACCGCCGCGCCGCCACGGGCGGCCGCGGGCGCTGGCCATTCTGGAATGCTCATCGCGGCTGCGCGCACTTTCCGGTTCCGCTTTGGAACGAATGCAGGAATCGTATCGGCATACGATAGCGTGACAAGCTTTCAACACGATTGCTAGCGTACTCGTCAGGTTTCGAACGGCATTTCAGGCCATAGCCATGGATGACGATACCCTCACGTTGATCCCCGACGATCTCGATGAGGCGCCGCCGAGCGCGGGGGCGTGGGTCATCGCCGTGATCGACGACGATCCGGCGGTCCATGACGGCACCCGCTACGCCCTGGCGAGCTACACCCTCGACGGGCGCGGCCTGGAGATCCTCACCGCCCGGTCGGCCGCGGAGGCGCGGGTGCTGCTCGCCGAGCGCCGCGACGTGGCGGTGGTGCTGCTCGACGTGGTGATGGAGACCGACAATGCCGGGCTGGAGCTGGTCGACTACATCCGGCGCGACCTCCGGCAGGAGACGGTGCGGATCATCCTGCGGACCGGCCAGCCCGGCCAGGCGCCGGAGCGGCGGATCATCGTCGATTACGACATCAACGACTACAAGGCCAAGACCGAGCTGACGGCCGACAAGCTGTTCACCAGCCTCACCGCGGCCCTGCGCGCCTACCAGCAACTCAAGCGCCTGGACGAGACCCGGCGCGGGCTGGAGATCATCATCGACGCGGCGCCGATGCTCCTCGACCACAAGTCGATGCAGCGGCTGGCCGAGGGCGTTCTCACCCAGGTCGCCTCGCTCCTGAACGTGGCCTGCGCGGGCATCCTCGTGCTCCGCGAGACCGCGGCCCCGCAGGAGCGCTTCTGCGTCCTGGCCGGGTCCGGCTGCTACGGACATTACGCGGGCCGCGAGCCGGCCTGGCCGCTGGAGGAGCGCGTGCAGCCCCTCGTCGAGCGGGCCTTCGCGGAGCGCCGCCACAGCTTCGGCGAGCACTGGTCGACCCTGTACCTGCACACCGCGAGCGGCAGCGAGATCGTGGCGCTGATCGAGGCCGACCGGCAGCTCTCCGAGACGGACCGCTCGCTCATCGCGCTGTTCACGAGCCGGCTGTCGATCGCCTTCGACAACGTCATCCTCTACGAGCGGCTGCAGCAGACCAACGCCGACTTGGAGCGGCGGGTGGTCGAGCGCACCGCCGAGCTGATCCGGGCGAACCGCCGGCTGGACCTGCAGCGCTCGGACCTGCGGCGGGCCAACAGCCTCAAGACCGAGATCCTCGGCACCATCGCGCACGACCTGAAGAACCCGCTGGCGGTGATCCTCGGCCGCGCCGAGATGCTGTCCGACCTGATCGACCTCCAGGGCGACCGGGCGCAGATGCGCGCGCAGATCGAGCACGTGCGCACCAGCGCCAAGGGCCTGACCGCCATGATCGACAGCCTCATGGCGGACGCGATGAACGACGCCCTCGACATCAGCCTGCGGCGCGAGCCGGTGGACCTCGCGGGCCTCGCCCGGGAGGTGTGCGAGGCCGACCGGCCGCTGGCCGACGCCAAGGGCCAGACCCTCGTCTGCGAGGGGCCGGAGGAGCTGTTCCTGTGCGGCGACGCCGAGCGCCTGCGGGAGGCCCTCGACAACCTCGTCTCCAACGCCATCAAGTACAGCCCGGAGGGGGGCGCGATCACCGTGCGGGTGAGCCGCGAGCCGGGCCCGCGGGGCGCGGAGCTGGTCTGCGCGGTCGCCGATCACGGCCCCGGCCTGTCGCCGGAGGATTCGACCCGGGTGTTCGGGCGCTTCCAGCGCCTCTCGGCGAAGCCCACCGGCGGCGAGAACTCCACGGGCCTCGGGCTCTCGATCGTCCGGCGCATCGCCGAGCTGCATGGGGGGCGCGCGACGGCCGAGAGCGCGGGGCCCGGCCTCGGGGCCGTGTTCTCGGTCCGCTTCCCGGAAGAGGCGGTCGGGCTGTACTGACCGTCCGCGCGGAGCCTCGGCGGATTGCCCGGCGGGGAGTCGGGCGGCGAAGGGTTCGCGGCCGTCTCGCCCGGCGGGGCTGATCGGTCCCGCGCGTGGCGGACGAAACAGTCGACGCAATCATCGCGCAAATGAGCTTGGCCATAACGCCGCTCCGAAGCAGCCGAGCGACGGTTGCCGCGATGGGGAGACGTCACATGGCCACTCAGATGATGACCACCGGACTCACCGGCACGGACCGCGTCGTGGCGTGGACCATGATCGCAGGACTGGCGCTGGCGCTCGTCCAGTACGCGCAGGGCCTGGCGCTGCCGACGCATTTCGTCTGACGGCGGATCCGCCTGAAGGCCGGTCGGGCGGCGGCGTGACAGGACCTGTCACCGCGCCGCATCTCTCAAGGGCCCCGGTGCCCGCGGCCTTGCGCGAGCCGGAATGTGACGCCTACAAGCTTGCCGGCTCAAGCTCGGCCCGGATCGAGCGGCAACGGCGCGGAGCGGGCCTCAAGGCCTTGCTCCGCATGGAGGAAACCGCGTGACATTCGCCCGATGCGGTGCAGCCCTGGCGCTGCTCTGGGGACTGGGTTCGGGTTCGCCCGCCCTGGCCGACGAGTGCGCCAATCGCGGCCAGCTCGACGACGCCTACTGCGACGCCAACAAGGACCTCGTCGCGGACGTGCCGGCCAAGACCCGCGACCCGAGCGTCATCGTGTTCGCCTACACGCCGGTCGAGGATCCGGCGGTCTACGAGAATTCCTTCAAGCCGTTCACCACCTACCTGTCGCAATGCACGGGCAAGCGGGTGGTCTACTATCCCGTGCAGTCGAACTCGGCCGAGATCGAGGCGATGCGCTCCGGCCGGCTCACGGTGGCGGGCTTCTCGACGGGCCCGCTGGGCTTTGCCGTCAACATGGCCGGCGCGGTCCCGTTCGCCGCCAAGGGCACCGAGAAGGGCTCCGAGGGCTACAACCTCATCGTCGTGGTGAAGGCGAGCAGCCCGTACAAGACGCTGACCGACCTTAAGGGCAAGCGCGTGGCCCATACCGCCCCGTCGTCGAACTCGGGCAATCTCGCCCCCAAGGCGCTGTTCCCGGAGCAGGGATTGAAGCCGGGCGAGGATTACAAGCTCATCTACTCGGGCGGCCACGACAAGTCGGCGCTCGGCGTCGGCACCGGCGACTACGACGCGGCCCCGGTGGCCTCCGACGTGTTCTACCGCATGGTCGCCCGCGGGACGATCAAGGGCGACGATTACCGGGTGATCTACAAGAGCGAGAAGTTCCCGACCTCCGGCTTCGCCTACGCCCACGATCTCAAGCCGGAACTCGCCGAGAAGCTGAAGCAGTGCTTCTACGATTTCCGCTTCCCGCCCGACATGGTGAAGGACTTCGAGGGCGACGACCGCTTCGCGCCGATCACCTACCTCAAGGACTGGGCGATCGTCCGCAAGGTCGCTGAGGATTCGGGCACGCCCTACAACAAGGCCGCCTACGAGCGGGAGGCCGCCCGCGAGGCCGAGGCGGCGCGCAAGAAGGCGGACGGCGCGGGCAAGCCGTGATGGCGGGATCCGCGCTGCGCGAGACCGCCGCCGGACCCGGCGCGGACGTCCGGGCGGATGACCCGCGCGCCCTGGTCATCCGCGGGCTCACCAAGGAGTATCGGCCCGGACAGCCGGTCCTGAAGGGCATCGACCTCGTGGTGCCCGGCACCGGCCTCACCGCCATCATCGGCCCGTCGGGAACCGGCAAGAGCACCCTGATCCGCTGCATCAACCGGCTCGTGCAGCCGACCTCGGGCGAGATCCTGTTCCGCGGCGAGGACCTCGCCCAGCTCTCCGGCCGCAGCTTGCGCCGGGCGCGCCGCCGGATCGGGATGGTGTTCCAGGAATACAACCTCGTCGAACGGCTCACCGTGATGGAGAACCTGCTCTGCGGGCGCCTCGGCTACGTGCCGGCCTGGCGCGCGTGGCTGCGGCGCTTCCCCGAGGCCGACATCGCCCGAGCCTTCGAGCTGCTCGACGCGGTCGGCCTCTCGGGCTTCGCCACGCGCCGGGCCGACGCCCTCTCCGGGGGGCAGCGCCAGCGCGTCGGCATCGCGCGGGCGATCATGCAGGAGCCCGAGATCGTGCTCGCCGACGAGCCGACCTCGTCCCTCGACCCGAAGAGCTCCGTCGAGATCATGGAGATCCTGTCGCGGCTCGCGGCCGAGCGCGGCGTGCCGGTGGTCGTCAACATCCACAACGTGGCGCTGGCCCAGCGGTTTGCGGCACGCATCGTCGGCATGTCGGGCGGGCACGTGGTCTACGACGGTCCGCCCGACCGGCTGAGCGAGCGCGACCTGCGCGGCATCTACGGCGGCGAGAACTGGCTCGAATGAGCGCGCGGACCGGACCGGATCCCTCGGGCGCCTCCCGCGACGTCGCCTTCCGCCCGAACTGGACGGCGCGCGCCGGCTGGGCGCTCCTCGCCCTCTACGCGCTCTACGCCGCCACCCAGCTCGGCTTCGAGCCGGAGCGCCTCGCCAGCGGGCTCGGCCACGGCCGCCAGTTCCTGGCCCGGATGTTCCCGCCCAACTTCTCGCGCTGGGAGCTGATCCAGTCCGGCATCGCCGAGAGCCTGCAGATCGCCGTGATCGCGACGGTGATCGGCATCGCGGTCGCGCTGCCGATCGGCTTCCTGGCGGCCCGTAACCTCATGCCGCCCTGGGTGACGTGGCCGATGCGGGCGCTCATCGCCCTGTGCCGCTCGTTCCACCCGATCATCGTGGCGATCCTCTTCGTGAAGGCGATCGGCTTCGGGGCGCTCGCGGGCGTGATGGCGCTGATCGTCGCCTCGGTGGGCTTCATCGCCAAGCTGTTCGCCGAGGCGATCGAGGAGATCTCCCTCAAGCAGGTCGAGGCGGTGCGGGCGACGGGCGCGGGCTTCCTGTCGACCCTGATCATGGGCGTGCAGCCGCAGGTGCTGCCGCGCTTCATCGGCTTCGCCACCTACCAGCTCGATTCCAACCTCCGGAACTCCACCATGGTGGGGATCGTCGGCGGCGGCGGCATCGGCGCGACGCTGTTCACCGCCTATCAGCGCTTCGACTACGACGTCGTGCTGGCGATCCTGATCGTCATCGTCACGCTGATCATGGTGGCCGAGATCGTGTCGGGCTGGGCACGCAGGGTGTTCCAGTGAGCGCCGCCGCCTCCGCCGCCCCGACCCCCCGCCGCTGGCAGCGCTTCACGCCGCTGAAGCGTCTCGCGCGGCTCGCCTTCACCCTGTTCGCGGTGGCCGCCTTCGTGGCGAGCCTGCGCACCATCGAGGTGATCCCGGAATTCCTCTACGACGCCCCCGACCAGCTCGCCGACCTGTTCGGCCGCATGTGGCCGATGGATCTCGGCTATGTCGGCCCGACCCTCCGGGCCCTGGTGGAGACGCTGCACATCGCGACGCTCGGCACGCTGATCGCGATCGGGATCGCGGTCCCGATCGGATTGCTGGCGGCGCGGAACGTGACGTCCAGCTTGGCCCTGAACCTGCTGGCGAAGTTCGTCTTCGTGACGTCCCGCTCGGTCAATTCCCTGGTCTGGGCGCTGCTGTTCGTGGCGGTGTTCGGGCCCGGGCCGCTCGCCGGCACGCTGGCCATCGCCCTGCGCTCCGTCGGCTTCACCGGCAAACTCTTCGCCGAGGCGCTGGAGGAAGCCAACCGCGGCTCCATCGAGGCGCTGCAGGCCGCCGGGGCTGGGCGGCTCTCGACCCTGCTGCTCGGCTACTGGCCGCAGGTGAAGCCGGCCTTCTGGTCAATCGCGCTGTTCCGCTGGGACATCAACATCCGGGAATCGGCCGTGCTCGGCCTGGTCGGCGCGGGCGGCATCGGCGTCGCCCTCGATACCGCGCTGAACCTGCTCTACTGGGATCAGGTGGCGGTGGTGCTCGCGGCGATCTTCGGTGTCGTCATCCTGGCGGAGATCGTGGTCACGCAGCTTCGGTCGCGGACGCTCTGATCCGGCCGATCAGGATCAGGGTCCCGACCGGCCCCGAGGGGGCGGTGCGGGCGGTGGACGCCACGATGCCCGCGGCACGGCCCTGGTCTCGCCCGCGGGCCACGGGAACTCGTGCGGCCCGGGCAGTCCGGAGCGCTGCACGAGCCGCAAGAGCGCCCCGCCCGGCGCGGATGGGATCGGCCCCCTCCGCCACACCCGCAACGCCGGCCAAGACGGCTCCGGCTCGGGATGCCCGACGGGCAGGCCGGATCACCGCCACGCAGGGCGCGTCCCCGGCGATGAACGCCGAGCACGCCTTCGACCCCGCGTTCCGCGACGGCTCGGCCCCGGTCTTCGGCGGCGCGCAGCTGCGCGAGGGAGCAGGCGTCGCCGGCGTCCGCTGATCGCGCGTCGCTCGCGCATCCCCGTGCGCCGCGGCGGGACGCGACGGGTCGATCCGCGGCGGGGTCAGCGTCCTCGCGTTCTGTCTCCTGCACGTCGTTGACCAGGGCCGGCGAACAATTTGCCGAAAGCGTAGCGCAAAGCTTCGGCCGCTCCCGTCCACCCGGTGGACGGGTGGCGCCCCGCGGCGTCTGATCCCGGCACAAGAACTGAATACAGAATCATCAGGGAGGCTTGCATGCTGCGCGGGTTGGTCGTCGCTGCCCTGCTCGGGCTCACCGTCGGCGCGGCCGCAGAGGAGCCGCTCCGCTTCGAGGTCGACCCGGCCTGGCCGAAGCGCCTGCCCAACGACTGGATCATGGGTCAGGCCGCGGGCGTCGCGGTCGACGCGGAGGACAATGTCTGGGTGATCCAGCGCCCGCGCACCCTCACCGACGACGAGAAGGCGGCGAGCCTCGATCCGCCGCGCACCCGCTGCTGCAAGCCGGCCCCCCCGGTCCTCGAATTCGATCAGGCCGGGACCCTGATCCGGTCCTGGGGCGGGCCCGGGGAGGGCTATCAATGGCCCCAGAACGAGCACGGCATCACGATCGACCACAAGGGCTTCGTCTGGCTCGCCGGCAACGGCGACACCGACGGCCAGATCCTGAAGTTCACGCCGGACGGCCGCTTCGTGCTCCAGATCGGCAAGCAGGGACCGCAGACCGACAGCCAGGACACCACCCGCCTGGGCAAGCCGGCCGGGATGATGGTCGATCCCGAGACGAACGAGCTCTACGTGGCCGACGGCTACTACAATCACCGCGTCATCGTGTTCGACGCCGAGACCGGCGCGTTCAAGCGGATGTGGGGCGCCTACGGCAAGCCGCCCACCGACGAGAAGCTCGGGGCCTACGATCCCGCGGCCGAGCCGGCGACCCAGTTCCGCAACCCGGTCCACTGCGTGCAGATCGCCCGCGACGGGCTGGTCTACGTCTGCGACCGGACTAACAACCGCATGCAGGTGTTCCACAAGGACGGCCGCTTCGTGAAGGAGATGTTCGTCGAGAAGAACACCCGGGCGAACGGCTCGGTCTGGGAACTCGCCCTGTGGCCGGACGAGCGCCAGAGCTACCTGCTCAACGCCGACGGGGCCAACAACGAGGTCCGCACCCTGAGCCGCGACACCGGCGAGATCCTCGGCCGCTTCGGCCGCAACGGCCGGATGGCGGGCGACTTTCACTGGGTCCACAACCTCGCGGTGGACTCGAAGGGCAACGTCTTCACCACCGAGGTGGATACCGGCAAGCGCGCCCAGAAATTCCTCTTCCGCGGCGACATGGTCCTGCGCAAGCGCGCCGCGCTGCAGGAGGGCCAGACGGCCGGCCAAGCGGCGGGCCAAGCGGTTGGCCAAGCGGTCGGCCAAGCGGCGGGCCAGCCGGCAGGAAGCCCGCGATGATCGCCGATTCCGACCCGGCCGCGGGGGCCGCCTGCCCCTGCTGCCTCCCGCGAAGGGGTTTCATGCGCCGCCTCGCGGGCCTGGGCGCGGCGGCCCTCACGGCCCTTCCCGCCGCCGCCGCGGCCGAGCCCTTGGGCTATGCGGGCCTCGTGATCGACTGCCACGGACACTACACCACCGAGCCGCCCGCCATGCTGGCGTGGCGCAAGCGCCAGATCGACGCCATCAACGATCCCGCGCAGGCCCCGTCCCCCGCCGACCTCAAGGTCAGCGACGACGCGGTGCGCGACAGCGTCCGCGCGCGGCAGCTCACGCTCCAGTCCGAGCGGGGCATCTCGCTGGCCCTGTTCTCGCCCCGGGCGGGCGGGATGGGCCACCATATCGGCAACGCCCGCACCAGCCTCGACTGGTCGATCGTGTCGAACGACATGATTCACCGCGTCGTGAGCCTGCATCCCAGGAACTTCGTCGGGGTCTGCCAGCTACCGCAGACGCCGGGCGTGTCGCCGAAGAACTGCACGGCCGAACTGGAGCGGTGCGTGACGCAGCTCGGCTTCGTCGGCTGCAACGTCAATCCGGACCCGTCCGGCGGCTACTGGTCCGATCCGCCGCTCTCGGACCGGTTCTGGTACCCGCTCTGGGAGAAGATGGTCGAGCTGGACGTGCCCGGCATGGTCCATGTTAGCGCCTCGGCCAACCGCAATTTCCATGCGACGGGCGCGCATTACATCAACGGCGACACCAGCGCCTTCATGCAGTTCGTGACCTCCGACCTGTTCAAGGACTTCCCGACGCTGCGGCTGATCATCCCCCATGGCGGCGGCGCGGTGCCCTACCACTGGGGCCGCTACCGCGGGCTCGCGCAGGACCTGAAGCGGCCGCCGCTGTCGGAGCTGATGCGCAACGTGTTCTTCGACACCTGCGTCTACCACCAGCCGGGCATCGACCTGCTGCTCAAGGTCGTGCCGCACGACAACGTGCTGTTCGCCTCCGAGATGGTGGGCGCGGTGAACGGGATCGATCCCGAGACGGGCCACGCCTACGACGACACCAAGCGCTACGTCGAGGCCGCGGCGCTCCCCGACGGCGACCGGGCGAAGATCTACGCCGGCAACGCTCTCAGGGTCTATCCGCGCCTCGGGGGCACGCTGACCGCCGCGGGCCTCACGCCGTAGGCCGGACTCTGATCGGGCTAAGGCGCGGGCTGCGGTGCGCGCTGCGGTGCGGACTTGGCCGCCGCGGCGGTCCACTTCTCGAGCTTACCGAGCGCCCCCCAGGCGGTGAGGCCGAGGAAGATCGGCATCGTGTAGGGGCTGAGCCCGAAGGCCGGGGTGAGCTGCGCGAGAACCTGGCCCAGGCCCGTCGTCGCGGGGACCTGCGCCAGGATCTGCGTCGCCACGGCGCCGATGATGCCGAGGGCGGATTTCTTGCCGTTGAGCAGGTGCCCGATCGTCTGCCCGAGCGCGCCGTTGACCGGCCCCAGGCCCGCCCCCGGAACCGGCTGCGGCGCCGTCCCGGGAAGCGGTGGTCCCGCGGTGAGCCGCGCCCCGTCGAACTGCCGGCGCAGGGCGTCGATCTGCTGGCGCAGGGCCTGTAACGGCTCCTCGAGCCGCGCCGCGAGGTCGACGGACGGTGCGACGGTCGCGGGTGTCACGATCATCGGTTGCACCGGCGCCGGTTGCGCCGGCGCGGCCGTGCCCCGGGCAACCTGCCGCTCGAGCGCCTCGATGCGCGCCAGCACCCCCGTATCCGCCGCTGGCCGCAGGGCCTCCTGGATGGCCGCGACGGTACGGGCGTCCGCGATGCCGGTGTCGTCGAGGCCGCGCTGCGCCTGGAACTGCGCCACGGCGGCCATGGTCCGGCGCCCGTTCCGCCCGTCCTCGACGAGGCGGGGCGCCGCGCCGAGGCGGTTGAGGGCCTGCTGGACCCACAGCGTGCTGTCGGCGAGTTCGTCGTCCGGCTCGCGCGTCGGGTCGATCTCGGCGGGGTGCGGTCCGGCGCTCCGGCCGGCGCTCCGTCCGTCGATCTGGATGGTCGGGTCCAGGTCGAGGAGCGCCTTCAGGATCACGGCGGTGCCGAGCTGCGTGTCGACCACGTTCGGGTCGAAGACGTGGTCGCGCACGAACTTGCCGCCCCGCGCACCCGGCGGCCCGTAGGCGGTCGAGCCGCCCCACAGATAGGGGGAGTTCACTCCCTTGCCGTGATAGCCGTAGCCGTTGAAGCCCTCGAGCCGATACAGGACCCGCGCGGCGCTCCAGTCGCTCACGCCGACCAAGCCCTCGAGGCGCAGGGCGTCGACCGCCCCGTCCGCGAACGCATTCGGGCCCGCGAAGGGGCCGCGTCCCCTGGGGACGATGGTGGTCCGCCGGTCGAGGGGCTGCCCGTTGCCGAGATAAGTCTCGAAGTCGAGGGACGATTCCCGGTAGTGGCAGAGCCCGATGAACCACCACGGCACGCCGGTGCGGGCTTCGACCTCCTGGTAGCGCGGCTTTCCGGCGGCGATCCGCTGCGCCAGCTTGCGGGCCGCCTCCGCCTTCTCGGGGCGGATCTGGAGCGACTCCCAGATCCGCTCGTAATCGTCCCGGTACTCCTTGAACGACGCCATGTCGGTGCTCCAGGCGGGAGGGGCGGGTCCGGAGACGATCCCGGCGCCGGTGGCGGAGCCCTCCGGGGCGCGGACGCGTGCGGGCCCGCGCGCAGGGCGCCGCCGGGCGGGCGCGCCGCCCCATGCCCCCCGACGCAGGTCCCGGACGCATCCTGGGCCTGGCCGAAACCGACACCTGCCGAGTTGCTTCGCGACTTAAGTAGGCTACGGCCGAGATTGGCGCGTCCTTCAAATGGATGATGATCCGAGAATTGATTTGCGGGACCATGCTGCGGGCCCATATCCTTTGATGCGGCCGATAAATGCGAAGATGTCATCAACCAAAATTTTGAAATCCGATGATTGCGCATCGAAGGCGCTATAAAATTTCGAACAAATTATTACATATGGCTACTTATACGGATGAATAGAGGTCGAGAGACGTAAATACCGCAAAGACGAAAATTGAGAATCTATTCTGGACGTCCCGTTGGTCTGGCGGCTCCTGGCAAGGTCAGGGACCGGCGCGCGTGGTCGGAGGAACGATGGACGCGGATCTCGGAGGCGCCGGCCGCGCAGAGGCGCCGACCTACGGCCTGCCGGCCCTGACGACGCGCGACGGGGGCTGGCTGCTGGATACGGAGCAGGCGCTCCAGGAGGAGCTCGATCACTTCTGCGGGCCGCGCCCGCCCGGCGACGCCACGCCCTTGCGGGCTCGGGCGGACGAGGCCCGGCTGTCCGCGCTCTGCCTGTCCGGGGGGGGAATCCGCAGTGCCACCTTCTGCCTGGGTGCCGTGCAGGCTCTGGCCGCCCGGCGCATGCTCGGCGAGTTCCATTACCTGTCGACGGTCTCGGGCGGCGGCTTCGCCGGCGGCTGGCTGCAGACCTTCATCCGCGAATGCGGGGGCCTCGCGGAGGCGGAGCGCCGCCTCGCGGGATCGGGCCGGGAGGTCTTCGCCAAGCTGAGGCGCTACACGAACTACCTGACGCCGGAGGTCGGGCTCCTGTCCCGGGACACCTGGGCCGGCATCGTCCTCTATGTCAGGAACACGTTCCTCAACTGGCTCATCATCTTCCCGCTGCTGCTGTTCATCCCTCTGGCGCTGCTGACCTACCGGACGGCGCTCGAGGCGGCGAGCCGGAGCACGCTGTGGCTGCCCCTGATCCTGGGCAGCGCCGCCCTCCTCGTGGCGACCTTCAACGCCTGCCGCATGCTGCCGAGCCACCGGCCGCTGAGAGGCGGCGTGACGGCCTACGCGTCGCCGGCCTTCATCGCGGGCTGGATCCTCGCGCCGACCTGCTTGTGGGCGTTGGCCCTGCCGTTCACCCTGCGCGCGCTGTTCGAGCACGGGCTGCCGGTCCCGAACGAGAGTCTGTACATCCTCGGCATCGCGTACTTCGTCGTGCAGGCGGCCGGCTACCTCTGCGGAATGGGCTGGCAGAAGCTCAAGGGCCATCCGGGTCAGTGGCTGTACGAGCGGAACATGGGTCCGTGGATCGCCGCCAGCCTCGTCTCGACCACCCTCGTCATGGTCTGCGCCGGATCGAGCATCGGCTGGCTGGTGGGCGGCGACGTCACCGCCTTCAAGCCCGGGGAGGCCCAGGTCTCGCAGACCCTGACCGTGCTGGCGCCTCCGATCCTGATCCTGATCCACCTCTTCCAGAGCGTCGTGTTCATCGGCTTCCGCAGGAGCGCCGAACGGGCCGACCTCGACAGGGAGTGGGTGGCGCGGATCGACGGGCAACTCCTGCTCGCCGCCGCGGGCTGGACGGTCCTGTGCCTGTGCTGCCTGATCGTGTCGGCGGTCGCCCTCGGCCGCGAGGATGCACAGCTTCCGGCCCTGTTCAGCGCCCTCGGCGCCCTCGCCACCGGCCCGGCCGCGGCTTTCCTGGGCAAGCAGGTGTTCGCCCGGACGCAGGCGCTCGCCGCGAAGGGGCGGATGGACGACCTCCTGATGATCGGCCTGAGCGCGATGGCGGCGGTCTTCGGCATCAGCCTGTTCGCGCTGCTGGGGTGGTGCCTGGGCCGCTTCCTCGGCGATACCCACGACTGGTGGGGCGATTGCCCGATCCCCCGGGCGGCCTACGACCGCGCGGAGGCCGCCGCACAGTGCGCCATCAATCCCTACGGGATGATCCTGATCCTCAACCTCGGGGTGGCGATCGTACTCGCCGGTGCGGTCCACCTGTTCGGCCGCGTCAACGTCAACCGCTTCTCCATGCACGGGGTCTACCGCAACCGCCTGACCCGCGGCTTCCTGGGCTCCGCCCGCGCGCGCCGCGACGCCGACCCGTTCACGGATTTCGACGAGGACGACAGTCCGCGCATCGCCGAGCTCGGGACGGAGCGGCGGCTGCTGCCCGTGGTCAACATGACCCTGAACCTCACCGACATCCTGCGGACCGAGTGGGCGGAGCGGAAGGCCGCCCCGTTCACCGCGACCCCGTTCGCCTGCGGCTCGGCGATCCTCGATCGCGCGGAGGCCGGACGTGCCGCGCCGCGCCGGGACGGCCCGCGCGGGGCCTACATCCGGACCACGGCGTATGCCGGCATGGAGACCGGCAGCGACCGGGTGAGCGACGGCCGGGGACCGCTCCTCGGTGGCCTTCTGACGATCTCGGGGGCTGCGGTCAGCCCGAACTGGGGCTACCACTCCTCGCGCCTGATCGCGTTCCTGATGACGCTGTTCAACGTCCGGCTCGGGGCTTGGCTGCCCAATCCCGCCGTCGCGCGGCGGGAGGATCTCCGGCTGGCCAAGCCCAGGAACTCCGTGCTGGCGCTCCTGAGCGAACTCGGCGGCCGCAGCACCGACGTGCGGCAGGCCATCTACCTGTCGGATGGCGGCCATTTCGACAATCTCGGCCTCTACGAGATGCTGCGGCGCCGCTGCGCCCGGATCGTGGTGATCGATGCCGGCCAGGACGAGGCCTGCACGTTCTTCGACCTCGGCAACGTGATCCGGAAGGCGGAGGTCGACGGGCTCGCGAAGGTGCAGATGGGCGAGATGCGCATCCTGCCCCGCGCGACGATCGAGCGGGACGGGAAGCGGGCCGGGGCGCTCGGCTACGCCCGCGGCACGATCATCTACCCGGACGCCCGCGATCCGGCCTCGCTGATCTACATCAAGCCGAGCTTCCTCGACGACATTCCCGCCGAGGTGCGCGCCTACGGGGCGACCAGCCCCGCGTTCCCGCACGAGAGCACCGCGAACCAGTGGTTCTCGGAGAGCCAGTTCGAGAGCTACCGCGCCCTCGGCTTCCATCAGGTCAGCCGGATGTTCGGCTCGCAGCTCACGACGCTCTCGGAATGGTCGACCTATCTCGACAGCGAGGCCAATCGCCATCCCTGCGCCTGAGGGCCGATCCGGACGCCGGAGCGCGCCGCCGCGGGGCGGGCACGCCCGTCCGCCTGCGCTCCGGGCTCCGCGGCCGATGCCGGCGGCCTGCCCGGCGCCGGAGAGCTCCCTCGTCAACACGTCCGAGAACCCCTCGGACCGCCACGGCTCCGCCCTGCCTGGCGCCGGACCCTGACGACCGCGGTCGACGCGCTGGGCGGGATCCGGACGGCCCGGATGCGGCATCCGTCGGCCTCGACCCCGCGTCGGTCCGCTCCGCGGCAGCCCGGTTCGTTCCCCCGCGTCCGGTGTCCGGCGTCACGGCCCGGGCACGTCCCCCAACTGCGCGGCGTCGCACGCGCCTGCCCGTCGCGGGGACGGCCGGGACACGGGCTGGCACCTGCGGTGTCCGGGCGGTACCCCTGCTGGCGAACCCGGCCGACCGAACGGGATCCGCGATCGCGCTGTTCCCCCGGCCGAATCCGATGCGTCCCGTGACCCCGTCCTCCATGATGGGGCATCCCTGTTCCGCCCGCGCTTCAACACCTGTTGAGGAGCGCGCGAGCGAGAAGATGCAGGACTGCCCCCGTGGTCAGGGTAACCGCCAGAACCGCGAGGACCTGAAGGGCGGTGATGCCGGGGCGCGGCCCGAAGCTGTAGGCGATCAGCGAGCCGCAGGACCCCGCCGTGACGACGCCGGACGCGATGGTGTTCAACCACGTCGCCGACAGGCGCCGCAACTCATTGCCCCCATCGCTCATGACAACCCTCCTCAGGACGCGAAGCAAGAAAATAGTCCTGTATCTCGAACGGTTTCGGATGGCGCGATGATGCGTTGCCGACGGGGCGCGAACGGAGTGGAGCTGCCCGACGATCGCATCGGAACAGATAGAGAACAAAGCCTTTAAGGTGTATCGGTTCAACCTCGATGCGGGATATTTTTCCCAGTGCGGTGGATGGGTGTGAATGGCGCACGAATAGGCCTGACGCGGTCGGGCGTTAGGGGGCCCGCGGCTGTTGCCGCCATGTGCCGCGCCGCAGGCGCTGGGCGACCCCGCGTCCGCGGACCCGTCGTCGCAGGCCGGGGTCGGCAAATCGCGGACGGCCTTCGCGCGGTTCATCCCGCGTCAGTCATCCCGCACCGGATCATCCCGCCGGACGCGCGGATCGGGAACACCGTCGGCGCTTCACGTCTTGCAGCGGAGCACCCCGCCTTCGCACGCGCGTGATCCCATGGCTCTTCTCTCCATCCTCGCTCTCTTGCTCGCCGGGTGCCTGGCGTCGCCCGGCCGCGCGGCCGACGCCCGGATCGGTCCCGACGCGCTCAAGCCGATGCTGCAATCGGACAGCTTGGTCTTCAACGGCTTCACGCGGTCGAAGGACGGCCGCCTGTTCTCGCCGTTCCAGCGACAGACGAAGGGCGAGGGCATCGAGTTGGGCGAGTGGCGCGACGGCAAGCCCGTCGCGTTTCCCGACGCGGCGTGGAACGCGTGGAAGCAGGGCGATGACCCGGCCAAGGCGTTCGTGGCGGTCAACGCCATCCGCATCGGCCCTGAGGGCGACCTCTGGGTGGTCGACAAGGGCGCGCCCGGAATGGGCGAGGCCCCGCTTCCCGGGGGGGCGAAGCTCGTGCAGATCGACCTCGCCACCAACGCGGTGCGCCGCGTCTACCCCCTGCAGGCGGCGACCACCGATCGAAGCTTCATCGACGATTTCCGCTTCAACGGCCGCAACGTCTACCTGACGGATGCCGGCCAGCCCGGATTGCTCGTGCTCGACCTCGACACCGGTGGCCTCAGGCGCGTGCT
The DNA here is from genome assembly GCF_022829625.1 of Methylobacterium sp. E-046. Classification (NCBI taxonomy): domain Bacteria; kingdom Pseudomonadati; phylum Pseudomonadota; class Alphaproteobacteria; order Hyphomicrobiales; family Methylobacteriaceae; genus Methylobacterium; species Methylobacterium sp. E-046. The sequence goes on along the minus strand of NZ_JAKSYP010000180.1, from coordinate 35,930 downwards.
CGACGGCCATCGGTCGACGATCGCGCAGCGCCCGCTCACGGGCCAGGGCCGGGTGCTGCGGGACGACAAGGGCAAGCTGCTCTTCATCCACGCCGACCAGCTTGAGGTCTCTCCGGACGGGAAGACGTTCTACTACCAAGCCTGCACCGGACCGCTCTACAGCATCGAGACGCGCTTCCTGGACGACGCCGCGGTGAGCGATGCGGAGCGCGCCCGGCACGTGAGGCTGTTCGCCCCCACCGTGGCGACCGGTGGAACCGCCATCGACGCCGCGGGGACGATCTACGCGAGCGACACCGACGGGCTGCGCATCCTCAAGATCGCGCCGGACGGGACCACGAGCACCCTCATCGAGGATCCGCGCCTGGTCTGGGTCGACGCCATGTGGATCGACGAGCAGGGCGGCCTGTGGATCCCGGCGGCGCAGATGAACCGCACGCCGACGATGAACGGGGGCGAGACGTCGGCGGTGAAGTTCCCAACGACGATCTATCGGCTACAGATCGACGCCCAGCCGCTGCGCAACTGATCCAGGCTCCCGCGACCGTGCTCGGGTGTCCGCCATCGGTCGCGCGACAATCCGGCAATGGTGAAGCCAGGGCTCCGCCGTGTCAGAACCGATGAAGACCGGGCGGCGCACGGCGACGATTCGGTCCGTCCGGGCGCCCTCGGTGGACGTGCCCGGCGCGGGTGACGACCGGACACGGGGCGCGAGGTCGCCGCTCCCTGCGGCGACCGTTTCGGAGGCGAGGCCAAGATGGCGATGAAGACGGCGTTCGTTGTGCAACCCTTCGAGTTGCATCGGAAGCGGCTGCGGCCGGCCCGCCAGGAGCCGGCGCAGACCGAGAGCGGCGCCTTGAAGAAGGCCGAGAACCTCGCGAAGCGGATGCCGGGTGCGGCGGCGCTGAAGGTGGTGGCCGACGACGAGACCGGCGAACTCGAAGGCGTCACGATCCTCGGCCAGTGGGGCGAGATCCCGGACGACTTCGCCGAGACCCTGCAGGGCGGCTGACGTTCGGCCGTCCGGTGGTCCGGCGAAACGCGGGCGGGACCGGCGCGAGGCGGGCCTCCGCCGCGCCGCTGCGGCGTTGCGCCCCGGAACGACGCCCCGCGCCCGGCCATTCCTGACCATGCGGTCGGCCATCGGCGCCGACCCACCTCGTCGGGATTGTCTCATATGCTGAACGTCTTTCGTGGATCGGCGACGCTGCTCGCGCTGCTCGTCGCCGGGCCGGCCCTGGCACAGGGCAAGCCCCTGGCGCCGCCCGCGAGCGACGCGATGCCGCCCGTGGAGCTGACGATCAGCATGAAGGACGGCAAGCCGATCTGCGAGCCGGCCGAACTGCGCCTCCCCGCCGACACGAACGTGGCGCTGAACATCGTGAGCAGCGCCGACGCACCGGTGACGATCACCGCACCCGGTCAGTTCGAGAACGGCCTGGTGCTGCACGCGGACGGCGACCTCGTGCATGTCGCCAGCGAGAAAGGATACACCGTCAAGCAGAAGGGCAAGGGTACGCTGCGCCTGCGGACGATGAAGGCGGGTCAGGAGGAGTATGCCTGCACCAGCAACCGCAACGCCGATGCGCCGTTCAAGGGCAAGCTGGTCCTGAGCGCGCCCGCCCAGTGAGGCCTTGGACTCCGGTGCGGATATGAGTGACGGCCCGTCCGAGCAGCCTCTCAGCATCTACTACGACGGCGGCTGCCCGCTCTGCCGGGCCGAGATCGACCATTATCGCCAATGTGCGGGCGCCGAGCGGCTCCACTTCGTGGATGTCGGACGGGCCGCGCCCGCGCCGACGCTCGGGCCCGGCCTGGACCGCGAGGCTGCCCTGCGGCGCTTCCACGTGCGGGCCGCGGACGGGCGGCTGGTCTCCGGCGCGGCGGCGTTCGCCCGCCTCTGGCTGGCGTTGCCCGGCTGGCGCTGGCTCGGCCGCGTGGTCGGTCTGCGCGTGCTCGGCGTCCGACCCGTGCTGCCCTTCGCCGAACTGGCCTACCGGCTGTCCCTGCCCCTCCGGCCCTGGCTGGCCCGGCGTGTCGCGGGCCGGTGGGCCGCGCGGCGGCACTGAGGCCAATGGCGGTGCGCTGCGTCCACTACGTCGGCTTCCGGGACGACCGCTACTGGAACGCCTACCGGATCTTCGGCGGCCCGCGGGTGATCCATCGCCGCTGGGACTTCTACGCGACCCGCGACGTCGGCCCGGGCGATGTCGTGGTGTTCGCCCACGGCGACGAGACGCAGCCCCTGGCCGATCGTAACGCCACCGATGTCGACGAGCGCTGGCTGTAGCGGCACGTGCCTGCGCTGCTCGGCCCCGCCCCGATCTGCTCACGGGGCGGGGGAGCGTCCGATCTCACCAGCGGTGAGCCGAGCCGATACGCAACGCGGCTCGTGACCGGGATAGCCCGTCCGGATGAGCGAGCCGTTCACCGGCGGCGGGACCGGCGTTCAGAATCGGGACCGCCGCCCCGCGGACGGTGCCGCTGCGGCCCGGGCCGGAGGAAATGGCCCCCAGGCCTGTAGACCCAGGCGCCGTTTCTGGAGTAGGATGATCGCGAGGTTGATGACCGGTTCATAATAACGTTTCAGGACCCGGGGGCGGTACCCGGCGCCTCCACCAGAAGCATCCTGCCCCGATACCGCGTGGGGATGAGGGCGAGCGTCCGGCTCTGCGGACGGCGCGCTACCGGGGTGCTTCTGCTGGGGGCGAAACAGGTTCGACTGGACGGTAAAGGGATCGCGAGTTCTGTCCTGCCTCGGCAGGATAAGATGCGACTTTCGGTAAGGACTCGACCGGTTCGGCGCAGGCAACCCCTGTTCCGGGCACCTGACCAAAACTCTAAATGCCAACGACAACGTCGGCATGGAGATGCGCCTCGCGGCGTAATCTTCCGGGGCGTGGGCGCGCCTAGCAACAGAACCCGGGGCTTCGGCCTCGGGGCCCATCTCATTTATCCGCGCGGTATGATCAGGGTCGCGGCCGGGCAGGCTGGAGGACGGCTTGACGGAGCCTGAGCAGGGGAGCGCGGAGGCTGTCTACATCTCGGCCATGGTCGGCGAGATGATGCAGCGTGTCCTCGAAGATGCGCTGGCCGACCTCGCGCGGACCAGGGGCGCTTCCTACCTCGATCTGTTCGTCGAGCGCGAGCTTGCGCGCTGCGCCGACCTGTTCCGCGAGCGGGCGGAGGACCAGCCGGAGACCACCAGCATGCTGCGCGCGTGGTTCGCCGTGGAGGGGCGCGCCGCGCTGCGGGCGCTGGTCGAACGCGCGAGCACCGAAGCCGCACGCGACTGAGGCGACGCGCCAGCGGCGCGCACCGCCGCCAGTCCCCCGCGCCCACGTTCGAACCGGCCCGGCGGTGCAGGACCGTCGTGCGGCCCGCTGCGCCCGGATCCTGAACCCGGGCCGATCAGCGCGGCTTGGCCGGGCTGCCCGGACCCCATCCGTGATCCTGGACCGCCTTGACGAGCTTGCCCTGCATCTCGGGTGCGACCGACTGCATCCAGTGCTGCATGCCCGCGAGCTGGATCTGAGCCAGCTGCGGCTGGGCCGCCGCGAGGTGCTTGCCGGCCGGCGTCGCGTAGAACGCGGCGATCGCCTGCAGGTCGTCCGTGCCGAGCACCGTGGCGAAGCCGCGGGCCTGTATGTCGAGCAGTTCATCGTAATGCGCGGCCAGGGTCGGCATCACGACCTCCTGCACCAGCACCTGCGCCTTCTCGGCCTCCTTGATGCCGATCTGCTGCATCATGCCGACCATCGGCGCGGCCATCGAGCTGAGCGTGGCCGCGCGGTCCCCCTGCATCTGGGCCACCGTCTCGCGGGCGACCTTCAGAAGGGCGGGATCCGGCGCCGCGTTGGGAGCTGGTTGAGCCAGCACGGCTCCCGGCTGCACGAGGCAGAAGGCGAAGAGCAGAGTCGCGAGGCGCATGCGCAATCCAGTCGCATCGGGGATGCGGTCCGGCGCCGTCGCCGTCCGCTTGCGCGGCACCATACGGCGCGGGCGCGCGATGTCGACCGCCGGGATGCGATCCCGGGGTGGCGGCCGGCCGGTACGGGGTATTGGATCGCTGAGGCTTCTGTGGTGGTCTATTCAGTGTCTATTATTGTACGTAGCCGATCTTTATTAACCAAATATAACCTAATAAAGGCAGATCTCGTCTCGGAAAGCGAGCCTAAAACAACAATACAACCTGACCTTAATCTGATCGCGCCTACGTGATGTCGCGTGCCGTGCGCCAGCTCGTGGAGCGGCGGATGTGCCGGGAGGTCTCGAATGCGGGGACGCATGCCGCGCTGGCTCCATCCGTTCGCCGAGGGCGATGGTGGCAACGTCGTGATGATCTTCGGCCTCAGCCTGCCGCTGCTCCTGGGCGCGGGCGGGCTCGTCATCGATTACGGCAATGCCGTGCGCGTCCGTGCGGTCGAGTCCAGCGTCGCCGACGCGACCGCACTGCTCGTCGCCAACGCCGACACGGTGGCGGCGGCCACCGAGGGCCTGCGCCTCGCGGGGGCGCAGCTCACCGCCCGCCTGGGTTCGGCCAATTCCACCACCGGGTTCCAGGTCAACGGCACCTGGATCGATGGCGCGAACTACCGGGTGACGATCTCGACGACGCTCAAGACGAACCTGCTGCATCTTCTGCCCGGGATGCCCCGGCAGATCACCGTCGGCACCGCGACGACCGTCAACCGGGTCGCGCCGGTCTTCCAGACGAACCCGCCGACCTTCAGTCAGCTGTCCCCCGAGGCCGCGGACTACAACCGCATCTACATGTACTGCTACTCATCGGATCCGAAACGGCAGGCGGAGGCCGACAAGGGGCGGCGCGGCGTGGTGGCGATCGCCGACAACGGATCGCCGCCCACCGACTACACGAAGGCCGCTCTGCCGACCTGCGGCGCCAACGAGGCTCCGAGCTACATGCTGCACAACGTGCGCAATGCCCGCAGCAATCGATCGCTCTGGGATGATCCGAAACAGGAGACCTACGAGTACTACACCGACACGAAGATCGATACCGGCTTGCGCGTGCAGTCTATGAACATGAAAGGGTACCGCATCAATACGAACGGTAGCCTGACCACCATGGACATGGCCTCCAACCCGATCCTGGAGACCATCGTTTGCGACACGCTCAGCAAGTGCAAGAGCAAGTCCGATGGCGGGATCCTGCCCAACAGCCACACGACGCATGATCCCGCCACGGCGACCGCGAGCTGCAGCGACGGCAAGTACATGTACTATGGCTGGGAGGACCGGCCGCCCAGTGCGGGCAGTGACAGGGATTACGACGATATCCGCGTCGTCGTCTCATGTCCGACCCTGGTGAAGGTGTCCGACAAGAAGCTCCGGATCGTCGAGTAGAGCCCCCGCGGCCCCCGTCCCGGAAACAATTTCACCGTCGAGTGTCGCGGATGACGCCCCGTCGCAGAGATTCGGACCATCGGGCGGCCGCGAGGGCGCGTTCGGCGCTCGCCTGCCTCGCCCGGAAGCAGGACGGTGCGGCGGCGGTTGAGTTCGCGCTGGTCGCGACGCCGTTCCTCAGCCTGCTCGCCGTGATCCTGCAAACCGCCATGATGGTCTGGACCGCGCGCAACCTCGACGACGCGCTCCAGCGCGCCGGCCGGACGATCTACACGGGCCAATTTCAGAAGGCGAATACCGGCCAGACGGATGCCGGCACGTTGCTGGCCGCCATGAAGACCTCCATGTGCGGCGCGAACGCCGCCCAGGCCGCGACCGCGTTCGACTGCAGCACGCTCAAGCTCAACGTCGCCCTGAGCGGCTCCTTCGCGGGCGGCAGCATGCCGACGCCCCTGGACTCGAAGACCGGTGACTGGGCCAAGGGGTTCGGGACGAGCTACGCGTGCGCGCAGCCGGGTGCGATCGTGGTCTTCACCGCGGCGGTGAAGTACCGCGTCGCGTTCAGCTTCCTCTATGCCGGCTTGCCCGGCTTCAGCGACGGGGCGCGTCTGCTCCAGTCCACGGCGGTGTTCCGGACGGAGCCGTACGACACCGCATCCGGGCAGGGCTGCTGATCCATGACGCGGCCGATGCACCGCGGGCTCTGTCGCCCCCGCAGGCCGTCCTCCCTCCGCGATGACGTCCGGGGCGCCTCCGCGATCGAGTTCGCGCTGGTTCTGCCGGTGATGCTGGCGCTGCTCTTCGGCGTGACCGAGTTCGGGCGGGCCATCGACCATTACCGCAAGGTCACGCTGCTGGCGCGCGCGGTGGCGGACCTCACGTCCCAGGGCGACGCGCAGACTCCGATGGCGGCGGCGACGATGACCGACATCGTCGCCTCGGCCAAGCTCGTCCTCGCACCCTATCCCAGCACCGCGGCCAAGATCGTGGTCAGCGCGCTCGGTGTGGCCGCCGACGGGGCCGGACAGCAGCCCCAGGTCTGTTCGAGCTACGCCACGGCCACCGGCACCGCGCGATCGGTCGGGGCGGCAACCGACCTGAAGGTGCCGGAGGGCTTCCAACTCGCCGGGATGCGCTACGTCCTGGCCGAAGTGAGCGTGCCGTACCCGGCCCTGTTCGGGAGCGGCGTGATGCGGCTGGTGGGCGGGGCCAACAACCAGTTCACGTTCAAGGCCGCCGTGCCTTGGCCGGTGCGGGGCGGCCAGACGGCCAAATCGACCTACAACGAGGTGGTCCTCCCGAATGGCAAGGCCTGTGGCTGATGCCCGCGCCGGCCCGGGGGGCGCGCCCTGCCGGCCCGGGACGACGGTGGATCGCCTCCTGAATCGCCTTCTGCGGCCGGCACAGACCGCGCTCCCGGTGTACCGGGATGCCGCGCGGCGCCGAGGGCACCCGTGCCGGGTCAACCGCACGCCCGATCGGGAACCCTTTCGCCCGGTCAGCCGTCTCTTTCGGGGCGACACCGATGCCGTGCCGGGTGCTCGTCAGGCGCGAGCCGGATGCTCAGAACCGTATCCGGATGTGCGAATTGTCGCATTCATCGTGGGGTCATGCGGTTACGCCTATCCTCAGGTTTGATTTCGCCCGAAACAAACCGAGCGGCGCAACCTCTTCGCTTCTGTTTTGCCATGCTTGCAAAAGATCCCTCCGATCCGAGCGCTCTTCTTTCGTTCCTTCGCGCGGTCGGCCGGAGGTACAAAGCATTGCCTCCGTCCTCTGCGCTTTCTGCGCGCATCGGTGTCGTATTGCTCGGATCGACACTGCTGACGGTCGTTTCATATCTCGCGGCTACACTTGTTTTGAGCTGAAGGCGCGCCGCGAAAATTTATTGCTGCAGCGCAGCATTCAAGGGCGTGCGCGGATCGCGCCTTTCCGGCCCCATCTGAACTGCGTAGGTAGGTGCAGGGGAAGCAGTCTGGGGCCGGCAGCGCGGGTATGATTTTTATTGTCGTCGCGACCATTGGCATGGTCTGCGCGCGCTGGCTCGGATGGTTCAGCGTGATTGTCGTCTCCGTGATTCTCGCCGTCGCGGTCGGGCTCGAAGGCGCCGTCGAGACGCGACCCCTCTTCAAAGTCCTGAAGCGCGGCCTCGAGATCAACGCCACGTTTCAGGGCGCCTACCTCGCGCAGGCCTTCTGCCTCGTATGGGGTCCCTCACTGCTCAAGCGGCCCGACAAGTAGGCGTGCGCCGAGCGCGTCTCCGGAACTGTGCCTGAGGGTATCGGCGACCGCCGGCCTTTCGGACGCCCCGTCTCAGGAGCACCGCGCCGGCCGTTGCCGTTCGTGCCGCCACAGGGCGACCGCGACCCGGCGCGCCTCATAGGTCCGCCGGAGCGGCGTGCCGAGATCGCCCTGGCCCTCCGGGGCGAAGGCGTAGATCAGCACCCCGTCCGGCCCGTAGGTCCGGCGCATCTCGGCACGCCAGAGGCTATCCGCCGCTGTCAGAGCCGACTCCGTCAGGGCGAGGCGTTCGGGGTCGGAAGCGGAGGAGGGCTGGGCGTGCATCTCAATCAACGCGCCGATCCGAGAGTGGGTCCGGAGCACACCGCTGGGATCCATGTTCCGGCGCGCAGGCGACACCGCCGCGCGTCGGCAGGACGGGTTCGGCGTGCTGCGTTCGCGACGGCTCGCGGGCCGGCCCCCCGCGCCCCGCCTGTGCGATCAGGGTCGCGGACGACGCAGGAAGGGCATCCCGGAGGATCGGGATGTGGAGGCTGCAGGACCGCAGTCCCTCGAGAACGGGCCGTCGCCGGACGCAGACTGACGGCCCGGCACGCGTTGGAAGATCCCGGAGGCGCTCCTTCGGGGGCGGGCCGAAACGCGTCCGAAGACGGCCGGATGCCGGCATGATACGCAAAAATGGAAACCTTGCGTTTCGATGGTTTCCATTCCCGCGACACATGGAATCGCGCAAGGTGCTTCCATCGACGCGCCGTCGGGGCGCATCCTGTCTCACCGGGCCGGGATCGGTCGAACGAGGAGCGAGAGCGATGAGCTGGCACAGTGCGGACGATCCGGTCCCGGGCGACCATTTCAGCTGCGACGCGATCCAGACCCTGATCGTGCCGCGATCGCGCGACCTCGGCTCCTTCGCGGTGCGCCGCGCGCTCCCCTCGACCGAGTGCCGGATGGTCGGGCCGTTCATCTTCTTCGACCAGATGGGACCCTCGGAGTTCCTGCTCGGTACCGGGATGGACGTGCGGCCCCACCCGCATATCGGGCTGTCCACCGTCACCTACCTGTTCGACGGCGAGATCATGCACCGCGACAGCCTCGGGACCGAACTGCCGATCCGGCCGGGCGAGCTGAACTGGATGACGGCCGGCCGCGGCATCACGCATTCCGAGCGCACCGCGCCGGACCTCCGGCAGACCGGCTCGAAGCTGTTCGGCATCCAGAGCTGGGTCGCCCTGAGCGCCCGGGACGAGGAGACGGCGCCAGCCTTCGAGCACTACGATGCCGCGGCGCTGCCGGTCCTGACCGGCGAAGGCAAGACCGTCCGACTGATCGCGGGCGAGGCCTTCGGGGCGCGCTCGCCCGTGCGCGCCTCCAGCCCGATGGTCTATGCCGACGTGGCCCTTGAGGCGGGCGCCGTGCTGCCGCTGGATCCCACCTACGACGAGCGCGCGATCTACACGGTCGCGGGGGTGATCGAGATCGCCGGCGACGGCTTCGGCCCTGGCCAGCTGCTGGTGTTCCGGCCCGGCGACCGCATCAGCGTCCGCGCGACTGAGGCGGCCCGCTTCATGGTGCTCGGCGGCGAGCCGATGGACGGGCCACGCCACCTCTGGTGGAACTTCGTCTCCTCGCGACCCGAGCGGATCGCGCAGGCCAAGGAGGATTGGCGCCAGGGCCGGTTCGACACGGTGCCGAACGACGCCGAGTTCATCCCGCTGCCCGAGGATCCCCAGCCGGTCCGCTATCCCTGAAGGCCCCGAGGGGTCGGGTCCGGATTTCGCTTCCGGTCCCGTGGGCCGGCTCCGTGGGCACACGGCTGATCTCGTCCCGCCGCCTGCCCGGCGGCGGCGTCGCCCGTCCAGAGAACGGAACACACCATGGCTGTCGACGCATCCGGCCCGGGAAGCGATCTCGTCCAAGTCGTCTCCCTTCTGGCGGCGGGCGTCGTCGCCGTTCCGCTCTTCAAGCGGGTCGGGCTCGGCTCGGTCCTCGGCTACCTCGTGGCGGGGCTTGCCATCGGCCCCTTCGGGCTCGGCCTGTTCACGGATGCCCACGCCATCCTCCATGTGGCCGAACTCGGCGTCGTGATGTTCCTCTTCATCATCGGACTGGAGATGGAGCCCTCCCGGCTCTGGGGCATGCGCCGCGCGATCTTCGGGCTCGGTCTCGCCCAGGTCGGCGCCTGCATCGCCGCCCTCACGCTGGTCGGGATCGCCCTGGGCTTTTCGGTCACCGTGGCCTTCGTGGCCGGCACCGGCTTCGTGCTGACGTCGACCGCGATCGTCATGCAGCTTCTGGAAGAGCGCGGCGCCCTCGCCACCCCGAAGGGGCAGCGGATCGTCGCGATCCTGCTCCTGGAAGATCTCGCCATCGTCCCCCTCCTCGCCGTCGTTGCGCTGCTGGCGCCGGGCGGGGCCGAGGCGAGCGGGACGGGGCGCGCCGTCGCGGTCGTGATCGCCCTGGCCTCGGTCGCCGCGCTGGTGGCCGCAGGGCGCTGGCTGCTCAACCCCCTGTTCCGCCTGCTCGCCGCCGCGAAGGCCCGGGAGGTGATGACCGCGGCGGCGCTCCTCGTCGTGCTCGGCTCGGCGCTCGCCATGCAGCTCGGCGGCCTCTCCATGGCGATGGGCGCCTTCCTGGCCGGCGTCCTCCTGTCCGAATCCAGCTTCCGCCACCAGCTGGAGGCCGATGTCGAGCCGTTCCGCGGCATCCTGCTCGGTCTGTTCTTCCTGGGCGTCGGCATGTCCCTCGACCTGACCGTGATCGCCGCGAACGCGGGCCTGATCCTGGCAGGCGTCGTCGCCTACATGGCAGTGAAGGCCCTGCTCATCTACGGCGTGGCGCGGGCCCTGCGCGCGTCGCACGCCGAGTCGCTGGAGCGCGCGGCCCTGATGGCGCAGGGCGGTGAGTTTGCCTTCGTCCTCTATGCGGCGGCGGCGGGTGCGGGCATCATCGATGGCACCACCAACGCGGTCCTGACCGCCACCGTCATCCTGTCGATGGCGCTCACGCCGCTGATGGTCATTGCCTTCGACCGGCTCGGGCCCAAGGCTGCGCTGTCGACCGCCGGCCTCGAGGCCCCGGAGGATCTCGTCGGCAGCGCCCTGATCGTCGGGTTCGGCCGCTTCGGGCAAATCGCCAGCCAGCCGCTGATCGCGCAGGGATGCGCCGTCGCGATCATCGACACGAACGCCCAGAACATCCGCATCGCCGAGGGATTCGGCTTCAAGGTCTATTACGGCGACGGCACGCGGCTCGACATCCTGCGTGCGGCCGGTGCCGAGACGGCCCGGGCGATCCTGATCTGCGTCGACGACCCCGCGATGGCCAGGCGCATCGCCGAGATCGCGAAGGTTGAGTTTCCCCTGGTACCCGTCCTCGCCCGTGCCCGCGACCGGGAACACGCGGTCGCGCTGATCCAGGCGGGCGTGGCCTACCAGATCCGCGAGACGGCCGAGTCGGCGCTGGCCCTGGGCGAGCGGGCGCTCCTGACGGTCGGGGCCGATCCGGAAATCGCCGGCACGATCATGGACGCGGTTCGCCGCCGCGACGCAGAGCGGCTCGACCTCGAGGTTGTCGGCGGCATCTACGCCGGCCGCGATCTCATCCATGGCAACAGCGCCGTTTCGGCGCATCGGGCCGGTTAGCGCGACCTTCTGGATGTGCAGCCCGGCCTACGTGACAATGGTCGGGCCAGCCGGTCCCGGCGACGACAGGCCGAGCGTTCCGTGAGGGAGCGATCTCATGGCCACGAAGCGTCCCAGCACGACCCAGGACACGGGGACGACCCAGGACACGGGGACGACGGCCGCGGAGGCGTCGGTCCGGACGGGCTCGCCCACCGCGCTCGCGGTCGCCACCGTGCGGACCGTGGAGCTGGAGACCGCCAGGACCGTTCCGAGCACGACCTGCTCGGTGACGGCGATGTTCCGGCCGACGCGCTCTGGGGCATCGGTGAGATCGTCGGGCTGTTTCGCGAGCTGAACCTCGGGGCCACGGCGATCGGAACCGGCATCAACGCAGACCCGCGTTACGCGGCGCTGGCCGTCGAAGAGCTCGGCCGCGTCTGCGGCCAGCCCATGGTGCTCGCCTCGAACCTGATCGAGGCAACCTCGGACCTCGGCGCGTTCGTGCTGTTCTCCGCCACCCTCGAGCGCGTCGCGGTCAAGCTCTCGAAGATCTGCAACGATCTGCGGCTGCTATCCTCGGGACCGCGCACCGGCTTCGGGGAGATCCGGCTTCCCGCCGTGCAGCCCGGGTCCTCGATCATGCCGGGCAAGGTCAACCCGGTCATCCCGGAGGTTGTGAACCAAGTCGCCTACAGGGTGATCGGGCAGGACCTCACCGTGACGCTGTGCGCCGAGGGGGGGCAACTCCAGCTCAACGCCTTCGAGCCCACGATCGGCTACTGCGTGCACTCCTCCCTGCGGATGCTCACGGCGGCTGTGGGAACGCTGCCGCGCCCTCGTTCAGGGCTCGATCGGCCTGGTGACGGCGCTCGCTCCGACCCTGGGCTACGAGGCGAGTTCGCGGGTCGCGCAGCGCGCGCTGAAGGAGAACCGGTCGGTGGCCGGCCTCGTGCTGGAGGAGGGGCTGCTCACCGAGGCGGAACTCAACAGGCTGCTGGAGCTGGAAGCGATGATCCAGCCGACCCGACGGCGACGGGCCGCCACGACCGTCTGATGGGGCGGCCGGCGCCGCCAGGTCCGCTTCCGGCCCCGAACCAGACCTGGCGACCGGAGCCGGACGTCCGCGGACCTCGAACGGGGTGGCGGGCGGGCCGCCATCGACCGGCCTCGGCCGTTGCGCGGTGCCCGCCTGCCGGTCGTCGAGCCGCGATGCGGCGGGCGCCGACGTCGCTGCTCCGCCTGCCCATGACCCGTTCGGCGCAGATCGAGGCAGATCGGCCGGGCTCCGAAACGGTTACACCACGCGTTGGTGTTTCGGACGGCGGACGGTAAGGCTCACGCCATGTTCGATGACGCGGCCGCTCGGCGCTATCTCGCGGGTCTCGCCCCCGTGGCTGCGGGATCCGTGCGCTGGCTCATCTACGACCATGATCGGCAATGGGTCTCGGTCGTGGACGGCAAGCTTGCCTCCTTGCGGCAGGATTGCGCGCATGTCCTGAGCGCCCCGCGGCAGGCGGATGCGAACGCGTCCTACATGGATGCGATCCGCGAGTTCCTGGCGGACGGGGCCGAGTGCACCCCGCAGGTCGTCGCCCTGTCGTGTGCCGTGTTGATGCAGAGGATCGGTGATCTCGACGAGGTTTTCGCTCAGATCCGGTCCGGCGTCATGGCAACCCTCGTCTACCCCGAGGACGTCGTGGTCAGGCCCGTCGCCGCGTAGCGCGCAGCGGCAAGGGCTTTGACGATCGGCCCTTCGCGGCCCTTCGCGGCCCCCGTGGGACGCAGGGGGCACGGCGCGACGGTGGCTTCGCCGGCGTCCGGTTCCGGCCCCGAGCCGAGCGTCCCGGAAGGCCGGCATGGCCCCGCCTCCGGCGAGCCCCGAAGACCCGCCGCGCGGCCGGCCGGGGCCGGAAGGAGCGCGTCCGCCTTTGGAGCCGCGGGCGTGCCGGCGTTCGCCCCGGGACCGGGGCCACGCGTCGCGCCGGCTGCTGGCGCAGAGGTCCTGGTCCGCCCGCGGGTCGGCCCGATCCGCCCTGGACGGCCACAGCGTTGCGCTGTAGCCGTGCAGCGGCGGCACAGGATGGCTGCAGCGGACGGGATCGGCCTCTTGGACGAACGAAGGGGCGGGAAACGACCGACACTCTATCTCGACGTGGACGGCGTCGTGACGACGGTCGGCTATCAGCGGCAGGCGGGCACGGACAGACTGAATCCGGTCCAGGTTGCACGGGTGGCCGCCCTGGTGCGGGAGTTCGACGCGTGGGTCGTCGTGTCCTCGACCTGGCGGATCGCAGATTGTCGTCCGACCCTGGTGGAAGCCGGCCTGCCGGTGAACTGCTTCCACCCCGACTGGCGGACCGCGATCCTGCCCACCAGTCGGGATGCCGGGACGGGCGGAATGCTTCCCGCCGAGCAGGCCAGACGCGGCGACGAGATCGCCGAGCACGCAGGCCGGAACGGCATCACGGAGTACCTCGTCCTCGACGACGTCGAGGTCGGCGCCGCTCATGCCGGCCGGCATGTCCGACCCGACCCGGAACTTGGACTGCGCGAAGCCGATTGCATCCTCGCGCGAAAACTCATCGCGCGGGCGAAAGCAGCTTGATGGACGATGCGTCAGGACGGCGCACGGAAGTCGTCCCACGGTTTAAACTTGCTCAGCACTTGAACTTCTGACGAGCACAGCTCATTGCATGACGGTGATGTGACGGTCGCGTCACGCCGCTCCCGACATCGACAGGGTCGTCCCGACCTGCGCCGGACCTGCCCGTCCGGCCGCCCCCGTGACGCTGCGCCTGTGCAGCCTCTGAGGGCGCGTCGCGTCGGATCACCGATCGGCAGGAAGGAGGGGCTGCGATGCTTCGTTTCAGAAACCGGCTCCGGATGTCGAGCCCTTCGCTGGCCGCCCTGGGTATTGTCGAACGCTCGGCCGCGAAGGCGCACGCCTCGCTCATCGCCGCCGGCTGGGCCGAGATCGGCTACGGCTACCATGGCTCCGTCCACGCGCACCCGAACCACCCGGACATCGTCGTTCGCCTCGCCCGCAAGGCCGACGGCTTCGGTGACTACGTGGCCCTCCTCCGCAGAGGGTTCGCGGGTTCCGACGGCCCGCACGCGCCCCGAGTCCACGACCTCCACGTCAGCCGCTGCGGTGCGCTGATGACGGTCAGCGCACGGCTGACGGATCCGACGCCCGATACGTGGTGGCTGGCCTACGCCCACGCCGTCCTGGTGGATCATCCGGGCGTCGTGCTGGACGAGGGCGTCCGTGACCGGTTCAAGGCGGCGTGGCCTGCCCATGAACCCGCGGTCGACCATGCGAGCTTCGACGGCGTCCGGGAGAGCTTCAGGGCTGCGTGGCCCGGCTACGAGGCCTACGTGGCCAGCCTGCGCGCCGCGTCTCCGCGCGCGCTGGATCCGAATGTCGGCAACGTGCTGGTCGGCCGCGACGGCAGTCCCGTCGTCAATGACCCGTTGTGCGACGACGGGTTCGGCCTGTGGCGCTCGCCGCTCTCGCGCCTGACGGCGCGGTTCTCGAATGCCCTGCGTCGGGTGCGGGGCGAGCTGCGTGGCCGGACGCCCGCGGCCGCCTGATTGCACCGGCCGCGCGGTCCCATCGCCCTCAGATGCGTTCGGCGGCCGACGAGGGCATGCCGCCCTGGAGGGGCTGCCGGCCCCGCGCGCGGCGCTCCTCGATGCGCTGCAGGATGACGTAGAAGGACGGCACGAACAGCACCGCCAGGCAGGTCGAGGCGAGCATTCCGCTGAAGACGGTGATGCCGATCGACTTGCGGGCCGCGGCCCCGGCCCCGGAGGCGGTGACGAGGGGCAGGACGCCGAGGATGAAGGCGAACGAGGTCATCAGGATCGGGCGGAAGCGCAGCCGCGCCGCCTCCACGGCAGCGGCCGCGATGTCGAGGCCGGCCTACCGCTTCTCGCGGGCGACCTCGACGATCAGGATGGCGTTCTTGCTCGCCAGCGCGATCAGCAGGATCAGGCCGATCTGCGTGTAGAGGTTGTTGGCGACGCCGAGCAGCAGCAGCGCCCCGACCGTGCCCAGGAGCGCCAGCGGCACCCCGAGCAGGACCGCCAGCGGCAGGATCCAGCTCTCGTACTGGCCGGCCAGGACCAGGTAGACGAGGAGGATGGCGAGCCCGAACACGAGGTAGATCTGCGCGCCGACGGCCTTCTCCTGGTACGACATCGCCGTCCAGTCGTAGCCCGTGCCGGGCGGCAGCACCTTGGCGGCGATCTGCTGCATCAGGTCCAGCGCCTGCCCGGAACTGAAGCCCGGCGCCGCCCCGCCCACGATCGTGGCCGTCGGGTAGAGGTTGTAGAGGCTGATCAGGGACGGGCCCTGCACGGACTTGATCTCCACGACGGTGCCGAGCGGCACCATCGCCCCGTTGCCGGCGCGCACCTTCAGGTTCTCGACGTCCTCGGGGCGGAGCCGGTAATCCGGCGCGGCCTGCACGTAGACCTGGAAGGTCCGGCCGAACTTGTTGAACTGCGTGACGTAGGACGATCCGACATAGCTCGAGAGCGTCGAGAAGACCTGCCCGACCGTCACGCCGAGCGCCTCGGCCTTGATCCGGTCCACCGCGATCGCGATCTGCGGCACGCCGGCCCGGAACGAGGTGTTGAGCTTCCGCAGACCGGATTGCGCGTTCCCGTTGGCGACGATCGTCCGGGCGAGGCTCTCCAGCAGGGGATAGTCGAAGTCGCCGTTGCGCAATTCCACCTGCAGGGTGAAGCCGCTGGCATTGCCGATGCCCTGGATCGGCGGCGGGATGAGCACGAAGGTCGCGGCGTCCTCCACGCCCTCCAGCATCGTGTTGAAGCGCTCGTAGAGGCTGCGCAGGTCCTGGCCCTTCGCCTTGGCCCGGACGTCCCAGTTCTTGAGAACCACGTAGGCGACGCCGGCATTGGGCAGGGTGGCGTTGGAATCGAGGACCGAAAGGCCGCTGATGGTGAGCACGTTGTCGACGCCGGGCATCGCCTTCGCCTGCGCGCTGATCCGCTGCATCACCGCGTCGGTGCGCTCCTTCGAGGCCCCGTCCGGCAGCTGCGCGCCGATGAGGACGTAGCCCTGATCCTCGGTGGGCAGGAAGGCGGTGGGCAGGCGGGTCAGTCCCCATCCGGCGAGCCCGATCAGCAGGAGCGCCAGGGCGACCATGAGGCCGCTGCGCCGGACCATGTGGGCGATCAGCCGGGCGTACCCGTTCTCGAGGACGCCGTAGACGCGGTTGAAGCCGCGGTAGAACGCGTTGCGCTTCTCCGGCGGCACCGGCTTGCGCAGCCACAGGGCGCACTGGGTTGGCTTCAGGGTGGCGGCGTTGACCGCGCTGATCAGCGCGGTGGCGGCGATCACCAGGGCGAACTGCTTGTAGAGCTGCCCGGTCAGGCCGGGCAGGAACGCGGCCGGCACGAAGACCGACATGAGCACCAGGGTGATGCCGATGATCGGGCCGAACAGCTCCTCCATCGCCTTCTCGGCCGCCGCCCGGGGCGAGAGGCCCTCGTCGATATGGTGGGACACCCCCTCGACGATCGCGATGGCGTCGTCCACCACGATGCCGATGGCCAGCACGATGGCGAACAGCGTCGAGAGGTTCACGCTGAAGCCCATCGCCGCCATGGCCGCGAAGGCGCCGATGATGGTCACCGGCACCGTCGTCGCCGGCACCAGCATGGCGCGCCAGTCCTGCACGAAGACCAGGATGACGATCAGGACCAGGACGGCGGCCTCGAACAGCGTCCTGTAGACTTCGTGGATCGAGGCCTGCACGAACGCCGTCGTGTCGAACGGGATGGCGTAGACGAGGCCCGGCGGGACGGTCTTCGCGAGCTCGGTCATCCGGGTGCGGACCGCGCTCGCCACCGTGAGCGCGTTCGCTTCGGGCAGCTGGTAGATGCCGATGCCGGCGGCGGGCTGTCCGTTCAGCGTGAAGGACTGGCTGTAGGTCTGCGCGCCGAGCTCGACCCGGCCGACGTCGCGCAGGCGGGTGATGCGGCCGCCATCCTGCGCGTCCGCCTTGATGACGATGTTCTCGAAGTCCGGGGCGTTGTTGAGCCGCCCGTTGACGTTGAGGGTGTACTGGAAATCCTGGCCGGCCGGGACCGGCGGCATCCCCACGGCACCCGCGGTGACCTCCTGGCTCTGCTGCTGCACGGTGTTGATGATGGCCTCGGGGGTGAGCCCCCGGGCCTGGACCAGATCGGGGTCGAGCCAGATCCGCATGGCGTACTGGCCGGCGCCGAACACCGTGACGTTGCCGACGCCGGGCAGCCGGGCCAGCTCGTTCTGAACGTTGATGACGCCGTAATTCGACAGGAACAGGCTGTCGAACTTCCCGTCGGGGGCGAACAGGGTCACGAATTGCAGGACCGCGGTGGATTTCTTCTGGGTCGTGACGCCCTGGACCTGGACCGCCTGCGGCAGCGACGACATCGCGATCGCGACGCGGTTCTGCACCAGGACCTGCGCCTGATCGCCGTCCGTCCCGATCGCGAAGGTGACCGTGAGGGTGTAGGTGCCGTCGCTCGCGCTGGTCGACTGCATGTAGAGCATGCCCTCGACGCCGTTGACCTGCTGCTCGATCGGCAGCGCCACCGTGTCGACCACCGTGCGGGCGCTCGCGCCCGGATAGCGGGTGGTGACCTGGACCGTCGGCGGCACGACGTCGGGATACTGCGACACCGGCAGGGTGAGCAGCGACACCGCGCCGATCAGCACCATGACCAGGGCCAGCACGTTGGCCAGGACCGGCCGCTCGATGAAGAAGCGCGAGATCATGCCGTTGGCCCTCGGTGCCGGCCCCTCAGGAGCGGCCCGCCGGATCGGCGGACTGCGGTTGTCTGCATGCCGATCGCCGGTCGCCGGGAGGATCGGCGCCTCGGATCCTCGGCCGCCTCGGCTCTGCCGGGACCGTGGGCCGAGGCCTCACCGCTGAGGCGGCGCCGGGTCTGACGAGGCCACCGCCACTTTCTGGGGCGCGACCTTGGCCCCGGGGATGGCCCGCTGGATTCCGTCCGTGACGACCCAGTCGCCGGGCGCGAGCCCCGTCGCGATCACCCGGTAGCGGCCGTCCCGCGGACCGAGCGTCACCACCCGCTGGGCGACCGTGTCGTCGGCTCCGACCGTGAGCACGTAGCTGCCCTGCTGGTTGGTCCCGATGGCGTCGTCGCGGACCAGCAGGGCCTTGTCGTCGCGGCCGACCGGGATCCGGACCCGCACGAACAGGCCCGGGAGGAGGGCGTGGTCGCCGTTCTCGATGAGCGCCCGGGCCATCAGCGTGCCGGTGGACGGGTCGACCTGCGGCGCGAGGTAGTCGAGCTTGCCGGTATGCGGGTAGCCGGTCTCGGTCTGCAGGCCGATCTCGACCGGGATCCTGGACAGGTCGCCCAGCCCGCGCTGCGTCGCCAGCAGGTGCTGCTTGACCAGCAGCACCTGCTGCTCGCTGACGTTGAAGTAGACGTAGAGCGGATCGATGCGCACGAGCTGCGCCAGCTTGGTCGGCCCGCTGATGCCGACCAGCGCCCCGACATCCGCCAGGTGGTTGGTGACCACGCCGTCGAAGGGTGCGGAGACCTGCGTGTAGCCGAGGTTGATGGTGGCGATGTCGAGGTTGGCCTGCGCCTCCATGACGGCGGCGCTGGCCTGGTCCATCTTGGTCTTCGCGTCCTCCACCCGGGCCTGCGAGGCGAATTCCTGCCGTCCCAGGGTGGACTGGCGCTGGTACTCGGACTGCGTGTTCGCCAGGGCGGCCTGCTGCGCCGCCAGGGCGCCCTGCGCCTGCTTGAGCTGCGCCTCGTAGGTGTTGCGCTGGATGGAGAAGAGCGGCGCGCCCTTCTTCACCACGGCGCCGTCCGTGTAGGTGATCGCCTCCAGAAAACCCTGGACCCGCGCCTCGAGATCGACCGCCGCGAACGCCGTGGTGTTGCCGGTGAGCTCGAAGTAGCGCGTCACCGTGCGCACCACCGGCTGCGCGACCGAGACGCTCGGCGGCGGCGGCGGGACGTACTGGTTGGCGTCGCGACACCCGGCGGCCAGCGCCGCGACCGCGGCCCCGAGCAGGAGGCGGGCGAGTCCTGGAAGCTGTGGCACGATCGGCACGGGCTGGCCCTTACCCTGAGATCGCTGCGGGACCATCCTGGGTCGCGGTTCCGCCGCGGCTACCACGTGTCCTCGGCCTTGGCCTCCCGGGCGAGGGTCAGGCATTCGAGCAGGTCGACATAACTGGGCAGGCCGTCGAGCTGCGCTTCCGCCGTGCAGCGTGTCCGGTCGCCGGACGGGAAGCGCGCCCATTGCTTGGCCACCTGGGCGCGCGCCGACGCCTCGTCGGCGAGGCAGAGTTTCTGCCGTCGGGGATCGAGGCTCATCAGCGTCGTGGCCGCCCGACAGCTTGGTCCGACATCGAAGACCGGCATCCGGTCGGCCACCGGCACCGCCAAAGTCAGCTCCATCAGCAGGGCGGGAAAAGCGATCATCATGGTCGATACGCCTTCGAGTCGCACGCCGATCGGGCAATCCGATCGATCCGAGCTGCGGCAGCCCGTGACAGCTTCTGCGCTCCGCGATGTCGCGGTCTCTCGGCGCAAGACAGGCCTGATTCGGTCTCCGCTCAGTATCGGTATCACAACTTCCGGTTTGTCTCAGGGTGAACGATATTTTTTCACAGTGGTTTTCTACCGACGTCTGTTCTCGTAGTTTGTCATGCGACCGATGGCTCTACGCGTTCAATGATCCGTAAAGACAGGAACTCGGTCGGCATATGTCCGGATGGTCTTGAGCACTCCTATGGCGCCGGATCAAGATTTACTCTCGAATTAGTGCTGTAAATCTACACTGCGGCTTATAACAATGTATACGGTTTCGATCGGAACGCGCGTCGTCCGGCCTGGAGCCCGCTGGCCAGGGCACCCGCAGCCTGCGCCGGACGAAGGTCGCCCTGACCGGCCGGGGAACCGACAACCTTCGCGCCTGTCGGCGTCCTGGTCCTGCCGAACGGCCGAGCATCGTGGGCCGCCTCGGCGTCGCGGCGGACGACGCACCGGTGCCGTCCGGACAGTCCGACATCGGATGAGTACCGCGGCAGACGCGATGGAAGCCGCGCCCGGGGGGGCAGGGCGCAAGCTTTGCTTTACGGATGCCGCTCGCCATGTAGCGGCCCATGATCCGACTGATCCCCAGCCTGCCTGCCCTCTACGTCGCCGCACGCGTCGTGTGGCCGAGCCCGTGGCCGCTCGCGCTCAAGCTCGGCGTCACCCTTCTCCTGCTCGCGGCGTCCCAGTATCACCTCTGGAGCCGCCTCTCCTCGGGGTCTGTCTTCGCGCCGGAGTTCCCGCGCCCCGTCGTCATCCTGTTCAACTGGGCGTTCGGTGCGCTCGCCCTGGCGGCGCCGATGCTCCTCGCCCTCGATGCCGCGGCGCTGGTTTGCGGGGTCCTGCCCGGAAGCGGATGGGCGATCCCCCTCGAAGCGCGCTACGCGGCGGCCCTCGCGGCCGTGGCGCTGGCGGCAGCGGCCGTGTCGCAGGCCGTGCGCGTGCCGCCGCTGAAGGAGGTCGCCGTGACGATACCGGACCTGCCCCTCGGCTTCGACGGCTACACGATCCTCCACCTCTCCGATCTGCACATCAGCCGCCTGTTCCCGATGCGATGGGCGCAGGCCGTCGTCGCGCGTGCCAACGCCCTCGGGGTCGATCTGGTCGTGGTGACCGGCGACTTCATCGACGGCTCGCTCGCGGCCCGGCGGACCGACGTCGAGCCGCTGCGCGGCCTGCGGGCCCGGGACGGCGTCTGGGCCGTGCCGGGCAACCACGAGTACTTCTTCGACTACGGGGCCTGGATGCGCCACCTCGCCGGCCTGGGGATCCGCGTGCTGGCCAACGCCCACATGGTCCTCAGGCGCGGTGGCGGTGCGCTCGTGGTGGCCGGCGTCACCGACCGCTCGGCACGCGCCACGGGCCACCCGAGGCCGGACCTCGCCGCCGCGCTGGCGGGCGCGCCCGCGGAGGCGCCGGTGGTGCTCCTGGACCACCAGCCGGCGAACGCCGCGCGGGCGGCCGCCCACGGGGTGAGGCTGCAACTGTCCGGGCATACCCATGGCGGCATGATCCGCGGCTTGGACAGGCTGGTGGCGCGGGGCAATGCGGGGTTCGTCTCCGGGGCGTACCGGGTCGGAGGCATGCTACTCTACGTCAGCAACGGCACCGCGCTGTGGCCGGGCTTCGCGCTTCGGCTCGGCCGCCCCTCGGAGTTGACGCGGATCACCCTGCGGGCCTCCGCGTAGCCCCGCCCGGGCCCTCCGGCGGGGCGCCGCAGGGTGGGGGCGCCGCGCGCGGAGGGCGAAGCGTCGGGATGGAGCGATCATGACGGCGGAGCGATCGGAGGGGGCGGGACAACGCCGCGTCCTCGTTCTGGGGGCGACCGGCACGATCGGTCGGGCAACCGTGCGGGCGCTGGTGTCCCGCGGTCATGCGGTCGTCTGCCTCGTCAGGCGTCCTGCCGGCACCGCCGGCGTCGCGGGCGCCACCGAGCGGATCGTGGATCTGGCCGATCCCCTGTCCCTGGCGCGCGACGGTATCCGCGGCGAGCGGTTCGACGTGTTGGTCTCGTGCCTCGCGTCGCGAACCGGATTGCCCGACGACGCCTGGGCGATCGATTACGGCGCGCAGGTGCACGCCCTTCACGCGGGCCGGGCGGCCGGTGTGACGCAGGTCGTGCTCCTGTCGGCGATCTGCGTGCAGAAGCCGAGCCTCGCCTTTCAGCACGCCAAGCTGGCCTTCGAAGCGGTGCTGATCGCTTCGGGGCTCGACTACACGATCGTACGGCCGACGGCCTTCTTCAAATCGCTCTCGGGGCAGATCGATCGCCTGAAGCGCGGCAAGCCGTTCCTGGTGTTCGGCGACGGAACTCTGACGGCCTGCAAGCCGATCAGCGACGACGATCTGGGCCGCTACCTCGCGGACTGCCTCGACGACTGGGAGCGGCGCAACCGCGTGCTGCCGATCGGCGGGCCGGGCGAAGCGATCACGCCGAAGGCGCAGGGCGAGCGGCTCTTCGCCCTCCTGGGGCGCGAGCCGCGCTTCACGCACGTCCCGGTGAGGCTGCTGGATGTGATCGTCACGGTGCTGGCGACGATCGGACGATGGGTGCCGGCCCTGGCCGCCAAGGCCGAACTCGCGCGGATCGGCCGCTATTACGCGACCGAATCCATGCTCGTGCTGGATCCGGTGACGGGGCGATACGATGCCCAGGCCACCCCTTCGACGGGGTCGGAGACGCTGTTCGACTATTACGCCCGCGTGATCCGCGGCGAGGCGGCCGCGGAGCGTGGCGACCACGCGGTATTCTGACGATGCTCCGATCTGGGGACGCCCGTGGCCTCGGCGCGCTTCCGATGCGGTTGGAGTGCTGCCGGCCCGCCTCCGAGCGGCATGCGCGCCGAGCGGACGGGGTCGTCCGGCCCGGTCTCATCCCAGGCCGGGCCGGCTGAACGGCGTCGGGCCTGTCCAGGGACGGGCATCGGCCGGCTGCCCGCGGCTTCCGGCCGACGGGCCGTGCCTTCCTCGATGACGGATCGCTCAGGCCGCGCCCAGACCGCTCGCGGAGCCGCGGCCTGAGCGATCCGCCAGCACGGCAGCGCTCCTGTAGTCACGCGGATTCAGGCCGTGGCGAGCTTTGAAGCGACGGGAGAAGTGCGCCTGGGTGGTGAAGCCGCACTCGTACGCCACGACCCCGATCGGGACTGCGAAGCCGTCCGGATCGGCCAAGCGCTCGGCGGCGACCGTTAGACGACGGTCCCAGATGTATTCGGAGATGTGCCGGCCGCGCTCGTGGAACAACTCCTGTAGCCGGCGCAGCGACACGCCGACCGCGGCGGCAAGCTGCGGTGGATCGAGGCTCGGGTCCGCGAGGTTCGCCTCGACGAAGGCCTTGGCGCGCTGGACCGTGGCGCTGCCGTGGACGGTACGGGGGACCTCCCGGGCCAGTCGATCGGCGAAGCTGGCCACGATCAGGTCGGTGCCGATCTCGGCCATGCGGGCGGCCGCCTCCGCGTCGAGCCGGTCGCGAACGCCGATCAGGTCGCGAAAGAACGTTTGCGCCAGGAATGTAGAGCCGGCATCGGCTTCGAGGGTGAGCGCCGTGTAGAGCCGGGTCGGGCCCAGGACGCTCTCCAGGCGCGAACGGGGCAATTCGAAGAACAGGTACTGGCTGTCGGCGTCCGACGCGACGACGCCGGGTCGCTGGTCGAGCACGACGATGTCGCCCGGCCCCTGGACCGAGCACCGGTCGTCCTGAAGGCTCGTCGTGCCGCCGGCGATCACGAAGGCGACGCAGACCATGCCCTCAGACCGCCGACGCCGGAGCGTGGTGGGTGTCGCCTCGCTCCGGACGGATCTCTGCGCGATGCGGCTGATGACGAGCGGGCCGATTTCGGCGATCTCCAGACGCGCCGCGAAGGGGGAGTCGTCGAGACGCTGTTGTTCGATGGGCTCGCACTGGTCGAACAGTGTTTCCCGCCAGAGCGTGAAGCTGTTTCGTGGATGAAGCCCAGCGGTCGTGAAGAGCGTGTGCATCGACAGTCCGGAACCCACTTGCCCCGATCGCGGGAGCGCGGGCCGTTCCCGCCTTAGATTGTATATAATCTGCAGTGACAATCCCGTCGCGTCCGCCAGTGTCCGCCCTTGGGGCGCCCGTCCTCATCCCCTCTGCGGATGCCGCCCCGCCCGGAGGCCTGATCTGCACGACCGTACCGGCGGCGAGGGCGGGGCAGGGCCCGCGCCGCTCCCCTGCGGGGTTGCGCTGCGGCCGGCCCTTCGACCGGGGTGCGACGGCCGGGATCGTTTCGGGGCGGAGACGGGTGCGCGCTCAGTCGATGGCGGGCGCGCTCGCGCGATTGTGACGAAGCCGGAGCAGATTGCAGACCGACGCGACATTCGTTCGGGAGCTCCGAGCGGCAAGCCCGTCCCGGGCGCTCGGTCCCTGAAGACGGCTCGCCCTCACGGCGTGCTCGCCCTCTGATCCCTCCTCGAAGGGCAGGGCGCCGTCGACGATGCCGGACATGGGCCGGGACCGGATCCTGGGACGCCCGAACCGGCCTGTCGGCCGCCGGGGCTTCGAGGCCGGTTCTCGCCAGGGCGCCGCCATCACCGGCCCAGGGCCCTCTCGACCGTCGCCCGGTAACCGCTGGCCATCGGCGAGCCGTCGCGCCAAGCTGTGCGGAACAGGGGAACGCCATGAAAAGCCTTCTGCGCGCGGCCGCGCTGCTCGTCCTCGCGTTCGCCGGCGGCGCTGCGCAGGCCAAGGTTACACGGCTCGAGATCGCCTCTCGGCAGGCCTACGGTTCGTTCAAGGCCGGCGACTACGTGCGCCTGGATGGGCGCATCGCCGGGGAGCTCGCGCCCGACGCCTCCGACATTCCCGATCTCGGCAAGGCGACCCGCACGGCCGCCGGTCAGGTCGCCTACAGCGCGCGCATCATCCTGTTCATCCCCGTGGACCCCGCCGCAGGCAATGGCGCGCTGCTCGTCGACGTGCCCAATCGCGGCAAGGCCTACGCTAATGCGCTCTACAACAGCCCGCGCACCCGCCCCATGCCGTCCGGCACCCTCGATGCCGGCACCGGCTTCCTGGAGGATCGCGGCTTCGCCGTCGCCGAGGTGTACTGGGAGCTTGGACAGGGGGCGGATCTGCCCGCCTTCACCGACGCCGACGGGACGCGGCGCTTCGTCGAGGGCGTCGGCTTCGCCATCGTGCGCGATGCCGCCGACTTCCTGGCACATGCCGCGGCCGACACGGCCGGGACGCCGAACCCGCTGGCCGGGACGATCAGCCGGACGCTGGCCACCGGCAAGTCGCAGGACGGCCGCTTCCTGAAGACGTTCCTGCTCCACGGCTTCAACGTCGCGGAGGGGCGCCGGGTGTTCGACGGCCTGCACGTCTTCGTCTCCGGCGCCGGGCTGCTGCCGATCCTGCGATCGGGCACCGGGCCGGACTCGAGCGCCGACAAGACGCCGAACTTCGCCGATCCGGACTACCCGGGCGTCCATGACGGCCCGCTCACAATCGGCGCGATCGTGGCCGCGGTGGAGGCCCGGGGCGAGGTCCCCCCGAAGATGATGCTGCTCAATTCGACGGTCGACTACAGCTCGCTGCGCGCCTCCCTCGGCCGGAGCGGCGCGCACGGCACCGCCGACCTGCCGCTCCCGCCGAGCGTGCGGATGTACGATGTCGCCGGCGCCTCGCACGTCACCGTCGTGAAGGCTCCGGCCTGCGACCTGCCGCCGGGGCGGCTCGACTGGGCGCCCGTCGCCCGCGCGACGCTGCAGCGGCTGGACGACTGGGCCGCACGCAACGAGGCGCCCCCCGCCACGCGGCTGATGCCGCTCCAGCCCGCCAGGGATGACCCAAGCGTCCTTCAGGCGCCGAAAAACCTCCCCGCGGCCGTCGTCCAGGTGCCGCAGCGCGACGCGGACGGGAATCCCATCGGCGGCGTGCGTCTGCCGGACATCGCGGTACCGTTGGGCGTGCACGGCGGCCAGAACGCGCCGTTGACGACCTTCACGTGTTCGCTGGTCGGCGCGTACCAGCCGTTCGCGTCGACTCAGGCGGCGCGCGACGGCAGGCACCCGTCCCTGGCCGAACGGTACGCGGATCAGCAGGATTACGTGAACAAGGTCCGCGTCGCGGCCCGCGCGGCGGTCGCGGACGGCTTCCTGCTGCCGGAGGATGCAGCCGTCATCGTCAACGCGGCTGCCGAGAGCCCGGTCGTCGAGCAGAAGGCGCAGGCCGGGCCGCCCCGCTGACCCGCACCCCTGTTGGACGCGCGACGCTGGCCTCAGCCATGGCGATGCGAGGCCAACCTATGGGCGGCCACCGCCCGTCGCGGGCATCGAACCCGCGCCGCGTCCTCACGACAGAACCAGTCTCCGACCGGCCGCGGGCGGACGTCCCGGGAAGCGACGATGGCGGCTGCGGATCGGCGATCGATCTCGGCCCCGAGCCGGTCGCGAGATCGCCCCGGAGGATCGCAGGAAGCCCCGTGGGCCCCGCTAAGTCCCGGCCGCCGCAGCACTATCGCTGCCGAGCGTCGGGCGCTGACTTTTCACCAGGAAAGCCTGGTGGAGCTGAGGGGACAGTAACCCTCGTATCGCTCAAGTACCTGCGGAAGCTACTAAGTCTTGTAAGCCAACAGCTTGCTGGGATTGAGCCTGGGATATGCCTGGGATTTTCAGCAAAGCGATCGACGATGTAACCCCCGGCCGCGCATCGCCCTGCCGGTCACCGACGCGGGCCTGCCAGCTGACATGAATGGCGGGCAGATCGCGGATGCGGACCGGGTTCGCCGTCCTGAGCCTAAGATCTGATCAGCATGGACCGCGATCCATCGCGCCGGCTGAAGGTGGATGCGATCACTGTGAATAAGCGCCGAACCGGGTCCCTCGCTAAAGGACGGTAACGTTCTCAACCAACGACCGTTTTTCGTCTGGTGGCGGGGTCCCGGTCGGCGCCGACCGGGACCGTGCTCCCTCTTCGATTTCCCAAGCAAGTACAACGCGCTGTCTTAACTTTGGTCGAGGGTCCCGCTTCACTGCCGATCGTCATCCGGAACGTCACGTCCTCCGAGACCTCATGCATCATCGCTTCGGTGAATGGGGCAAAGGCGCACTGAACGCCGGCCAGGGCGAGAACCGGCATCGTGAGCTTCCCGTCGCGCTTCACCTCGGCTCGGTTGTGCGCGTCATCGGCCGGGAAGGCGCGGTAGAGCTCGAACCCGGCCCGCATCGCGCCCGGTCGCGAGAAGGCTCGCACGTAGCGTTGGATCGCGTCCGGACCGATGGCCTCCGTGTCGTAGGCGAGATCCTGGTAGAAACGCTCAGGTAAAGCTGTTCGCGCCCGGCGGTGAGCAACTCGGGCACGTCCGGCGCGCGGTGGAACTGGAAGTGCCAAAGCCGGTCGGTATCACCCAGCGCCGTCTGGTAGGCATCGGTGCCCGGAAGCGGCGCCTCCATCGCGACGAGCCGTTCGGTCTGCTCCTGGAAGCGGCGGGCAAAGGCATAGGCGACCATCATGCCGATGTCGTGCCCGACCATCGTCACCGGCTGCGTCAGTCCGAGATGGCCATACAGCAACGCGTGCAGGTCACCGGCCATCGTATGCTTGTCGTAGCCTCCCGGCGGCTTCGAGGCCCCCCCGGCGCCGCGGCAGTCCGGCACCACGACACGAAAGCCGGCGCGGACCAACAGCGGCACGACACGACGCCACGCGTAGGCCGTTTCGGGATAGCCATGGACCAGCACGATAACACGCTCGCCTTCGCCGGCTACGCCGTAGTGCAGGCGCATGCCGGGTTCGATCTCAGCCGAATCCCACTCGACCGCCGCGCCGTCCCATACGTCACGCATCACCGGGCTCCCTCGTTGCCCTCCGTGGACCGGAAGTGCCGGACGAGCGCCGCCGCGACGACGTCCGGAGCCTCCCGCGGGGCGAAGTGGCCTACCCCGTCCAGGGTGATGAACTCGAAGGGTCCGGAGAACTTCGACGGTACGTCCTTGCTCGCCTCCGGCGGGTTCACGCCGTCGACGGCGCCCTGGATGTAGAGGGTCGGGGTCGACAGGGTCTTGGTCGCCTTCACCTGCGCCTCAAGCTCGGCCGAGCGCGGGTCCGGTTCGGCCTCGTCCCAGCGCGCCTGGTAGGAGTGCAACGTGACGTCGACAAAGTCCGGGTTCTCCCAGGACGCGGCGACCGCCGCGAACGTCGCCTCGTCGTACCAGCCGGGCAGGCTCCAGTTGTTCCACATGATGCGGCCGAACCCCTTCGGATCGGCCCGCACGGCGTCCTGGCCGCGCTTGGTTGCCTGGAACCAGTGGTACCACTGGCGCTGGCACTGCGGGAACGGCGGGGTCGGCATGCCGCCGAGCCGCGACGGGGTCGAGAGCATTGCCATCCGGGTCACACGCCTGGGCCAGCCGACCGCCATGGCCTCAGCAGCGTTCGAGCCCCAGTCGTGGTCGGCGACCATGAAGGTCTCGACCCCGAGGACGTCCATCAGGTCGACGGCGTCATGGGCCAGGATGCCGGAGTTGCCGGTGCGCGGCGTGTCGGACGAGCGGAACCGCGTACATCCGAAGCCCCTCAACTCCGGCGTCACCGTCCGGAAGCCTGCCTCGTTCAGATGCCCGGCCACGGTCGTCCAGGCCGTGGCGTCGTCCGGCCAGCCATGGAGCAGAAGGACAGTAGGTCCGTCCGCCGGCCCCGCCATGTCGACGTTCACATCCAGAAGCGTGGTTTTGACCTGTTGCTCGCTCACGCGGAGCCTCCTTCGGCAGGGCTATGCTCACCGGCGTCCGAAACGCCGGTCCTAGGCCGGGATGCGGTCGATGCTCGCGGTATCCTCCTCCGCCACGCCGTTCTCGCGATGGCGGAAGGCGCTGAGGGCTTGGTAGACCTGGAGCCGCGCGCGCATCACCGATCCGAGCGGCCGGTGTGCTGCGAGGCTGTGGGCGGGCCGGAAGGTCATCACCTCGTCGAAGTATCGAACCCGGTCCGGTGCGTAGGCATCCTGACGCGGCAGACGCAGCGTCGCGACGGTGCGGTAGGGGCTGATCGAGACCGGCCAGTCAACCGAGGCGTCCTCGATGGGCTGCCGCTCGGCATCGGCCCAGAGCTGGGCCTTCAGTTCGAAGACCACCTCGTGGTCTCGGAAGAAGGCGACCGTGGCGTGGCGGAAGCCGTCCTCGTCCTGGTGCGGGTCGAGGCGCCATTCGGACAGTGCGCGCTGACTTTCCGTCGACGGAACGGCCCCGAGCTTGGCGACGTAGTCGCCGTAGCGGACCGGCGCCTGGCTGAAGTAGCTGTCGGCCAGGGGATGGCTGTAGGGATGGCCGAAGAAGTCGGCGAGCGCGCTCTCCGTCCCGAAGGCGTGCAAGGCACGGTTGAGGTTGCGCATGGTCGAGGAGACCGCGCTCTTGACCCCTTCCGGAAGCCCGGTCGACTTGCCGATGACCGTGCCGTCGCGCAGGAACCCGGCCGCCGTGCCGGAGGGGAAGGTGGTTCCGGTGGCGAGCACGAAGTCCTGGGTCTCGACGGCGTGGCCGGGCAACTTCTCGCCGGGGACGTCGAACACCTTGATCGACATGCCTCGATGGGTCGAAACGCGGTCGCCCAGGGTCTCGCCCGGCCCCTGCGCGAAGCGCACCGCGACGGGGTGGGTGCCGGGGTTAGCGAAGAGCCCTTGCGCCAGTTCGGCAGGTAAGCCCGCTGCAATCGTCAACTCGCCGGTGACGCAGGCCGAACTCTTGGCGTGGCTGGCGCGCACGGCATGGTGCTCGCGAGCCTCGACCGTTTCGGATTGTTGCGTCATCCCCTTGATGATCCCGTCGATAGTCTCCTGCTCGCCTTCGGCAGGCTTCTCGATGTCGGGGGCGTATCGAAGGTAGGTCATGGTCACCTCGCGTGATTGATGAGGGGCAACGCGGGTCGGCCGCAAAACCGTGCGACCGACCTCTGGAAGGAAACCCCTCAGACGCTGCGGGCCTGTGCGGGATGGCGTCCCTCTGCGAACTCCTCGACGATCTTGGCGCAGAAGGCCGGCAGGTCCTTCGGGTTGCGGCTGGTCACTAGGCCCTTGTCCGTGACGACCTCCCGGTCGACCCAGTTGCCACCGGCGTTCCGGATGTCGGTCTGAAGCGTCGGGAACGAGGTGAGCGTACGGCCCTTCACGACATCAGCCTCGACCAGCGTCCAGGGGCCGTGGCAGATCACGCCGACCGGCTTGCCCTGGGCGAAGAAGTCCCTGACGAACGCGACCACCGCCTTGCTCGCCCGAAGCTTGTCGGCGCCGACGCAGCCACCCGGGATGACGAGCCCGTCGTAATTGGAGGCCGAGGCGCCCTCGATGGTCGCGTCGACGGCGTAGCGGCCTGCCGGGTCCAGGTCGTTGTTGATCGTCTCGGCTTCCCCGCCCTCCAATCCGATCACCGTGACGCTCGCCCCGGCCTTCGTCACCGCGTCGCGCGGTTGAACGAACTCCGGCTCTTCTGTCCCGCGCGGGGCGATCAGGATGGCGATCTTTCGTCCTTGCAGGCTCATGTCTCTCTCCGTTTCCTGGCCGGATCGGACCCGCTCCCGGTGTGGCGGCCGTCGGCTCGGCGAACCCCATCGGAGGTACGTCACCGGCAATTCATTCACGCGTGATGGAACGGGGAACGACGAAGGAGGTTCATTTCCGAATTGCAGAAAACGGAGTTCCGAGCCTTGCAAGCCCCTGTCCGCTATAGCCCCGACGTCGAGGTCGTGAAGCCTGACGAAGGTAAGACCATCGAGGGACTGAACGAGACCTTCGACACGATCCTGCAGACGGTCGCGGACGACTCGGGCCATGCCGTCCGCTCCGTCCATGCCAAGGCGCACGGCATCCTGGAGGGCGTGCTGCAGATCGATCCCAATCTGCCGCCGGAACTGGCGCAGGGGCTGTTCGCCAAGCCCGGCGAGCACAAGGTCTACATGCGGATGTCGACCAACGCCGGCGACATCCTTCCCGACGCCGTCTCGCTGCCGCGCGGCCTCGCCCTGAAGGTCCTCGACGTCAAGGGCGAGCGCCTGCCCGTTGCCGAGGGCACCACGCAGAACTTCATCATGGTCAACGGCAAGGTCTTCCAGGCTCCGAACGCCGAGAAATTCCTGGGCAGCCTGAAGATGCTTGCCGGCACGACCGACCGGGTGGAGGGCTTGAAGGTCGCTGCCTCCACCGTGCTACGCGGCGTCAACAAGGCCCTGACGGCCGTGGGCATCGAAAGCCCGACCATCGGCGCGCTCGGCGGCGCGCCGAACGTCGATCCGCTCGGCGAGACCTACTACAGCGTCACGCCGTTCCGGTACGGCGACCACATCGCCAAGTTCTCGGTCGCCCCCGTCGCACCGGGCCTGACCGCGCTGACCGGCACCGAGATCGATGCCTCCGGCCGACCGAATGCGATCCGCGAGACGGTGCAGTCCGAGATGGAGGCCATCGAGGGCGTCTGGGAGTTCCGGGTCCAGCTCTGCCGCGACCTCGAACGCCAGCCCGTCGAGGACCCCACCGTCGAGTGGAACGAGGAGGAGGCGCCGTTCCAGCGGGTCGGCCTGATCACCGCCCGTCCCCAGGACAGTTGGGACGAGGCCCGCGTGCAGGCCGTGAACGAGGAGATGCGTTTCTCGATCTGGACCGGCCTCGCGGCGCACCGCCCGCTCGGCAACATCAACCGCGCCCGCAATGCCCCCTACAAGCACTCGGCCGAGTTCCGCCAGCGCTTCAACGGCTGCCCGATCCACGAGCCGGGTACCGGGCGCTGAGAACGGAGACGACGATGCGCGGCCTCATCTCGGGCGCGGTCCTGGCGGCGCTCGCCGTCATCGGATCCACGCAACTCCAGGCAGGGGACATCATGAAGACGGAACTCAAGCCGTACAACGTCACCATCCGGGTGTTCGACCCGACCAAAGGCGTGGGGAGCGGCCGGGACTACGTGCTGCCGGTCGACAGCCCGAACGTCGAGCACGCCATCGCCTCGACCACCGCCAACGCCGCCTCGTTCACGCGGAAGGCGGAGGGCGGAAAGGCCCTGCCGATCGCCTTCACCTGCATCAGGGTCGAGGCGCGCTGAGGCGACGATGGGCGGGGAGAAAACGATGTCGACGAAATCGAACAAGGATCTCGTGCGGGCGTACTTCGTCGCGTTCCGCGACCGGGACGAAGCGTGGTGGGACCGCTTCATTGCCCCGGACTTCGTGCGGCACGACCCCGGCCTCGACTTCGAGGTCCGCGGGCCGGCCGGCGTCGCCAAGCTCGGCAAGGTGCTGCATGGCGGCCTCTCGAACATCGAGATGCCCATTGACGAAGTCATCGCCGAGGGAGACCGCGTGCTCGCCCGCCTGCGCTTCCAAGGGCGTCACACCGGTGAGTTCCAGGGCATCCCGGCGACCGGCAAGGCGGTCGACATCGTGGTGATGGACTACTTCCGTATCGCGGACGGCATGCTGGCCGAGCACTGGGCGCTCATGGACAACCTGACGATGCTCAAACAGATCGGCGCGGTCGCCGCCTGAGGCCGCCTGCCCCACGAGACCACGAACCGTTACGAGGGAACGACGCATGATCAAGGCCCTGGGTTACGCCACCAAGCATTCCTTCACCGGGCTGAAGCCGCTGGCGTTCGAGCGTGAGGAGGCGGGGCCGAGCGAGGTCGAGATCGAGGTCCTGTACTGCGGCGTCTGCCACTCCGACATCCACCAAGCCGAGAACGATTGGGGCAACACCGTCTACCCATGCATGCCCGGTCACGAGGTCGTCGGACGGGTCGCGAAGGCAGGGTCGAGCGTCACGCGACACAAGGTCGGCGACCTCGTCGGCGTCGGTTGCATGATCGACAGCTGCCGCAAGTGCGAGCCGTGCACGGAGGGCGAGGAGCATTACTGTCAGGGACCGAACAGCTGGCTTGCGACCTACAACGGTCCGATGAAGCCCGCCGCCCAGGCCCCGGACGGGGAGAACTCGTATGGCCGCGACAACACATACGGCGGCTACTCCAACGTGGTCGTGGTGAAGGAGGATTTCGTCCTCAGGATCCCGGCGGCGCTCCCCGTGGAGGCAGCGGCACCGATCCTATGCGCGGGTGTCACGACCTACTCACCTCTCAAGCACTGGGGGGTGAAGGTCGGAAGCGTCGTGGGCATCGTCGGGTTCGGCGGCCTGGGCGACATGGCCGTGAAGCTCGCCCGTGCAATGGGTGCGGAGGTCACCGTGTTCACGACCTCCAAGGAGAAGGTCGCGGGCGCCGGGAAGCTTGGCGCCAGAGGCGTCGTCGAAGGCGACAAGGACGCCTACGCCGCGCTGGCCAACACCTTCGACTTCATCCTCTCGACCATTCCCGAGAAGCATAAGGTCGACCCCTTCGTGCCGCTCCTGAAGCGCGACGCCACCTACTGCGCCGTCGGGGCACTCGCGCAGATCCCCGGCTACAACAACATGCAGCTGGTCATGCAGCGCAAGAGCCTCGCCGGCTCTCTGATCGGCTCCATCGCCGAGACGCAGGAGGTGCTCGACTTCTGCGCCGAGCACGGCATCGCCCCGGACGTCCAGGTAATCCCGATCCAGGAGATCAACCAGGCCTACAAGCAGGTGAAGGAAGGCGACGTGCGCTTCCGCTACGTCATCGACATGGCCAGCCTGAAGCAAGAGATGGAAGCCGCCTGAGGCTGCCGGACAACGAAATCCACGCCCGTCCCGCGGGCGGGAAACGGCCATCGTTCCGGCTTCCGATGTTGCCTCCTTTCCAGACCTCGGTTTGGGGAACGGCAGGTAAGAGAGGTGGTCGGTGCGGTCGAGGATCGAGCAGCGATCCCAATTCATCCGATTCAACACAAGGAATTTCCATGCAGGTACGCACCAAGACGCATCGCATCGCCGCGCTCCTCGCCGGCACCGCCCTCCTGACGGCGTCCTCGGCCTGGGCGCAGGAGACGCCAACGATGAAGGATCGCCTCGACGGCGCCGTCTCGACGGTGACGGGGTCTCCGATGGCCGACATCGACCTCGACATGAAGCACGTGCTCGACGCGATGAAGAAGCTCGACCCGAAGCCGATCCCGAAGCTGTCGCCCCAGGAGGCCCGCAAGCAGCCAAGCGCCGCCGATGGCGTGAAAGAGCTTCTCAAGGAGCAGGGCAAGAGCACCGCCCCCGAGGCTGGCGTGAGCACGAAGGAACTGGCCTACGAGACCGCGGGCGGATCGCAGAAGGTCCGGATCTACACGCCCGACGGTGCCACCGGTCCGTTGCCGGTGGTGGTCTACTACCATGGCGGCGGCTTCGTGATCGCCGACATCGACACCTACGACGCGACGCCACGCGCCATCGCCAAGGGCGCGAAGGCCGTAGTCGTCTCGGTCGAGTATCGCCACGCGCCCGAGGCCAAGTTCCCCGCCCAGCAGGAGGATGCCTTCGCCGCCTACAAATGGGCGTTGGCGAATGCCAACAGCTTCGGCGGCGACCCCTCGAAGCTCGCGTTGCTGGGCGAGTCCGCCGGCGGCAACCTCGTGACCAACGTCGCCATCGCGGCCCGCGACGGAAACGTCGAGAAGCCGCTCCGGGTCGTGGCGGTCTATCCGATGGCCGGAACCAACCTCGACACCCCATCCTACAAGGACAACGCGTCCGCCAAGCCGCTCGACAAGCCGATGATGGGCTGGTTCTACGACCAGACGGTCCGCAACGACGCCGACCGCTCGGACCCGCGCATCGACATCGTCGGCAAGGCCGATCTCAAGGGGCTGCCGCCGTTCACCGTTGTGACCGCGCAGATCGACCCGCTCCACGACGACGGCAAGATGCTCGCCGAGAAGCTCAAGGCGGCCGGTGGGCAGGTGACCTATCGCGACTATCCCGGCGTCACCCACGAGTTCTTCGGGATGGGCAACGTAGTCGCAAAGGCCAAGCAGGCCGAGGACGCCGTGATCGGCGACCTCAAAACGGCCTTCGCCGGAACCGTCACGGGTACGACGGCGCCTCGCTAGGTCGACGTGGAGAAAGCCGGCGAGCAGGTTTGGAGGTGACATCGGGGTCGGCTCAGATGATATCCGGGCTGACCCCGCATTGAACAAACGTAAGACGCGTCTTTGCAGGGGGATGCGATCTGCGCTGATGGTCGTACGATACATTCATGGCGATTTCCCTGAGACTGTGTCGGGGTGGCCGTTGGGCCTCGTCCTGATCATTCGGACTTGAACGGAGTTGGGTGATGGCTTCCCAGACGCCCGGGCTTCTATTGAACGACCAACTCTGCTTCGCGCTTTATGCCGCAACCAACGCGGTGGTGCGCGCCTACCGCCCCATGCTTGCAGAACTCGGCCTTACCTACCCGCAGTACCTCTTAATGCTGGCCTTGTGGCAGGATGGGAGCGGGTCAGTTCATGCACTGGCCGAACGGCTACGGCTCGGCCCCAATGCCATTACCCCGCTCGTCGACCGGCTTGAAGCGGCAGGTTTCGTGACCCGCGCGCGGGGTACCGACCGGCGTGTGGTGCTCGTCGCCCTGACGAAGACCGGTATCGGGCTTGAGGCCAAGGTGTCGGTGGCGCAGCAATCCGTCGTCTGCCGTGTCGGTCTTGCCGACCGGGATCTAGCCGCCCTTCGTAAGGAATTACAGGATCTGACCGACCGCCTTACTGCCACTGGCGAGGCACGCGAGAACGAGGCAACGTGACGGCAGGCTTGCACGACCGGTGCTCAGACTACGCCCTCCGGGGAGGCCATCAATCCGGAGCCCCTTGTTGACGCCCATGGCACTGGTATCCTGCTGGTCCAGAACGACACCGATGTCGGCGCCTCGGCCTCCCGCCACTGGCCGATCCGAGCTGTGATGGTCGAGATCGCCGACCAAGCGTTTGCCGAGCGTAGCGTCTACACTGCCCCGACGTTCGCCGGGTCGATCTCGCCCAACATAAGCCTATACCACCGGAACGGATGCCCGCCGCGGCGACGGCAAGAGAGAGCAATAGCCCGAGCTCCAACATGGCTTTGATCAGCCCCCATTGAAGTGGTCCGCCCTTTGGTATGGCTTTTGAGCTAGGAGGACGGACAAGATGGCAAAACACCCGAAGCCTGAGGAGATCGTTGCCAAGCTACGGCAGGCGGATGTGCTGATCTCACAGGGCCAGAG
>NZ_JAKSYP010000158.1:0-707 GCF_022829625.1 Methylobacterium sp. E-046 | reverse complement strand
GAGGTCGGGCGTCTATCGGGGACTCTGAACGCGATGGTGTCTGGGCTTTCGGATCTTGCGCGGACGAACCGTGCGGCGACGGCGGACCTGAACGCGGCTGCGTCGGAGATCCGTGCGTCGGCGCAGGAGCAGGCGGCGTCGGTTGAGGAGCAGTTTGCGGCGGTGCAGGAGACGGCGGCGACGGTGGACGAGATCACGCATTCGGGGGCGCAGATTTCGAAGCGGGCCACGGAGGTGATTGCGACCGCGCAGGCGACGGCGCAGACCTCGCGCCAGGGTCTGCGGGCGGTCTCCGACACGGCCAAGGCGATGGAGGCGATCCGCGAGCAGGCGGCGGCAGTGGCCGGCAACATCGTCAGCCTGTCGGAGAAGACCCAGACGATCGGGGACCCCATCAAGACGGTGAACGACATCTCGGAGCGCAAGCGCCCGCTGGGGCCACACGCGGCCAGCCACGCTGCGGGTGCGAGGGGGAGCGGACGCACCTGCGGGCGCCCAACACGGCGATCGAGGCGGCGGCGACGGGGGAGGGCGGGTTGAGAGAACGGAAGCGAGTCGGGAAGGGATCGAGTGTAGGATCGAGTGGAGATATCGGAGGTCCCCGCTGGCGCTAAACGCAGCCATCGAGGCGGCGGGGTCGGGGGAGAGGGGGTCGATGGATCGGAATGAAGTCGACGAGGGAAAGGGCATCGGATTGGGTGTGAAGC
>NZ_JAKSYP010000152.1:0-3547 GCF_022829625.1 Methylobacterium sp. E-046 | reverse complement strand
CCCCTATGCCTTGGCTCCGGCCCATACCTCCGACAAGGCCGCAATTGCCTCGTCCTTGGTTTGCACCTCACCATCGAGCGGCTTCCGATCAGCCTCACTGTGCTGACACCCCGTGCAGGCCCAGAACCACGTATCAGCGTTGGGGCCGCTAAGGTTCTTCATGACGCGACCGACTTCCAAACCATCCTCGGTAGCGATGAGATCGTAGTGTGTGTCCGGCGATGTACGGGACCAAGTAAGGGGCATGCCGGAGGATCACCGCACGCTGTCTGATACCGCATACGATGCAAGCTCAGCGCCACAGCACCTGACTCGCACAGTCATGCTCCTCGTCACAACCTTGGCCGCCAACTTGGATCTGACGGGACTGTGAGCGATCGAACGCGGTCTTGGCGGCAATCCTGCTTAGCCATCGGAATGCGATCTCTGAGCGATCTTGAACAAGCCATTCTAGAAGTGCTGACCGACCACCCTGTCAGCACGAGTGTGATCAAATCCCGGGCGGGCGTCCCTGTGAAAGAACGCATCGGACCAACGCTTGCTGCCTGCCTCGAACTGGAGCGTCGCTGCCTCGCAGAAAGAGTTGGATCTGGGGCGATACAGCGATGGCGCCTCGCTAGCAGAGCAGGTACTCGACAAAGCGTTTCAGCTTAGGGACGGCTTGGAACGGCCGGGCGGCCATATCATCGCGGCTCGCCCGGCCTCGCGCACGCGTAAGCGAGTAGAAAAGTATGAGCGTATGAGCGTATGAGCGTGGACAGATAAGCGCGGCTCCTCACGCGTAGGAAGGTAAGAGCGTCAGTTCTTAAACATTTTTACGGGTTAAATGGTGGACTAGTGAGAGCGTGAGTCGCGGTGCAGAGGGAGCATGAATGAAGGTCGTCAGCGTCATCGGCCAGAAGGGCGGCAGCTCAAAGAGCACCGTGGCCCTGAACCTTGCGGTCTGCGCCGAGCAGGCCGGGTATTCGGTGGCCGTCATCGACACGGACCCGCAGGGCTCGGCGCACAAATGGTTCGAGCGCCGTGAGGCCGAGACGCCTTCGATCGTCCGTGAGATTGATCCGGACGCCCTCCCCCGGCTCATCAAGATTGCGGCCTCGAACAAAACCGACCTTCTGATCGTGGATACCCCCGGCAAAGCCGAGGCGACCGCGCTGGCCGTGTCTGAGTTGGCGGATCTCATCCTCGCGCCTGTGAAGCCAACGCAGTTCGATCTGGAGACCTTGGGCGCAGTCAAGCGCACGATCCGGATCGCAGAGAAGATGGACGCCGGCTGGGTAATGCTCAGTCAGGTGCCGGCCAGCTCGAAGAAGGTCGCGGACGAGGGCGAGGCGGCCGTGCAGGGCTACGGGCTAAAGCTGGTGCCACACAAATTCATGACCCGGGCTGACTTCGCTTATTCGATGTCCAGTGGTCTCGCCGCAACCGAATTTGAGCCAAAAGGTAAGGCGGCCGAGGAAGCGCGCGCCCTGTTCGCGTGGGTCCGCAGTACGCTTGGGCTCGCAGACCCGTCAAAGCGTAAGCTCGCTGACGCGTAGAACCGTAGAAACGTGGGAGCGTAAGATCGTGGCAAAGAAAGCATCGGCGTTCACGCCGCCTCCTGAGGACGAAGCCGAGATTACGGCGGCCCCAGTGCCGAAGGTCGCTAAGACCGACGTTGAGTCGGGGTCCCCGCCCCAAGCGCCGAGCGCCTCTGCCTCGAAGGCTCTACCGAGCTACCGGATCGGTAAGCGCAATCTGTCGGCCTGGATCGACGAGCGCGCTTTCAACCAGTTCAAGGCCATGGTGTCCGAAGAGGGCAAGACGATCCAGGATTACATGGTCGAGATGGTCAACCGAGAGTTCGCTCGGAAGGGTCGGCCGCAGATTGCCAAGTGACCGGCGGGCTTCGGCTCGCCCTCCTTCCGTAGCCCACGCTCTTACGCTTCCACTTTTCCACGCGAACACGCGTAAACTAGCTTGCTGGCGCTTTGATGACGCTGTAGCTTCCGATAACCGTTATTCTCGGAAGTTTTGCCATGAGCACCGGAACACCCAAGCCGCTGTCCGACGGGCTGCGCGCCGCCGTTCGGTTGATCGCCGACGACGCAAACGAGCGACTGTTGGAAGCCGTGCGCTTGCCGCTCCGCGACGACGCGACGGAAGCCGGCCTGCGGAACCTGCTGGTCGGGCTGTATGCGGCATACCCGCAGGTGCTGCAGTCCTTGACCGGCGGCAGGGTGGGGGACGGCTCCCCCACCTTTGACCCCAGCAGCGTCTAAGTGTTTCCCTTGCGACAGGTGTGTGAGATGGAAACACTTACGGGGCGGCGACGATGAGCCGAGGGCCGGGCAAAGTAGAGCGGGCAATTGAGGCGGCGTTCCTGGCGTCGCCCGAAGCCACGTTCTCGGTCGCCGATCTCGGCCCCATCGCCTATCCGGGCCTGAACCGGGTGGAGAAGCGCCACCGCGTCGCCATCCTTCGGGCGGCCGACAGGGTTGCGGCTCGGCTCTGGTGGAAGGGGCTCAAGAGTGAGAGGCCCGGCGGGGCAATCGTCTACTGCAACCTGCTGAACGTCCGCTCCTACACGCTCGGTCGGATGCGCGTGGATCTTGTGGACGGCACCGAGCCGTTGTGGCGTCTGGAGTCCCTTCTAGAGCCCCCGCAGTTCGGCGACCCCTGGAAGCACCGGAACCAGTGGGACCGGATCCAGCCGGGCGGCTCCTACTGGCTGCACGTCGAAATGGCGAAGGCGCAGAAGGCGGGTGACTTCGCAGAGTACGAGCGGCTGCGCGCCGCGCTGCGTGAGAGCGTGAACCGACGGATCGCGGCTATGTACCCCGACGCCTATGAGCTTTCCGATGGCTGAGCCCGAGACCCTGCCCACCGGAAGTGTACACTTCGTGGACACTCTACCGGCTGAGGCTGCGGCGATAGTCCGCGCCTATCAGCAGGCCAGCAAGGCGGACTCTACCGTCCGCGCCTACCGCTCCGACGTGCAGGTCTTCCAGGCTTGGTGCGCTCGGTACGGCTTCCGGGCCCTGCCGGCGAGCCCTGAGGCTGTGGCGGGCTTCCTCGCGGCTGAGGCTGAGGCCGGGCGGTCCTCCTCGACCATCGGGCGTCGGCTCGCCGCGATCCGGTACGGGCATAAGCTGGCGAAGGCGGCGGACCCAACGGACGACGAGGACGTGCGCGCCACTATGAAGGGTATCCGGCGCCGCGTCGGCACGGCCCCGACACAGAAGGCCGCGGCCACGGTCGACGTGCTGCAGATGCTGCTGGCGCGGACACCTGACACCCTGACCGGCAAGCGCGATCGGGCCTTGCTGGCGCTCGGCTTTGCTGGGGCGTTCCGTCGATCCGAGTTAGTCGCCCTCAACGTCGAGGACCTGCGCGAGGATCCCGAGGGCCTGCGGGTCACGGTTCGCCGGTCCAAGGTCGACCAGGAGGGCAGGGGGTTCGAGAAGGCGATCCCGCACGGCCGGTTCGTCCGGCCGGTGGCGCTCGTGCGGGAATGGCTCGACGCGGCCGGGATCTCGGCGGGTCCGGTGTTCCGGCCGGTGTCGCG
>NZ_JAKSYP010000148.1:0-418 GCF_022829625.1 Methylobacterium sp. E-046 | reverse complement strand
CGGCTTCATATGGTGATTTTATCACCGAATGTGGTCGACATCAAACCGGTGCCGGCATTACCACTAGTGGTGAGATTTACACCACTAGGTGCCGGTCATGTCCCATCGCCCCGTATCCTGGACCGGCATCGACCGCCCTGCCTCGGCCGCCGCACCCAAAATCCCCCCTGGCCCGCCCGCCCCCCGGCCCTTGGTCCAGCCCGCCCCCCGCCCCCCCCCCTCCGTCTTCCCCGGCCAGTCCCACCGCCCCCCACTATGGCCCCCCGCTTGCAAGGCTGCCACCGGCATTCAGGAGCGCTGCGGCGTGTCCCGTGCCTGAGGCCATGTCCTCCGCTCTCAAGGCCACCTGGCAGGTCGCCAAGGCTACTCACCGCGCCGCCGCTCACTGACTCTCTAGCGGCCTGACCCGCCCCGCCAC
>NZ_JAKSYP010000147.1:0-10941 GCF_022829625.1 Methylobacterium sp. E-046 | reverse complement strand
AGGCGTAGCCGGCGTTGATACCGAAGTAGGCGCCGGTCCAGGTGAACACCGGGACGGGGGTGAACACCGGCGGCGGGGCGGCCCGGCGCGGCAGGTCGGCGGCCGAGGCGGCAGCGGTCAGGGCCGTGAAGGCGGCGAGTGCAGTCAGCAGCTTGGTCATCGGGGTCCGTCCAACGTTTCGATCTGACGATAAAGCTACCGATCCCTGACGAAATTGGCTGTAGTTTTACGGACACACCGATCGATGATGCGGCAGGACCGCATAGTAAACCGTCGGTGAACGTGGATCAGCTAGGGGCAATACATCGCGCTATGCGCGGCTGAGCGGCACAACATCTTGGTGTCGCTTTGGTTGCAGCCTGTCGCCGAGTTGTCCGAGGGGTGTTGCGGCGAGGGCACAATCGGCGGGAGCCGCGGCTCTAAAAAGGAGTGCGCCTCATCGGGGACTTCGCCCCGTCCTGCCGATCCGGCCCGAGCACCGCTACTTCTGCCCCATTGGCTGGCCGCAGGGACAGATGGTGTGCCACCGCGGCGACGGCCGCTGGTGGGACGCTGAGGTCAATCGCTGGCGCGGTGGATGGGCCGCCGCATTCGGGCACATCAGGGGCGGACAAGCTCGGTCGCGCTCGCCGGATCCGGATCATCCTGGCGACACCGCATTGGGATCACGACACCGCCAACAACGCCGACGCCAACCTCGCAGTCTTGTGCCGGCGCTGCCACAGGATCCACGATCAGCCGGAGCATCGGCGGCGGTGACGCACGCTGTTCCGGCGCAGGGCGCTCGGCGACCTGTTCGGCGGCCCGTATGCCTGAACACGTCACTGTGAGGACCCCGTAGGGATCTCGTTAACGAGCCCGTCGCACCCTGACCGTGGTCGCTCATCCGCGGCCGCACCGGCCCGTGCCGGTGGATCGCCCCCACCCTGCTGATGTGCGTGGGGGCGTCTGCACGTGGTGGAGATCAAGGGATGCGTGGATCTGTTAAAGCCGCTGGCGCTGCTGCCCTGGTTGCTCTCACGCTATGTGGCACGATGCCGGTCGCCCAGGCCGGCGGCGGCATCGGGGTCGGCGGCGCGGTCGCACTGGGCGCGATCGGCGGCCTGGCCGTCGGCGGCGCCATCGCGTCGGCCAACAACGGTTACTACCCTGGCCGGCCGGTCTACCGCGCCCCGCCGCCGGTCTACGTCGAGGAAGTCTGCCACGTTGAGCGTCGCGGCTACATCGATCCCTACGGTGTCGAGCACATCCGCCGCGTTCGCGTCTGCGAGTAACACCGCATCCACCCGCTGAGCGGAGGCTGCGCGCCTTCGGAGGGGCCGTGCCTTCGCCGCGGCAGCGGGACTCCTCGGGATCAGCTACGGTGCAGGCGTCTCCCTGAGGCGCCCTCCATGCTCGTCCCGGCGCTCACCGTCCGCCGATGCCTGCCGCTCGGGCTCAGGCTCGCCAGTCTTGTGGTCCCGCCCGGCAGCGTCGCCGGGACTGAGTTTCAGAATGCGACGAGCGACTTGGCCTTCGCCCTGTCGGGCACAGCATCGGACCGCGTCCCGTGAAGACCCGCGCGGCGCTCATCCCGGGCCCGGCCCTGCTCCTCCGCTTGCAGGCGCGGAACCGGCCTCGACCCGGGCGGTCGACCCGACTGATCTGTCGACCACGGAGCCGCGTGGCACGGATGCGTGCGCGCGGCTTATGGTAGATGCCCCGAGCGTGGCAGCCGAGCCGGCGGCTTGCGTACTGCGCTGGGCGAATGCACGGCGCACGAGGGCGCCTATGTTGCCGCCTTGAGGGCAGTCCGTCCGGATCACGCCGACATGCCCATGCATGGCTGGGCACCGACGAGGGCGGCATATGTCGCCGTCGTGGTGGGCCCGGTGAAAGCCTGGATCAAGGCGCTGCGGCACTGATCGGACCGGGAGCCAGGGTAAGCGACCCCTTCATCAACTGTGCGCAAAGGCACGGAACGCCCTAATCCTGTCGCCCGCGTGGACGTTCTACCGGCACGCCCACCGGAAACTGGCGGCCATGCTGATCCTCAACCCACTCACCGGCCAGACTGTCGAGATCGTCGTGCCTCCGCCATGGTCCAGGACGGCTTGAGATCGCAGCAGCTTACGCCCATCTCTGATAGGACGGGCGCGCAGGACGGCCATAGGTCGGGCACCTTCGCCTACAGGCTGCCGCCCCTTTCTGACACGCCCTGCACAGGCCCCGCTCTGATTGAGCGGAACGCACACCCATGACGCTATCTGATCTCAACAAGCCCGCGGACCTCACCCTCTGGTCCAGCCATGACCCGGCCCACACCGTGCAGAGCCGTCGCTTCCCGACGTTGCGCGCGGCACTCGCCGCTGCAACCCAAGCGATGGACACCAGCGACGCCCGGCCGTGGATCATCACGGACGCCGGCGACATCCTGGCGCCGAGCTGGATCACGTCACATCGCCTGTAGTGGCCGTGGGCCGGCGCCCGCGGAGTCCAGTTTTCCCGCCGCGCCGGCCCTCACGCGACTGCCCGACCTAGACCGTACTAGGCAGCCTTCTGGTTGATCTTGCTCTCGGCCATGGCGGTCAGCTTCTGATCCGTGGCCTTCTCCTCATCCAGCGTCTGCTGCAGCACGCCGGCGCAATCATCTCGGCCAAGCCGTTTCGCCCAGGCGATCAGGGTGCCGTATTTCGTGATTTCGTAGTGCTCTACGGCCTGAGCCGAAGCCACCAGCGCCGCGTCGAGCACTTCCTTGTCGCTGATCTCGCCTGCGGTCTCGTTTGCCTCTTTGATGATGCCGTCGATGGCCGGGCAATCGACTGCCTTCGGCTTCTGACCATGCATCTGGAATACCTGTTCAAGGCGCTTGATCTGGCCTTCAGTCTCCTTCAGATGCGCTTCGAAGCCTTGCTTGAGTTGCGGATTGGTGGCCTTGCTAATCATCTTTGGCAAAGCCTTCGTAATCTGCTGCTCGGCGTAATAGATGTCCTGTAGCTGATGCACGAACAGCTCGTCCAAAGATTTGATATCGGATGTAAACAGGCCCATGGCTGCCTCCTGAAAATTTATTCGGTTATCGTTTCCACGGCGACAGATGATCAGTCTGCGCGCTTATGGAGGAAACGGTCCGGAGGGAGGCGATGTTCCTGCTGAGCCCGATCACTGCACGGTCCAGGGCTCCCCAAGGGGCAATTTCTCTAAGGTAGGGCTGGCATGAAGAGCGTAACAGGAGTTCTGTCCTGCAACCGGCAGATCTGCGACATCAACCCAACGAGCCGACTGCGGGCAAATCCCGATCCGCAGAGGGGCGGTGCTTGGTGATCTGCACCCGCGGCAGCCGCGCCATCGCTTCCCTGTAGCCCGGCACGACAGCCTCAGGCACGAGGACAACGCGTGCAGCGGCACGGTCTTTCAGGGTGGACATAGGGTACTCCGTTCAGCGCAGGGCCAAGCCCCGTGTGCGCTGCAACGGATATGGGGTGCGCCGCGGCATGCCGCTGCCGCGCGCGACGATGTGCCGGCCCTGCCAGTTGCGCCACGATCGCCCCGAGCACCGACGGCGGCACACGCTGTCCAGGCGCAGGGCGCTCGGCGACCCGTTCGCCGGGTCCCTACGCCTGAATCATTACCTGCCTGATACCGCCTGCGGATTGCGCCCACGCGGATAATCAGGGCTCAAGTGGGTGCTGGATCATTGGCACGAGGGCAACGCTCGGATACTGGTTGTCGCTGCGTATTCGGGAGAAAGGCCATGGAACATGGCGGTCGAAAGGTTGTTCCGGATTTCTCCGCCTATCCAGACATGGTTGTAATCTACCTGGGGATGAAGGTTCGGGCGCTCTACGGTGTGAAGGCGCTCCTCGGATTTGGTCCTAAGATCGAGAGGGCGGGTGCTGGAATGCCGGACGGCCTGCTGCACTATGAAAACAACATCATATTCAGCTTCCGCCCGCTGCATGTCGGTATGCGCTGGTACTGGCGCGACATGAATAGCCTGATCGCCTGGGCAAAATCTGAGCCGCACC
This sequence comes from Methylobacterium sp. E-046, assembly GCF_022829625.1. Classification (NCBI taxonomy): domain Bacteria; kingdom Pseudomonadati; phylum Pseudomonadota; class Alphaproteobacteria; order Hyphomicrobiales; family Methylobacteriaceae; genus Methylobacterium; species Methylobacterium sp. E-046. Next base: position 6,934 of record NZ_JAKSYP010000147.1, on the reverse strand, counting down.
GGCAGTGGTGGAAGGACTTCCTGCGAGATACCCGAGGCGTCGGCATCTGGCACGAAAGCTACCACATGCGCGGGGGGATGGAGGCGATCTACGGGGACATCACCCAGCCTGTGGGCTTCGCTGCCTTCATGCCGATGCACGAAGCGCGCGGTTCAATGGCCGCGCGCCACCGAGCTCATGCCAAGTCCGACCTGGCCGATCTACCGCTGGAGAACCTTCCGGACGCGCCCACCATCGGCTGAGCCCATCCAGTCGTCACCATCACCCTGCTAGCCATCAGCCCGTCCCTGCATCCGCGACAGCTGGGAGATGTGCAGGTTGATCAGCGGCAGCGCACCGCGGGCGACGCGGCGCAGCCCTGGATCCTCGCCGGACTGAGCATAGGCGCCATGGATGGCGAGCGCCTCCTGGTGGCCCTGCAAGGAGTTGGCGACGAAGGTGGCGTCGTACTGCGGGCCTGGGGGCATCGCGGTCAGCTGGGAGAGAATCTGCGCCTTCTGCGCGTCCGTGGTCATACCGCTGGGCGGCGGTGCGATCCCGAGCGCGCCGCCTGCCACGCCGGCGGCGGTGCCAACCGCAGCTCCTGCCACAGCCACTGGCGCAGCAACGAGGCCGCCGATCAGGCCCCCAGGACCGGCCGGTGCAGCCGCCATCGGAGCACCACCCGTGTAGGCGCCGAGCTTGCGCGAGAGGTTGACCTGCTCAATCACTTCCGCCCGGGAGAACTTCTTGACCGCCGGGTTCGTCGTCTTCTCGTGCGCGTCACGGGCAGTGTTCTCGAGGAACAGGCCGCCGGTGGTGGCCATCTGAAGGTAGACGCTCGACGGGATCGCGCCGGCCGGGGTGACCTGCGCAACGGCAGTACGCGTGATGGCCAGGGCGGCGGTGGCGCCCAGCATCGTGGTGAGGATGTCGCGACGGTGCATCATCGGATGGCTCCGGGTCGTGAGAGAGGACACCGCGGCGCCAAACGTCGCTGTGGTGCCACTCCCGCGAACCGGACGACCGTGCTCAGGTATCCCGGCGTGCAGCGGCTGGGACAAACCGCCACGCATCACCGCCGGATCGTGGACGCCTCAATCGCTGCTTTCACCGTGTCCAACGTCGTCGCCGGCATCGAGCAACCAGCCGAGCAGATCGAGGCCGACATCGCCGGCTTCATCGCCGACAGGCTTGCCCAGCGCCTCACGTGGGGGCTGCGCCCGCACCTCGGCGAACAGCTCGCGGGCGGCCGGTCCAAAGCCTCGTCCGACAGCACCCGCTCGCGCCCGGCCGGCATGAGTGTATCCCCTTGCCGCGAGCGGGCCGCTCGGCCCCGCCCCGATCTGTTCACGGGGCGGGGGAGCGTCCGATCTCACCAGCGGTCGGGCCGATACGCGACGCGGCCCACAGGCAGGGTGCCAGAGCCGGGTTATCGAACCGGCCGCCGCGTTCGCTGGTGCTGTGTCCCAGATCAGGCCGCCTGTGATGCGCTCCGGCAACGCATCGGCCGGCTTAGTACTGCGTATCCCGCTCGATAAGGAGACATGGGCCGCTATTCTGATCGGCCCCAGTTCGTACGGACAGGCACATGGCGGACGGCCAAGCACGCATTCAGCATGGATCGGTTCGAGGCGAGGCCCTCGTCGCGGCCTGGAACCGCTCGGATCGGGCTTACGTCATCGACCAGCTGGCCGAGACGGTGCGGCTGGAGGCCGCCCGCCCGAAGATGCCGGAGCCGGCCGCTGTTTTCCGCCTGACCACCAGGGCCGAGTTTGAGGCGGAGTTGGAGGCGTATCCTGGGCCGCTGCCGGTCTTCAGGATCGTCGGCCTGTTCGAGGACCCCCGTACCCTCTGTCTGGTGCTTGAGGATGCTGACGGCGACACGCTGGCGGTAACGATCGAGATGGATGAGGCGGACAAGATCGCCTGTATCGTGAGCTACAGGCCGAGGGCCGAGGAGGCCTGATGCGGGTCGATCGCGCGCCGCCGAGCGCGTCAGTCCACCCCGCAAGCCAGCAGATCGCGCCGGCGCTGCTCGGAGTTCCCCTGGGCCTCGTCCTGCCAGCTGACTTCAGGCGGGTCGGAATCGGTCCTGACCGGTCGCTCGCCGGGCATGTAGAGGCTGCGGGGATCGGCAGGCAGCGCGCCCGTCGTCTCGGGATCCTGATTGCAATCACGCGCCGGCTGATGGGCTTGTGCGACGGCGGGGCCCGCGCACACGGCCAGCGCCGCGGCGATCGCGAGTAGTTTCCTCATGGGGTGTTCCTGATCAGCCAGCGTACGCACACATTCCGAACCCCCAGCGGAAACGGGGTAGGGCCCGCGGACTTAATGCAAGGCTTCGGACGCCAGCCACGTCCACGTCGGCAGGGCAGACATGCGTGGCCAGCCTCGCCGCTCGGTCACGGGTCGGCGGGGGTCTGTGTCGTGCCTGAACGGCAGCCGAAATACGTGACGCGCTCCAAGCCGGTTTCGGGAATGTGATGCGGGACGGCGTGACCGGCCGCGATCAGCACGAGGCCGGCCACTGCGAGCGCCACGCCGGCGGCCATGGGAGAGAAGGGATCCCGGCGGTCGGCCAAGCTGCGCGCTGCGACGCGCTCGTTCATCCGCCCGCTTGACGCCTCACACCAGCGCGAGGCCCAAAGGTTGCGCCCCGTTCACCGCCTCAGCCTATCGGTCGCTTCTCGGATTCGGAGAGATCAAGCCTGAGGTCTTACCTGAACAGCGGCAGGCCTGATCCGAGAAGACCCAGGCCGATCACGATGAGACTGCCACCCGTCCGCTCCAGAAGCGCGCTGCGCTGCGGCACCCTCAACGCGCCTGCGGCCAAGCCGAGGCCGAGGCCGAGACAGATCAGGCTCAAAAGAGGCATCGCTGGACTCAACGAGGGCAGGACAGCAGCGGCATGACTGCAGCATGCGGGAGGAGTCAGACAATTACCCCACCAATATCTAACCCCAAATTTGCGAATGTGCCTGAATTGGCTTCTAACTACCCACTAAAAATACATATTAGCTGCCATTTCATCAGACTTTCGTGCGGCTTGCCGGTTCTGACGGAAAACCTTCCAATTGCGACGTGCGGTGCGGGTCGGTTCGCTTGGAGCGATCGACGGCTTCCGACCTCAAGCAGGCCTCGTGATCGGGTGTTGAGCGTCGGATTGTGGTCGCGGGAACCCAGCGCCGTCGCCGAGCCGACGCGGTTACCTGCACGCAAGGCCCGCTTCGGCTACAGGGGGCCATGCGGCAGTCGCGTCGAGGGCACCCGCATCGATGCAGATGTCCTCAGGGGTCCAAGCGAGGAGCAGCCCGGCGGCGAGCAGTGCTGCGACGCCCACCAGCACGATGCTGACGCGCTCTGGGTTGAACCAGCGAGTTTGCAGTACCGCACAGCCGCAGGTGAAGGCAGCCGCCTCCGTCAGCGGTAGAAAGCTGGCCATAGACAAGGTGAGGACCTCTTCAGCCCAGGCTACTGGGCAGCCGCCGCCTTCGGCACGGTGGGCGTCAGCGCCGTCGCAGCGGCTGCCAGGTTACGCCGGGCTTCCGCGACCGCAGCAGCCTTCGCGTCGCTCTGCGCGTTCAAGGCTTCCAGGAAGGCGGTCCAATCGGCCTTCGCTGAGGCCGGGATCTCGCCGTCGAGTTTCGCCCTCAGGCTCGCTACCCGCGCCTCAGGGGTAGTTGCCTGCGGTGCTGCCACGTCGGCATCGTACACGCCCACGGCGCACATCTGATCGCCCGCTCTCGTGTAGTACGTGGTCTTCGGTTCCTCGATCGTGCCGCCGGGTTTCGGGAACAGGTAACGGATTGAGGAGATCTGCCCGGACTTGGCCGTCTCCAGCATGGTCTTGATGAAATAATTGCCGGTTTTGTCGTGCAGGTCATGGACGTCATGGCCCTGCAGGATCGGATTGGGATGGGCGTTCATCATCCCGTCCGGTCCGACACAGAACACGTAGGTGTCGGCGGTGCGAAAGCCGTCCGTTCCCTTGGTGAACTTGATCAGTGCGGCAGCTCCGTCGCGGTCGACGGTCGCCACGACGCGCTTGAGCATCCACTTCGCACCCATCTCAGCGCCGGAACCACTGTCATCACAGGACAAACCCGCTTCGCTGTCGCCACAGGCCAGAACCGGGGTCGTTGCCACGCTCCCCACCAGGATAAGGACAACGAGTACCGAAGTTCTGGTGATCATCGCGGAACTCCGAAATCTGGTTTCATTCCCGGATCTGCAGCATAAGAGGCGGATCTCGGCGGGCTTGCAAGGTGCAAAAACAGGCATCACGCGTTCGTCATGCCGTCCGATCACAGACCGCCGCCGCATAGCTGTCCGCGCGCCACCACCCGCGAGGCTTCTCATGGGGTCGCTTCGGTCGAGGTCGCCCGCTGCCCCGGGCACCCTCGTCCCGGTTCCGTGTCCACGCCCTGCCTCCGTGGATCTCCCCTATCCGCGGGGTGAACCGTCTTGCCCCCTATGCTGCCGAGCCGCGCAGGCGCCCCGGATCGATCGGCCCGCCGGAGCCATTGCAGCCACTCCCGGCTGCTGATGCGGATCACCTTCGGATCCGATTTCCGGGCCCGGTGACGCACTCCAAGGTGCCCGGTGGTGAAGCGCCTCGCCAGCGCGGGCGGCATCGGACCGGGGCGAGCCAGCCGGCGGCGGCGCTGATGCGGGCCCGGCCCGCGCCTGCGGCAAGGATCCTTCCGGCGTGGGCGGCACGGAAGTGGCAGGGTGGCGCCGTCGCGGCCGCCCCGGAGCCGCGCACCGGGAGCGTCGGGATGGGCAGGGTATCGGCGATCGCCACCGCGGTCCGCGCGCAGCGTCACCGGGTCGAGGCGCTGTTCGAAGAGCTCGCCCGGTGCGGCCGGACGGATCCCGGGTTCACGCGGGCCTCCTACAGCCCGGAGGAGACCGCGGCGCACGCGGTGGTGACGCGCTGCGCCGCCGATCTCGGCCTCGCGACGGATCGGGACGCGGCCGCCAACACCACGATGACGCTGCCCGGACGGGACCGGAGACTGCCGCCGATCCTGATCGGCTCCCATCTCGATACCGTGGCCCACGGCGGCAACTTCGATGGGGCCGCCGGGGTGGTGGCCGGCCTCGCCGCCGTCGCGGCCATCCGCGCGATGGGATTGACCCCGGCGCGGGACATCACCGTCCTGGGCATCCGCGCCGAGGAGAGCGTCTGGTTCCAGGTCTCCTACATCGGCAGCCGGGCGGCGCTCGGATCCTTGCCCGACGGGGCGCTCGACGCGGTCCGGATCGACAGCGGCCTCAGCCTCGCCGCCCACATCACCCGGGAGGGCGGCGACCCCGACGCGCTGCGCAGCGGCCCGCCCGCCCTCGACGCCGACGCGCTCCACGCCTTCCTGGAGGTCCATATCGAGCAGGCGCCGAGCCTGGAGGAGGCGGGGATCCCGGTCGGTCTCTGCACCGGGATACCCGGCAACGTCCGCTACCCCGACGTCCGGATCCGCGGGCGCTACGACCATGTCGGGACGCCCCGCCGCTTCCGCTGCGACGCGGCCATGGCGGGCGCCGAGATCGCCCTGGCCCTCGACCGGGTCTGGGCGGACCGCGAGGCGGCCGGCTGCCCGATGGCTGTCACCTTCGGCCGGTTCCACACCGACGCCGCAGCCCATGGCCTGACGACCGTCCCGGGCGAGTTCCGCTTCAGCCTCGATATGCGCGCCTACACGCCCGAGGCGCTGGCGGGGCTGGAGGAGGCGTTCCTGGCGGCCGTGGCGGAGATCGCGGCGCGCCGCCGCGTCACGGTGGCGCTCGGGCCGCGTGCCGAGGCGGGTGTCGGCGCCGTTGCGCCTCGGATCCGCGACGGGCTCGCGGCGGCGGCGGACGCGCTCGGCATCGCGACGCGGCCCCTCGGCAGCCCGGCCTCCCACGACGCCGCCGCCTTCGCCAAGGCCGGCGTGCCGATGGCCATGCTGTTCGTGCGCAACGCCAACGGCAGCCACAATCCCGACGAGGCCATGGCGATCGACGACCTCCTCGACGCCGTCGCGATCCTCACCGCCTGGCTGGTGGAGGAGACCTGCGGCGGTTGAGGGCAGGCCCCCGTCAGGCGAGGAAGCGCGCGTGGTCGCCGATGGGCGCCCCCAGGACCGTATCGTCGCGCATGACCGGGCGGCCGCGCACGATCGTGGCGATCGGCCAGCCGACGACTTCGGTCCCGGCGAACGGCGTCCAGCCGCAGGGCGAGACGATCCAGGATTCCTCGATCCTGCGGCGGGCCTTCAGGTCCACGAGGGTGAAGTCGGCGTCGTAGCCGGCGGCGATCCGGCCCTTGCCGACGAGGCCGTAGACGCGGGCCGGCCCGGCCGCCATCAGGTCGACCAAGCGCGCCAGCGACAGCCGCCCGGCCGCCACGTGGTCGAGCATGATCGGCACCAGGGTCTGGACCCCGGTGAGGCCGGCCGGGCAATCCGGCCAGGGCTGCTCCTTCGCGGCCCGGGCATGGGGCGCGTGATCGCTGCCGACCGTGTCCACGGTCCCGTCGCGCACGGCCGCCCAGGCCGCCGCCCGGTGACGCTCGCCGCGGATCGGCGGGTTCATCACGCCGAAGCCACCCAGCGTGTCGTAGCAGTCCGGCGCCGCCTGGGTGAGGTGGTTGACCAGCACCTCGACGGTGGCGACGTCGCGGAAATCGCGCAGGTAGGCGAGTTCCTCGGCCGTGGAAACGTGCAGGATGTGGGCCGCCCGCCCGGTCCTGCGGGCGAGCGCCATGAGGCGCCGCGTGCCCAAGTAGGCGCATTCCGCGTCGCGCCACTCCATGTGGGTCCGGTAGGGCTGGCCCCGGCTGAACAGCGGCTTGCGGGCCTGAAGCCGCTCCTCGTCCTCGCTGTGGAAGGCGATGCGCCGGTGGCCCGCGCGCATCGCCCGCTCGAGGTGCACGTCGTCCTCGATCATCAGCGCCGCCGTGGAACTGCCCGCG
>NZ_JAKSYP010000142.1:0-6753 GCF_022829625.1 Methylobacterium sp. E-046 | reverse complement strand
GCTGAGCGGCCGTTTCGGGAAGCAAGGTCAGGTAGGGGGCGACCAGCGCCCACTCTTCATCGCTGACATCAGACGGATAGGCGTGACGGGACTGCATCCCTCCGAAACTGGCGCAGCCGCAGGTCCGTAACAGCCTCTAGAAGCCGTGCCGGTTCGGTCTACGCGGCTGCAACCACTAGCGTAGAGCTGACATGTCCGATGAACATCCGACACCCGCCAATTTGCGCGAGGCCGGCACGACTGCTGCTCAACATGGGTTGAGCTCGCCGGGCCTATTGCACCTCTCGGGTATGACGAAGCCTAAGCCGCAGACCTGCGAGGTGAAGATTGATGGCGAATGGCGTGCCGTCAGCCTCACTGAGGCCGCTGTTGATCACGTGGTGGCCGTGAAACGTTGCCCGGCCTGCCGCGGACAGGTGATGATCCTCGGCGCCTACAGCGGAGCCAACGTCCGTCGCACCATGTCACACCGGAAATCGCATAGCGGCTGCCCGCTGAAGCCCAATACCTACTCGGGTACGCTATCGTTGTATCCGCAGGCACTCTCTTAAGGCTGCGGCTCGGCCCGCCACCCGTTCATGGGCTGGCAGAGGAGATCGCTGGCTTGCGAGCCCTTAAATCAACGTGCCGGGGCCGATCGGATCGCCTGGCACCATGTCTGGACCGACCGGGTCACCCGGGACCGGATCTGCAGGGGGCTGCGGCATCGGCGGATCTCCGGGCATGGGTTCGGTCGGCGGTGGCTCACCGGGGGTAGGCAGATTGGGTCCTCCGGGGTCGGGCATGCCGGGGTTGCTCATGGTTCGGCATCTCCATCACCGCAAGGGATGACACTCAATCCTGCCGCCGGAGGAGCGGTTCCGTTTGTGGTCGACCTGCACTGAGATCGGCCATTCTGATCCGGCCCACGATCATGGCCGCGGCCTTGGTCGCGTACGGGTACGCTGACTGCTCGGAGAAGACGCCATCCGAGGACGACACGACCCAGCGGAAGCACCCCGGGTACGAAGGACACGGCACCGCTGCGAGCCTATAGGTGCGGGACAAGGCGTCGGCCTCATTGATCAGGCGGGGCGGTAGATGAAGGAAGGGCTCCGAAAGGAGCCCTTCCGACGCCGAAGGTGAGCGCCTCACATGCGGTTCATCATCCGCTTCTTCATCATGTGCCGGCGCATCATCTTCTTCCGCATCATGCGCTTCTTCATCATCATCCGGTCGCCGCGCATCATACGGACCTGGGTGACTTCCGACTGGCCGGTCTGAAGGCCGTTCACCGACATCGGGGCTGCCGACACCGTGCCGACACCGAAAGCGAGGCTGCCGAGCAGGGTTGCAGCGGCGAGCGAGAAAGTCGTCTTCCTCATCATGGACTCCTGAGTTCGGCGGACGTGTCAGTCCGAAGCCAGAAAGGCTTGGGAACTCCACGGCCGCGGCGCAGCGCCCACAACAGGGCGTCGGCTATCCCATACGGTCCTCTTTAGAAGAGAGTTTCAGCAGCCAGCTCGATAAAGCGACGATCGTCCTCAATGTGCAGGAACGGACAATTAGCTTAACAGGGAAAGTGCAAAGCGAGAAACGGTTCAGCTTGTCCGCAAGCTTGACCGATCGGATGCAATATCTACGATCACAGCTGAAACTATCTAGCCGCTGTCGCCGTATGTCAGAGGCGTAGTCAGCCCCGACGGCGCGTGCCTCGGAGCTGCCTGTGACCCGTATCCCCGTCTCGATCCTTACGGCGTGCCTTCTGCTCAGCGCTTCATACCCGACCAATGCAGCTACGAAGAAGGTGCGGGTGCCAAACCAGTTCGACGGATCTTGGACCATCGTCGCCACTACGGCTGAGGGACCCTGCTCGGCCAGCACGAGCTATCGGGTGCAGATCAAGAACAGCGATGCCGCGATCTCCGGGGAGGAGGTCGACATCGACGGCAGCGTGTCGGCTGGCGGCACCGTGCGGGCTACGATCATCAAGGGCTCGAACAAGGTGCCGATCGCCGGCAGTCTGACCGCGAAGGGCAGCGGCAACGGCACATGGCGCACGTCTGGCGGCTTGGTCGAGTGCAGCGGCAGCTGGAGTGCCAAGCGCGCAGGCTGAACAGCCCTGACGCTCGATCCGATCAGGAGCCGGCAGGGCGAGTTGTGATAATACGGCTGCCCGGCCAGCCATCCCACTTCAGGTAGGAAGGGTGATCCACGCAGCAGTCATCAAGCTCTTGTCGAGCGTTTGCCCCGACGCTTGGATGCCGCCCTGCTTAGGACCCGTGACAAGGCTTCGACCGAGTACGGTTTCTGAAGCAACTCGAAGCCGTGCCCACCTTCCTGGGCCAGAACGTGGCTGTAGCCGCTCGTCAGGATGACTGGCAAGCCGGGGTAGAGGCGCCGCACTTCGCGTCCGAGTTCGATCCCGGTCATTCCCGGCATCACCACGTCCGAGAAGACGATCTCGTGCGCGTTTGGCTCCTCGGCCAGGGCTAGCAGCGCGGCTTGTCCGTTCTCGACCCAGTTCGTGCGATAGCCCAGTTCCTTGAGGGTCTGGGTCACAAAGTCGCCGACGTCCCGGTTATCCTCAACCACGAGCACACACAGGTTCCCACCATCGGCGGTCGCTTCTTCATCATGGTCGATGACGACCTCGACCGGTGCGGACACGCGAGGCAGATAGAGCGTGAACGTCGTGCCCTCCCCGACCACGCTGTCAACGATCACCTCACCACCCGACTGTTTTGCGAAGCCGAACACCTGAGAGAGCCCAAGCCCGGTCCCCTGACCGACATCTTTCGTCGTGAAGAACGGCTCGAAGATCCGTTCCAAATCCCCGGGTGCGATGCCGCGGCCGGTGTCACTGATCGAAACGGCGACAGTCGACGCCGCAACTACCGGATGCGCGCGGACAGCCGGGATCTCTTCGACCGCTTTGACCTGGATCGTGATTTCCCCGGCCCCGTCCATCGCATCGCGGGCGTTCACGGCCATGTTGACGAGTGCGGTGTCGAACTGGCTCGGATCGGCGTTCACGAAACACGCCTCCTCATCCACATGCGTCGCGACCCGTATACACGCCCCGGTCAGGGTACTGACCATCTCGCTCAGCATGCGCACACTTTGACCGGCATCGAACACGGTGGGCCGTAGAGCCTGTCGCCGCGCGAACGCGAGCAGTTGGCTGGTCAGCTTGGCCGCTCGATCGACGGTGTCGGAGATTGCCGCGATGTAGCGCGTCCTCCGTTCCTCAGCGAGGTTGGGGCGCTTGAGCAGGTCGGTCGATGATTTGATGACGGTAAGCAAATTGTTGAAGTCGTGCGCCACGCCGCCGGTGAGCTGACCTACGGCCTCCATCTTCTGGGATTGCCTCAGTTGCTCCTCGGTACGCATCAGCTCGGCTGTCCGTTCGGCCACACGTTGCTCGAGGGTTTCGTTGAGTGCGCGCAACTCCGCGGCCGCGCGATCACGCTCTGCCGCGACGGTGCGCCGCTCCTCGATGTCTATGAGAACGCCTGGGAAGCTGGACGGCGTGCCGTCCACGTCATGGTCGACGCGTCCACTCGCCTCGATCCAGTAGTACCTGCCATCGGTGCGCCGCACGCGATATTGATGCACGTAGGCACCACATCGTTTGATCGCTTCGTTGATTGCCTCAGCTAGGCCCGCCTGATCGTCGGGGTGAACCGTCGCGACGATTTGGGCGAGTGGAATACCCTCTCGACCCAGCGCCGGATCGAGCCCGAAGCTGCGTGCGAACCCCTCGTCCACGGTGAACCGATCGGTGGGCAGATCCCAGTGCCACGTGCCGATGATCGCACCAGCTGCCAGAGCCAGCTGAACGCGTTCCGCGTTGTCTCGTGCAAGCGCCTCACTCGCGCGCAAGCGCTCTTCTGCGACGCGCCGCTCGGTGGTGTCGTTGAAGAAGATGGCGATCTGCCGCTCAGTAGGCTCACCGACACGGATAGCCCGCACATCGAACCAGCGTCCGAAAGCCTCGGCATAGCTCTCGAAGTTCGCCGGCTCACCGGTCCATGCGACGTGTCCGTAAGTCTCGAACCAGAAGCGCTCTAGGTTTGGAGCGAATTCAGTGACCCATTTCCCGCGTAGGTTGACGCCTGCTTGGCGCTCGAAGGCTGGATTGGCTTCAAGGAAGCGATAGTCCACCGGACGATCTTGATCATCAAATTTGACTTCAACGATAGCGAAGGCTGTCTCGACGGTCTGAAGGAGTGTTTCAAACCGATCTCGGGTTTCGCGTAGACGCTCACCAGCCTCATGCTGGCGTGTGCGATCGCGAACAATCTTGACGTAGCCTTGGTGTGTACCGTCCTCGATGCGCAGGGGCATCAGCTCGCCCGACGCCCAGAACTGAGTTCCGTCCTTGCGGAGATGCCATCGCTCGTCGCTCGCTCGACCATCGGCGACCGCGAGACGCATTTCTTCGTCGGGCCGGTCTGTAGCACGGTCTAAAGCTGTGAAGAGACGTTCGGCCGATGTGCCAACTATCTCATCGCATCTCCAACCGAAGATGTTCTCTGCTCCCGCATTCCAGTCCGTGACGACCCCATTCAGGTCGGTGCCGATGATGGCAAAATCGATCGCACTTTCGATAACGTGCTGGAGGTGATGGCGTACAGGCATAGCCCCATGTAGCTGCTTCTGAGGCGGAAATTAGGTTCCGACGATCGTCTGACGGCAATTGGCATTAGAGCGGCTCAACCCGGGTAGGAAGGCGCTAAGCCATGCGGTCAAGAGCACACTCCAGCACTACAGTCGCTCTGGCTGGGCAAGCATGATAGCGGCACGGACGGCAGCCCGCCGAAGCTCCGGGCTTGCCCACGGCTGACGGATCAGCGTGTTGGCGAAAGGGTGATCAGCGACGGCGACAGCCGGGTCAATGCGATAGCCTTCGCCGAACGAGACGAAACCGGAGGTCGGATCAGCCATATAGGCATCCACCACGGCCGCCACGTCGTCGTCGACGATGTCGAGGGTGTCGAACAGGTCGAGGGTCATGAGCCGGTTTGCCATGGCGACGCCTTAGCCGCTTCACGCTGGCCGTGCTCTGAACGAGGTTAATCAGGCACCGACATCCTGCTCACGTCTTGGCGAGGCGAAGTGGCCGACTGATCGGCACGCTCGGGGACGATGACGCCGCTATACCGGAGCTGACTATACAGGCGTAGGCCGAGCCACCGCGGTTTGCATCAGCGCCGCCTTGTTGACGAGGAGGGCCGTGGCGATCTAGGTGAGCGCCCGGTCCTCGATGTCGCTGATGCCTTCGTGATCGGCCACATCGGTCGCCACCAGGAACGCATCCTGCCGCTGCTCCATCGGACGGCCGGCGATCGCCGTGACCCGACGCAAGTTCTCCACCCGACCCGCTCGGGTCCGCGCCCGCGCGATCGCCTCGTAGAGCGCTTCCTCCAGCATCAGGAGGTCGTAGCCCTTCTCGATGATTGGGTTGGCTCGCAGACCGATCAGTGCGGTTTCGAACTCGTCACCGGCCACCTCGCCGTCAGCTACGATGACGTTGGCGGCGGCCGAGATCTCCGCCTGCATCAGCGCTTCGTCACCGGCATAGGCCATGACGGTCCGGCTGAAGCTGGTCAGCAGATCCTTGAGGACGTTCATCGCGCTTCAACGGGGTGGGAATAGCGGGACATCAAGCGACCGCGTGGGCTGTGGTGCTGCGCGAGCCGCCGAGACTGACCTGCCGCCGTCCACCTCCACCGTTCATGCCATGGCTGGGCGCCGTGTAGGGCCGGCGGGATAGGTCGTAGAGGACATTGCCGACGAGACCGGCGGCCCGGCGCAGGGTCGCACCCTCGCACGTCGCCGCGACCCGCACGCCGATCTCATGGGTATGGCTGCGACCGTAGAGCCAGACGGCGAGCCGTGCCCGGGTCGCCTCCGGAATACCGTCGAGGAGGAGGGGTACTGCATCGGGATGGGCTTTGACGAGCCGGCCCACGGTCTCCGACGGAACGGGGCAATCGAGAGCGGGGTCGTCGATACTAAGCGAACGGGCACGGTTCATGACGGCACCTGCAGGCTGCTAGCGAGCAACGTGCCGAGACGGTGGTTAACGAAGGCTTACGTCGATGGGCAGCTCAACCCTGTTGTCCGATCTGCTCACGGGCTGGCGAGACCCTTGGCCTCGATTATCTGTACGGCATGCCCACCAAGCCCTCGACCGTCGCCGATCTGCGCAAAGCAGGCACGATCAGCAGCCTTGAGATTGTCGCCGCGGTCGACGCCTACATGCGCGACGCGAACGCTGGCCCGTATTGCTTCAACAGTGGTCATAGCATCGATCTCGCAGCAGCCGTGGCGGCCTCCCCCGTGGTCAGCCAATTACAAGGTCAATCTGGGCCACAGGATAGGGCGTTCCGGACCGCGGTGACAGCCCTCGCCATGCTGGTTTGCCCGACTCCGCTGTAGATCAACACCGGCTCCGCCCCGCTGCCCGATCCGATCACAGGCTGGCGGGGCTTAGTGCCGTTCCTCACGGCAAGCACCAGATACGCGATGCAGGCCGAGATGCAGGATGCTTCAGGAAGGTTAGCTGAGCTTCGACGCTCGACTATGAGACGATCCCGGATCGGGAAGGCTCAGGCGCTCTTCAGATTGGCGGCGCTTTCCTTACCGCTGCGCCGGTCGGCCTCGACGTCGTAGGAGACCTTTTGCCCTTCGATCAGGCTACGCATGCCGGCCCGCTCGACAGCCGAGATATGGACGAACACGTCCCTGCCGCTGCCGTCATCGGGC
>NZ_JAKSYP010000141.1:0-527 GCF_022829625.1 Methylobacterium sp. E-046 | reverse complement strand
CGCGGGCAGTTCCACGGCGGCGCTGATGATCGAGGACGACGTGCACCTCGAGCGGGCGATGCGCGCGGGCCACCGGCGCATCGCCTTCCACAGCGAGGACGAGGAGCGGCTTCAGGCCCGCAAGCCGCTGTTCAGCCGGGGGGCTGCTAGACGCTTACGACGACGCTCTGGCCGAGGATGATGGCGACTGAGCTGGCATTATCCAATTGCCTGCGGGTGTGGCGAGGGCGTGCCAGAGTACGTGTCTGCTTTCAAAGGGCAGCCGGTATGTGGCCTCCGGTGCAACATGATGCGGCGGACAGTGGGCCACCTGTAAGCGACGAGGATCATCACCTTTCCGGGTCAGGCCGGGCAACGTGTCACGGCTGCCACGTGATCGACAGCGCCCTCAGTGAGGCTGACGGCACGCCATTCACCGTCGATCTTCACCTCGCAGGCCTGCGGCTTAGGCTTCGTCATATCTGCGAGGTGCAATAGGCTGAGCGAGCCCACCCCATGTTGAGCAGCGGTCGTGCCGGCCTCGCGCA
>NZ_JAKSYP010000140.1:0-798 GCF_022829625.1 Methylobacterium sp. E-046 | reverse complement strand
TGAAGAACGGCCGCGTCATCGACATCGACAAGGATCCGACCGCCTACTCGCGCGTCGCCGCGATCAACGCCGGTGGCCTCGTCCGCACCACGACCTCGGACGGCGTCTCCCAGATCCGCGTCCGCGTTCAGCGCGACTTCTAATTCCCCAATCGAGGTCGAGACTCTCCAAAGCTTCGATCTTGATGTCCCCGTGCAACGGGACCCTAACTGCCCGGCCGAAAGGCCGGGCTTTTTGTTGCGCTGGTGCCGGCATAGCTCTTCGGCAGGGCCAAAGAGATCTCCAGCGTCGGCGACCTGCGCCGGAAGTCCAAGGTGACGGACGACGAGGTCCAGACGGCGACGGCTACCTACCTGAAGGACGAGGGCGCCAAGCCGTTCGCATTCAAGTCCGGTCACCGGATCGACGTGGGCAAGGCCATCGACATGCATCTGCAGGCCAAGAAGCTGCTGGCGGATAAGGCCACGACGCTTGGCCTGCGCCGGACCATGGTGAAGACCGCCGATATCATGGGCTTCCCGGTGGAGGGATGAGGCGTTGGCCGACAAGCCCGAAGCCCTGATTTACCCCTATCAAGCCCTCAAAATCATCGAAATGCTTGTCGACGTGGCTGAGGAAACCGACGACCCCATCGCCGCCGACCTGATCCTGCGCGAGATCCGGAACGTGCTGGCCAAGACGATGCCGAAGAAGCCGAGGCGCAGGCGGCGGAAGGCATGACCGAGCCCGACGCGAACCACGAACTCGCCGCCCGTCTGCTGGCCCAACTGGGTGGCTTCATGCTCGGCATCGGCATCG
>NZ_JAKSYP010000137.1:0-4238 GCF_022829625.1 Methylobacterium sp. E-046 | reverse complement strand
GCATGCGCTGCTTCTGCGCGGTGATGTCGGCGGCGAACTTGACGACCTTCACGACCCGTCCGGCGCGGTCCAGCACCGGGTTGTAGCTCGCCTGGATCCAGACGGTCCGCCCGCCCTTGGCGACGCGCTTGAACTCGGCGGCCTTGAAGCTGCCCCGCTGCAGGTCACTCCAGAAGGTGCGGTACTCGGCGCTATCTCGGTAGGCCGCCTCGACGAACATCGCGTGGTGCTGCCCCTGCACCTCGGACAGGGTGTAGCCCACCGCCGTCAAGAAATTGGCGTTGGCGGTGAGGATGGTGCCGTCGGGCTGGAACTCGATGACGGCTTGCGATTGGTTCAAGGCGTCGAACTTAGCGACGAGATCGGCATGCGTCCGCGTTCCACCGAACATGGTCATCGTCTCCTGGCGATCGTTAGCGGCAGTTCGACAGCGGCACGGAGACCAGCTACGAGTGCCTTCAGGTCGCCGCCGAACCTTTTAAAGTATAAATTTAAGTACAATATTGTTTCATGTATCTTACTTAATCGTTAAAAGACACAATGTCTGAACAAAAAAGCAATAAACCGTCATATGACTGCTTTATACCGTGATTGTCCGTGCACTCTGTCCGCAGGAACTCAACTCAAGCGTGTTCAAACACGTCGAGTGCACGCAGCAGTCCGGCTAACGAGGCGTTACTTACGCTGGGGGGCTCGTAGCGTCCGATTACGCTGGTGACGGGGCGGCCGGTGTGCCGAAGCACCTCTCACTCGAACGAAACGAAGTTTTCGATGCGTCCATCAGTGGCGCGCAACGGGCGGCAATCGACCTCGGCGCGGTACTTAGTGCCGTCGGCCCGGTAGTTGGTGAGATAGCCATGGAAGCGCTCACCGGAGGCAAGAGCCCGCCTGAACGCGTCGATGGCAGTTCGATGTGTTTCTCTAACCTGCTGAAACGCGGACTTTGCCCGAGGATGTCGTCGAGACTGCGCCCGACGAGAAGCCCGAAGGCGGCGTTGGCATAACCGATGGTTGGGCCGGGCGGCCCAGTTGCCGCCTCAGTGACGACGATACCGACTGTGGCATTGCCAGCTAGGGCGCGAATGAGTTCGAGGGCCACCATGCCGCAGAAAGGCTATGCCGAGACTAGTCCTGCGTTAACTGCATTGAGCGCATACCGATAAGTGACACACACGTCATTGATCTCAGGCTGCTGCTAAAAGATCCCGTTCAGTACCCCCCGATTTTCCACGTGCTCCTTACCGCGCACGTCTGTCGGCAACGGCGGCTCGATCTTCGCTCACTGCGCGTCCGTCAGGTCAAACCGCGCCATCTAAGCCCCTCCTGCTCAGAGGCCTAACGACGCTGCGGCTCAACACTGCCAGCCGTTACGGGTTCGCGACTAGGCTGGCGATCACGGCGATGTGGCTCAGGATAGAAGAGTCGCAACGACGGCTGCAGCAAGGAAATCTCTGACAGCATCCTCATCGCCCGCAGTGTCTAAGACCGCGGCTGCGCCGACGGAGACTATAGCGCTCTCTACCCGATCGGGGCACTTCGAGGCTCCGTTCCGGTGTATCTTGGTGTGAGCTGTCCTACGGCTTCAGCCACTTACCGTCTGATGGCTGCAAAAATCCGTCTTATGATGGGGATTTCTGTCCCAGGTGGGACATAGGGTGAGAGATCATCCTTCGCAGCCGTGGTCCGATGCAAGATGCGCTAATCCGCAAGCTTGAGAGCTTCGAGGAACTTACTGAGGCTGATCGCGCGGCCTTGCGGGCGTTTGCTCCGCGGGTGCGGCAGGTGGGAGCGCGGACGGATTTAATCCAGGAAGGTGATGTTCCCAGCAACGTGCATCTCATCCTCGACGGCTACGCCTGCCGCTACAAGGTCCTGCCGGACGGCCAGCGCCAGATCATGGCCTTCTTCGTGCCGGGCGATTTCTGCGACCTCAACGTGTTCATCCTCGACCAGATGGACCATGCCATCGGCACGATCTCCCCCTGCCAAGCGGTCGAGATCCCCCGGCAAGCCATTGAGGAGATCACGTCTCACCATCCACAGGTGACGCGGGCGTTGATGTGGTGTGCCCTCGTCGACGAAGCTGTGCTGCGCGAGTGGCTGGTCAACATCGGCAGCCGGCAGGCCGATAAGCGGATTGCGCACCTGTTTTGCGAGCTGTTGTTGCGCCTGGAGGCGGTGGGACGTGTCACCAACAACAGCTACGCGTTCCCATTCACCCAGACCGACGTCGCCGACACAATGGGCTTATCGGACGTGCAGGTCAGCCGCACGCTACGGGAGTTGCGTGGGCTCGACCTCATCACGCTGAAGCACCGGGTCCTGACGATCCTGGACGTAGAGCAACTTAAAGCGTACTGTGGCTTCAATCCCAACTACCTCCACCTCAGGAACGCGCGTTGGAGTGGCCGCCGGCAGGTGCCGTGGCTGAGCAGCGTCCAGGGCGGGTAGTTGGTGGGCCATGACAACGTCGAGCCCCTTGTCGTTCTCCAGTCTATCTCCGTCGACACCCGAAGCCCGGATCAGACCGGCATGCTTGCCATGGTCAACGGGCTGCTCGTGGCGGTTCTGGTGCGTCTCGACGCACCCTGGCACGAGCGTCGGGGTGCTTGGTTTATGGAGGTCGGATTAGGGCGGCTGGCAGGTGTGCGTGCTCCGGTGTTCGATACCCTTGAAGACGCAACGCGTTGGATGCGCTTGCGCTTGCGCTCGTAGGCGCGCTCCCGGATCTCAGCCTGCGAAGGAGGGGACGGCTGCATCGTCGGTCGACGGATTTTGGCTCATTCGCTGACCTTGCCTGATCCGCCAGCCTTGCAGGCGGCGGCCATGATGGCGGCGCGGTCGTACTGACCGGCGACGACGAGGGGGCGGGTGCGGGCGCCGAGCTGAACCAGGGCGCGGGCGCCGAGCATGCCGGCGGGGATCTTGGCGCGGTCGTCGCGCACATTGCGGAGGGCGGCGTTCCAGGAGATGCGGCGCTGGAGGGACATGGCAAAGCTCGCTTGAAGCAACCTTGCTCTTTTGATATAACTTCACCCCAGATCACTCAACTCCAAAAGCGTAGGGTTGCGCAAAAATGGCAATGACACGGGACCAGTGCCGAGCTGGCCGCGCGCTTCTGGAATGGACGCAGGATCACCTCGCGAAGGTGTCGAACGTGTCCAAGAAGACCCTTGCCGATTTTGAGGCTGGGAAGCGGACGCCCTACGATCGCACGCTGGCCGATATCGAGCGCGCTCTCGAAGCAGCCGGCCTGGAGTTCATCCCCGAGAACGGCGGCGGGGCCGGGATCCGGTTCCGGGAGCGGAAGGGGTAAGCAACCTCAACACGAGCAGTTGCCGCACGGCGCCGATTGGAACTCCGATCATCGAATGCTCTTTCCTCGGGTCTAAGAACCCGGAGGAAACATGTCCAAGATCCTGAAGATCGCCACCGCCGCCACAATGCTCACGCTGTCAGCGAGCCTTGCTGTTGCTGCACCGTGCAATGTCGGCACGACGACGAATGCGGCTACCGGAAAGGATAGCAGCTCGAATGTCGATGGGGGTTCGACTGGCAAGGTGACCCCGGGCGCGAAGGCGGAGTCCCCCGGCACGGTCGGCGCGATGAACAACACGGGAGCCGGCATGAAGGATGACGGCTCGAAGAAAGCCCCCGAGGGTCAGCCCGTGAAGCCCGGCGCCGATAACTGCTAAGTTTGCGACCGACCGGGCGGCCATACCCTCACGGCTCGCCCGGTCTACATGCTACTCGGCAGCGACAGCCATCTTGGCGGAGCTAAGCGGTAGCGAGCGCTCATCGAGCCAAGCTCCGAGCCGGCGGGTCAGAGCGCTCAACGGGGTGCTCACGCCCACCCGCGCGTCTTGATGCGCGAGGTCGATCTGCTCTTGGTAGTCGATGTCATCGTAGGCGCGGAACAGCGCGTCTCCGGACTCGCGCCACATGGGCCGCTGGGACAGGACCTCGGCGAGGGCTCGGATCAGGACGCCCTTCAACATGTGCGGATTTCCGTCGCCGGTCTCGGTCACGCACTGAAGCGCAGAGATGGTCACCTCATCCCCGTAGGTCGTGATGACGGCCCGCAGAGAGGATACCGCGTGGAGTGCACCCTGTTTGACCGGACAGGCAGCGGGCGGGTTTAGGCACTCCGGCTGAGGTACTCTCGGGGCGAGAGCATGCGCAAGCCGGAGTGCGGGTGGATGGTGTTGTAGTCCTCGAACCAAGCCGGCAGAAGCCGC
>NZ_JAKSYP010000135.1:0-601 GCF_022829625.1 Methylobacterium sp. E-046 | reverse complement strand
GGAGAGCAAGCACAAGCTGGCCCTGTGCCTGGGCAAGAACATCGGCGGCGAGCCGATCATCGCCGACCTCGCGCGCATGCCGCACCTGCTGGTGGCCGGCACCACCGGCTCGGGCAAGTCGGTGGCGATCAACACCATGATTCTGTCGCTGCTCTACCGGCTGAAGCCCGAGGAGTGCCGCCTGATCATGGTCGATCCGAAGATGCTGGAGCTGTCGGTCTACGACGGCATCCCGCACCTGCTCTCCCCCGTGGTCACCGACCCCAAGAAGGCGGTCATCGCCCTCAAATGGGCCGTGCGCGAGATGGAGGAGCGCTACAAGAAGATGTCCAAGATCGCCGTGCGCAACATCGACGGCTACAACGCCCGGGTCGCCGAGGCGGCGGATCGGGGCGAGGTGCTGACCCGGACCGTGCAGACCGGCTTCGACCGCCACACGGGCGAGGCGGTGTACGAGGACGAGGCGATGGACCTGGCGCCGCTGCCGTACATCGTGATCGTGGTCGACGAGATGGCCGACCTGATGATGGTGGCGGGCAAGGACATCGAGGGGGCGATCCAGCGCCTGGCGCAGATGGCGCGGGCGGCGGGCATCCACCTG
>NZ_JAKSYP010000133.1:0-27087 GCF_022829625.1 Methylobacterium sp. E-046 | reverse complement strand
CGATGCTCGAGGACATCGCGATCCTGACCAAGGGCCAGATGATCGCCGAGGATCTCGGCATCAAGCTCGAGAACGTGACGCTCCCGATGCTCGGCCGTGCCAAGCGCGTCCGCATCGACAAGGAGAACACCACGATCATCGACGGGTCCGGCGAGAAGTCCGACATCGAGGGCCGCATCGCGCAGATCAAGGCGCAGGTCGAGGAGACCACCTCGGACTACGATCGTGAGAAGCTGCAGGAGCGTCTGGCCAAGCTCGCGGGCGGCGTCGCGGTGATCCGTGTCGGCGGTTCGACCGAGGTCGAGGTCAAGGAGAAGAAGGACCGCGTCGACGACGCCCTTCACGCCACCCGCGCGGCGGTCGAGGAAGGCATCGTCCCCGGCGGCGGCACCGCGCTGTTGCGCGCCAAGGCGGCCGTTCAGGGCCTCTCGAACGACAACCCGGACGTCCAGGCCGGCATCAAGATCGTGCTGAAGGCCCTCGAGGCCCCGATCCGTCAGATCGCCTCGAACTCGGGCGTCGAAGGCTCGATCGTGGCCGGCAAGATCCTGGCCAACGCCTCTTCGACCTACGGCTTCAACGCCCAGACCGAAGAGTACGTCGACATGCTCCAGGCCGGCATCGTCGACCCGGCCAAGGTCGTCCGCGCTGCGCTCCAGGGGGCGGCTTCGGTCGCCGGTCTTCTCGTGACCACCGAGGCGATGATCTCCGAGGCTCCGCGCAAGGACGCTCCTGCCATGCCAGCCGGCGGCGGCATGGGCGGTATGGGCGGCATGGACTTCTAACCTGTCATGGCTCCCTAGCGGTGCTTTCCCACGGGCCGGATGTCGGCGCGTGGGCGAGCGCCGCGGGGGGCCACGCTCCGCGCAGGCAGTGCCTGCGCACAATATCGATGGCTCACGCAGCACCCGCTTGCGCCTTCGACCGCTCTCGGCACAAACATCAATCCAGATACTACGAGAGGTCGAGACGGCCGGTCCGTAACGCCCTGCGGGCCAGGGCTCGCAGCGTGCAATCGGTCAACGCCGAGCTCGGTCTCGCTCTTCAGGACGGAGCCCATGCGCATTCTCGTCGGCTGTGAGATGACCTACGAGTTTCCGCAGCCCACCCCCGTCATTGCGACGCTCAACGTCCATGCATCGCGCTTCTCCGATCTCGAACGGCCTGATTACCTGATCACGAGTCCGGCGGTTCCGCTGGACGGCTATCGCGACAGCTTCGGGAATTGGTGCAATCGCATGGTTGCTCCGGCAGGGCGCTTCACCCTCAAGACCGACACGATCGTGCGGGACCACGGCAGCGGCGACACGCGGGAGCCGGACGCTCCGGAAATCGCAGTGGAGAAACTGCCTTCGGACAGCGTCCTGTTTCTCCTCGGCAGCCGGTACTGCGAGACCGATCGTCTGTCGTCCATCGCATGGGACTTGTTCGGGCATCTCTCGCCCGGCTGGAGCCGGGTGCAGGCGATTTGCGACTACGTGCACGATCGGATCGTCTTCGGATATGAGCACGCGCGCGCGACCCGAACAGCTTTCGACGTGTTCGAAGAGCAGCGGGGCGTCTGCCGTGACTATGCTCACTTGGCGATCGCGTTCTGCCGCTGCCTCAACATCCCGACACGGTACTGCAACGGTTATGTCAGCGACATCGGCCTGCCCCTGCCGCATGCCCCGGGCGATTTTGCCGCCTGGATGGAAGTATACCTTGGAGGTCGTTGGCACACCTTCGATCCCCGGAACAACAGCTCACGTATCGGCCGGATCCTCATCGCCTATGGTCGCGATGCCGCTGACGTACCCCTGACACTCACGTTCGGTCCCAACCATCTCGCCGAATTTCGTGTCACGACGGAGGAAGCACCGAGTCCGGCCTAGGCTCATTCCTTCATCGAGGCCGGCCGCAGGCCCGACCCCGCTCCCATGGCATCGCGTTCCGGCGTCGGGTCGTGCAGGGGCACGGGTGCGGTAAGACGCTGCACGGCGCCGCTCCACCCCCTGACCTGTCGCGCGGCCTCGTGCGTTCCTAAGTTCGCGTCTGAGTGCGCAAGACAAGCCGTCGCTCAGATCGGGCCGCGCTGCTCGCCCGCAGCCGGGCGACGATGGGTGCGAGGCCGGCGTTGATGGACCATGCCGCCGTGGCGGTCGTGCCCGCGCCCGTCCCACAGGTACAGCACTGCCCAGTTCCGAAGGTCCGCACCTACAGGCACCGGCTCTTCTAGATAGTTCACGCGGCCGTGAACACAGCGACGCCTCATTCTGGCGCCCAAGAGAAACCGGGCGCCCCGCAGGACGCGCGACCGGATCGCGTCCAGCCGATGCAGGTTCCGTCATCACCTCGGCTGTGGGCTACGGATCAAACTGAGGCGGTGGTGATGCTGTTCATCTGGTCGGGTTGGGGGATCGTGGTCATCCCTGTCGTGATCGGCACGGCGGTTGCGGTCGGGGCGCTGGGCGGCTCGGCGCTTCGGGCCCTTGGTCACCCCGAACTCACTTTTCTCGCCGTCAGCCTCGGGCTCTTCGCCGCCGCAGCCGCCAATTGGATCGTCGGCCGGCGTCTGAACGGTCGTCCGCCGCGCGAACTCATCGACCCGGCCACGAACCAGCGCGTTCTTCTCCGCCGTCGTCACGCGCTGTTCTGGGTGCCGGTACAATACTGGTCGGTGCCAGTTGCGCTCGCCGCGCTCGTCCCGCTGCTCGCCCTGCGCAATCTCTGACTTCGAATTCCAAGATAGCCCTACAGTCGAGGAGATGAGCATGCCGCGTGGCAGCTGTCAGCGTTCGGGAAGACGTCGCCGGTTCGGCGTGGCCGGTCTCGCCACTGTGCTGGCTGCGCCCGCCGGGGCCGTGACACCGGTGACGCCTGTAGGTGTCGAGAGCTGTGACGCCTTCCTAGACGCATACGCGCAGTGTGCAGCAAGCCCAGGCGTGCCGGAGGCCGTTCGTCCGAACATTCGTCAGGGTATCGGCACGCTGCGGGAGAGCTTCCGCGATGCCGTCAGCCGCACTGCGTCCGCCCGACCGACCGTCGCCCAGCAATGCGCCCAGGCCCACGAGGCCGTGCGCAAGAGCATGGTCGACGCCTTCAGGTGCGACTTCCCCGCCCCGCCGCCAGCCTCCCAGGCGCTGCTGCAGGCCGTGCCTCCGGCCCCTGTCACGCAGGCCCCTGCCATGCAGGCCCCTGCCATGCAGGCACCTGCGCGCGCGGATGCCCGGGTCGCGCCACCCCCGCCGAGCCGCGAAGCGCAGGAAGTGGCGAAGGCGAACGCCTACACCGAGGTGCAGAACCACCTCGTGCGTTCCCACCCGCTGGAACGGCAACTCGCCGAGTACCGACGCGACAACGAACGCGTGCTCAAGCTCGGCACGAAGCTGGGTGCCAACGCGTGGTACCACTTCGGCATCGTCGACTTCGATGGGGTGATCGACGAGTTGGAGAAGGCGGCCGCTCTGCCCGGGACCATTCCCGAGATCGACCCGCAGGCCACGCGGCTGCTTGCAGCCTTGCGCGAGCTCAACCCGACGCTGAAGGCGCTGACCCGCTACCAGACCATGCGGGAGTTCAAGGAGGACGGGTACAAGTTCGCCCGGGAGCAGCACACGATCCTCGTACCCAGGGTCGAAGCCGCCGCCAAGGCGATGGACGCCTTCGGCACCGCCCTGTTCGAGCGCGAACTCGCCCGGGACGAGCGCCGGATGGCGAGGCTGCCGGAGGACGCCCCGGCACGCCGGCTGCTGGCGACCAGCCTCGCGCTCCGTCGGGCGGTGCAGCGTTTCGAGGCGCTTGGGCCGAAGGCCGACACAGCCCCGTTCCTCGCCGCCCTGGGCGACGTCTCGACGGCCAACCGCCAACTTGGGGCGACCTTCGACGGCATGAACCCCAAAGCCAGCACATCCTGCACCGGCTACGCGGACACCGTGGCGAGCGTGATCGGCCACGGCCGCGACGTCGCGCGGGACATCAAGGCGAAGGGCGACCCGAGCCAGCCGGCGCGGCTGTTCAACGACACCTACAACCGCTCGGTGCGCGATCTGGAATCCTGCCAGCGGTACGAGAGTCGCGCGCGGCCGAGCTGACGGACCGCCGGGAGAGTGCTGGCCCGAAGAACGCCGGCCCGGACAGCGCTGGCCGGCATCCATCGAGTGTGGAACGCCGAGGGGCAGATGATCGTGCCGCTTCATGACGACCGTCGCAACAAACGGCGGCTTCCCCCCGTCGTCTGGCTCATCGCCTGGGTCGTCGGCGTTCCGGCCTTGCTCGGGGGACTCGGGGCCTGGGAGGTCGAGCGCGGGCAGGCGACCGCCGAGAACGTCACGCGCCGCCAGGTCGAGCTGCCGGTCTCCGTCGTCCAGCTCCGCCTGCTGGCGGCGACGGACCCCTACGCCTCGGTCCGCTTCGAGGGCGCGCGCACGGCCTACGGTGCGGCGCTGGCCGTCGACAGGGCTCAGGAGGCGCTGGCCGCGGTCACGCGCGATCTGCCGCTGGCCCGGGCTCGCGCGTGGATGCCGTCCGCGACGCTGGGCGGCGCGCTGCTGGCACTGCTGGCCGGTCTCGTCGCGCTCGGCGGCGCCGCCGCCGCGGGCCTGTGGGCCCGGCGCTCGCGCGACGCCCTGCTCGCGAGCTTCGGCCTCGTGCGCCGTGCGCTGCCGGTGCTGCTCGGCCTTCAGATCGTGGGCCTGAGCCTCGCGGTGCTGGCGGCCGCGCTGTTCGAGGCCACCGGGCTGTGGTTCACCCAGCGGTTCTCGGCCGGCGAGGCCAAGCTGCTGCTCGCCGCCCTCGTCATCGCCGCCCTTGCGGCCTGGGCCGCGGTGGCGGCGGTGCGCGGCCTGCGCGGGGTCTTCGCGCTGTTCACCCCCGAGCCGATCGATGTCCGCGGCCGCGCCCTCGACGAGGCCGAGGCACCGGGACTGTGGCGCCTCGTGCGCGAGCTCGCCGGGCGCGGGGATGCCCTCGCCCCCGACGCAGTGGTGGTCGGCTTGACCGGGGGGTTCTTCGTCACCGAAGGCGCCGTGCGCCTGGGCTCGAACGGTCAGACGCTGACGGGGCGCACGCTGTACCTGCCGGTCCCGTATCTCGGCGTGCTCGACGGGCGAGAGCTTTCTGCAGTGATCGGGCACGAACTCGCGCACTTCGCGGGCGAAGACACGGCCTACAGCCGGCGCTTCACTCCGATCTACGCCGGCCTGCATCGCGCGCTGGCCGCACTGGGCAACGCCGGCCCCGGGGATCTGCTCACCCGTCCCGCCGCGTATGTCGGCCATCGCAGCCTCGGGACCTTCGACGCGGCGGTGGCGCGCTGGAGCCGGGCGCGGGAGTTCGAGGCCGACCGGCGTGGCGCCCTCGTCTCTGGAGCACCGCCCGCAGCCTCCGCCCTGCTGCGGGTCGGCGTTCTCGGGCCCGTGGTGGGGGAGACGCTCGGATCTGCCTTCGACGAGCCCGACGCGGCCCCCGACGATCTCGTGGCGGGCGTACTCGACGCGATCCCGGCAACCGGCTTCCCCGACCCCGGGTCGCACCTCGACGACCGGCAGGCACACCCCACCGACACCCACCCTCCGGACCGGCAGCGGATCGCGGCGCTCGGCGTGCCGCTCGACGCGGAGCTGTTCGCCCGTGCCGCCCGTCCTTTGACCGAGGCCGACCGCGCCTGGCCGGCCGCCCTGGTCGCGGACTGGGCCGGCCTGTGCCGCGGGCTCAGCGCGGACTTTCTCACCGGGGCCCGGGAGCACCGTGCTGCCGAGCGAACGTACCTGGAAGAGGCCGCGGCGGCCGTGCCGGTCGAGGAGACGCTGGTGCATGAGAACGGCTCTCCGATGGTCTGGACGATGGGGGTCCTCGCCCTCCTTTTCGCCGGGGCCGGCGCTGCGCTGCTGCTGTACCCCCGCGCACTCGGCATCGCGCAGGATGCCTTGGCCCAGCAGATCCTCGTGGGCGTTGCCGCGGCGGGTGTCGCGTGGGCAGGGATCTACGCTGCACGTGTGCATCGACGCGGCCGGATACCGCTGCTGGTGCTGACGCCGGACGCGCTGCGCTCGCCGCTCCTCGACGGTGCGGTCGTTTGGCAGGACGTGGCGGACTTCCAGGTCACGCACGGCAAACGGCTCACCTTGACGCTGGCCCTCGCGCCGGAGGCCACGCTGCCGAGGGCCAAGCGCCTGGTGTCGCAGGCCCGGGTGAGCCGACGGCGAAGGCAGGTCAGCGTGCAGTCGCTCGGGGCGCGCGGCCTCAAGCCCGACGCCTTCGCCGCGCTGATCGGGCGTTACCTCGCGGCCTCCCGCGCCCGCGTACACCTGTCCGCGACAAGTACGGGGATCTGATCAGTCGACCACAGGCACACGACTCCCCGAGGGCCGGTTCGACGCCGCGCCGTGGCTCGTCGTGCCGAGAACAAGACGACGCGAGCTGCTGAGTCGGAAGACACGGTTGTGACCGAGCGTTCGACCGGTGCTTCAAGACTGCCGCCCCCGGTGGCCGGATCACACGCGGAATGTCCGCTCATCTGTCTGCTCGCCAAGCCAGGCCGCCGAGATGAGACGACCCTGGAATCGATGCTCCAGCGATGTGAGGCTGCCCGAAAGCGGTCTGACAGCCTCGGAGAACGGCCGCCGAACGACCGGGCGGCCCTTCCTCCAACCCAACCCTGCCTCTCACGACGGCCTTATGGGTAGGGACGACGTCGCCCGGCGGTCTGCGGATCAGCGTCGGCCCCGGACGAATATGCCTCGTTTTCGGCCGACCTGCTTGTCCCAGTTCGCGGAGGGCCAGAGTTATAGCTCAGGCTCGGAGGGGTAGGGGAAGGTTTCCACGATGGCTGGCGTCCGCTGCATCGGCTTCCTGCTCTGCCCGGACTTCGATTTCATGGGCTTGGCCGTGACCTCGCCCTTCGCCGTCGCAAACCGATATGTCGCCGACACGGCCTACGACATCCGGTTCCTGTCAGAGGCCGGCGGCCTCGTTCGATCGGGGTGCGGCCCTGCTGTCGAGACCCAGCGCCTGAGCGAACCGTCCGCCTTCGACACGATCATCGTCGCCGCGGGGATCAGCCTCCCTGAATCGAGCCCGGACTTCCTCGCCTACCTACGCCAAGCGGCCCGCTCCGCACGCCGCTTGGCGGGCCTGTGCCTCGGCGCCTTCGCCGTAGCCGATGCCGGCCTGCTGGACGGGAGGCGCGCCACAACCCACTGGCGCTATGCGCCCCAGTTCCGCGCGCGCTATCCCGACTGCGCCCTCGATATCGGCAAGATCTACGTCGCGGACGGCAACATCTGGACGTCCGCTGGCATGTCGGCGGGAATCGATCTCGCCGTCGGAATGGTCGAGGCCGACCATGGCCGGCACGTGGCCCGTACCGTGGCGCGGGGCCTCGTCATGGAGCGCCGCCGAGCCGGGGGGCAGGCTCAGCATTCGGCGATGCTCGACTTCGACGCGCCGAGCGACCGGATCCAGAGCGTCCTCGCCTATGCGCGGCAGAACCTGCGGCGTCCGCTGACCACGGAGGATCTCGCCGCGGTCGCCTGCCTCAGTCCTCGCCAGTTCACGCGGGCCTTCCGAGCCGAAACCGGCGTCTCGCCCGCCAAGGCGATCGAGGTGATGCGCGTCGAGGCTGCCAAGCACATGCTGGAACAGAGCCGCCTGCCCATCGAGGAGATCGCCGGTGCCACCGGTTTCGCGCACCGCGAGCGCATGCGTCGGGCTTTCCTGCGCGTCCAGGGAGAAGTCCCGCGGGCGATCCGCCGGGCCGCGGGACCGCTCGCCGTCGTCTGACGCGTCGGCACGTCCGAAAACGAGGCAATTATGACGTGGTGGGTGCCAAGACCGCTGCGTAAGCATGGCCGCGGGGGCTGCGTATTGCTGGGAAGTCGTTGCCATGGTGAGCCTGACGATCAACGGTCTCCAATATGCAGTCGACGCGGAGCCCGAGACGCCGCTGCTCTTCGTCCTGCGCGATACGCTCGGGCTGACCGGCACGAAGTACGGCTGCGGGATCGCCCAGTGCGGCGCCTGCACCGTCCATCTCGACGGGCAGGCGACGCGCTCCTGCCAAGTGCCGCTTGAGAGCGTCGGCACCCAGGCCGTCACCACCATCGAGGCGATCGAGCAGGACGCGATCGGCCGAAAGGTCGTCGAGGCCTGGGTCGCGCTTCAGGTGCCGCAATGCGGCTATTGCCAATCCGGTCAGGTCATGGCCGCCGCCGCCCTGCTGAAGCAGACGCCGCGCCCGACCGACGGCGACATCGCCGACGCGATGACGAACCTGTGCCGGTGCGGGACCTACAACGCCATCGCCGCCGCCGTGCGGCAGGCCGCCGCCTGAGGAGCCCGCTATGCATCCGCGCCTCCCCTCTTCTGCCCCATCCCGTCGCCGCTTCCTCGCGGGTGCCGGCGGCGCCCTCGTTCTCAGCGCCCTCCTGCCGGCGCGCTCGGCCCGCGCCGAGGCCCAGGGCCCTGCGGAGGGGGCGGGTGCCCTCGCGCCAAAGCCGGGGACGCGGGTGTCCGCCTTCCTGGAGATCCACCCGGACGGCACCATCAGGCTGCGCAGCCCCTTCGTGGAGGGCGGCCAGGGCATCGCCACCGGCATGGCGCAGATTGTCGGGGAGGAGCTCGACGTACCGCCGTCCCGCTTCGTCGTCGAATGCGCGCCGCCCGGCCCGGACTACGCCGTCGTGAACGGCATCCGCATGACCGGCGGCAGCTTCTCGACCCGGTCGAGCTACGAGACGATGCGCCGCCTCGGCGCGACCGCCCGCGACCTGATGATCCGCGCGGCGGCGGCCAAGCTCAAGGTGCAGGTCGGCGAACTCACCACCCGCGACGGACTCGTCCTGCACGCGGCTACGAGCCGCGCCATCCCCTACGGTGACCTCGCGGGGGACGCGCTGAAGCTGAAGCCGAACCCGTCCGTTCCGCTGCGCGACCCGGCGACCTTCCGCTACATCCGCCAGCCGGTTCCCCGCCTTGACGTGCGGGACAAATCCACGGGCCGCGCGATCTACGCCATCGACCAGCGGGTCGAGGGCATGCTCTACGCCGCCGTGCAGCACGCGCCGCGCCTCGGCACGGAGCCGAAGACCCTCGCCAACGCGGACGAGGTCAGGGCCATGCCGGGCGTGCACTCGGTGCACCGCCTGCCGGGTGCCGTGGCCGTCGCCGCCGACAGCTGGTGGCGGGCGCGAAAGGCCGTCGAGGCTCTCAGGGTCGACTGGTCAGCGCCCAAGCCCGGCGGCATCGACACGGTCGCCGCCGATTTCTCGTCCGAGGGAATGCTCGCCGCGCTCAAGGCTTCGGCCGATCCGGGCCACGTGGCCGAGGAGCAGGGCGACGTCGCCGGTGCCTTCGCCAAGGCCGCCAAGGTGGTCGAGGCGGATTACGACGCGCCCTACCTCGCCCACGCGCAGCTCGAGCCGCCCTCGGCGATCGCGCGCTTCGACGGTGACGGCACCCTCGATGTCTGGCTCCCGAACCAGATGCCGGAGGTGTTCCAGGCCGTATCGGCGAAGGTCGCCGGGCTCCAGCCAGCCCAGGTCCGCATCCACTCTCCGATGCTCGGCGGCTTCTTCGGCCGCCACTTCACCTACGAGGCCGGCAACCCGTTCCCGCAGGCGATCCTGCTCGCCAAGGCGACCGGACGGCCCGTGAAGGTGCTGTGGTCGCGGGAGGAGGAATTCAGCCGCGACGCGGTGCGGCCCTTGAGCTTCAGCCGCTTCCGCGCGGCGCTGGACGCGGCGGGGCAACCGACCGCGATCGAGGTGCGCACGATCGGTGAAGGCCCGATCGGACGCTACTTCAGCATGATGATGCAGACGCCCGTCGACCCTTCCGCGGTCGAGGGCATCGTCGAGAAGCCCTACGCCGTACCGAACCGGCGCATGACCTTCACGAAGGTGGCCCACCCGGTGAACATCGCGTTCTGGCGGTCGGTCGGGCATTCGATGAACGACGCGTTCTACGAGAGCTTCCTGGACGAGATCGCCCAGGCCGGCAGCCAGGATCCGTTTGCGCTCCGCATGGCACTCCTCCAGGGCAGCGCCCGGCACCGGACCCTGCTTTCGACGGTGGCCGAGATGTCCGGCGGCTGGCAGCGCGGGCCCTACCGGATCGAGGGCGGGATGCGCGCCCGCGGCCTCGCCATGGCCTCGCCCTTCGGATCGGAGACGGCGACCATCGCGGAGGTTTCGGTGGAGGGCGGGGAGGCTCGCGTCCACAACCTCTGGATCGCCTTCGACCCCGGCAGCATCGTGAACCCCGCCATCGTCAAGGCGCAGGTGGAGTCGGCGGCGGCGCTCGGCCTCTCCTCAGTCCTGTTCGAGCAGATCGTCTACCGCGACGGCGTGCGGCAATCCCAGAACTACGACACCTATCCGGTCCTGCGCCGGGAGCACATGCCGAAGGTTCACGTGCGCATCGTCGAGAGCGGCGCGCCGATGGGCGGGGCCGGTGAGCCGGGCCTCCCGGGCGTGCCGCCCGCCGTCCTCAACGCCGTTGCGGCGCTCACCGGCCAGCGGATCCGCGCGCTCCCGATCGCCAACACCAAGCTCTCCGCCGCCTGACCAGGGATCCGCGATGACACAGAATACAGGCACGGCGCTCGTGACGGGCGCCTCCTCGGGGATCGGCGCGGCTTATGCCGAGCAACTGGCCGCCCGGGGCCACGACCTCATCCTCGTTGCCCGCGACGCGGTCCGGCTGCGGGCGGCGGCCGACCGCATCGGGCGAGAGACCGGCGTGAGCGTCGAGGTCCTGCCCGCCGACCTGACCAGCCCGGCGGATCTCGCGGCAATCCGGGACCATGTCGCCACGGAGGCGGGTCTCCAACTCCTCGTGAACTGCGCCGGGCTCGGGCCCCTGGGGCCGTCCCTCGACAGTCCGGCGGACCTCTACGACGGGATGCTCGACCTCAACGTCCGGGCGTTGCAGACCCTGACCTTCGCGGCGGCGAGAGCCTTCGCCGAGCGGGGAAGCGGGACCATCGTCAACGTCTCCTCGGCCGTGGCCCTCCTCCCCGAGCGCTTCAACGCCGCCTATGCGGCGAGCAAGGCCTTCGTCCTCGCGCTGACGCAGGGGCTCGCGGCAGAGGTCGGCGGCAAGGGCGTTCGTCTCCAGGCGGTGCTGCCCGGCGTCACCCGCACCGCGTTCTTCGATCGGACGGGCGCGGATATCGGGCAGATCCCGGCGGAGATGATCATGGAGCCCGACGCTCTCGTGGCGGCGGCCCTCGCCGGGCTCGACGCGGGCGAGGTCGTCACCATCCCCTCGCTGCCGGACATTGCCGATTGGCAGGCCTCCGAAGCAGCCCGGTTCCGCTTGGGCCCGAACCTCTCCCATCGAGTGCCGGCTGCCCGGTACGGTCTCGGCTGATAGAACGGGCGTTCCGGTACCTGTGTGAGTGGGAGATCGTCGGTGCTGCAGGTCGTCGCGAACGCGCAGGACGCGTCCTCTTCGGAGGTTGCCCTGGCGGCCCATAGCCTCCCGGAGCAGCCCAAGCGTCCGGGAGGCTGGCGGCAGGTCGAGGCGTTGCCCGTCGGCCTGTTCGCGGCGGTGATGGGCCTGACGGGCCTCAGCGTCGCCTGGAGGTTGGCGCAAGTCCGGTACGGGACCCCGCTCTGGCTCGCAGAGGCTATCGGTCTCGCGGCCTGCGCCGCCTTCGTCGCCATCGCGGCGGGCTATGCCGCCAAAGCCTTCATCGCCGCCCCGGCGGTGCGCGCCGAGTTCCGCCACCCCATCGCCGGCAACCTGTTCGGCACGCCGCTGATCAGCCTGCTCCTTCTGCCGATCCCGCTGGCACCCCTGAGCCTCACCGTGGCACGCGCGTCGTGGATCGTCGGTGCCGTCGGCATGACCCTGTTCGCTTGGCTGATCGTGACCCGGTGGCTCAGCGACCGGCAGCAGGTCGCGCATGCGACGCCAGCCTGGATCGTGCCGGTGGTCGGCCTCCTGGACGTCCCGCTCGCGCTTCCCATGCTCGGACTGCCGCCGATGCAGGGCGTGATGGTTTTCGGCCTGGCCGTGGGGTTGTTCTTCGCCGTACCCCTGTTCACGCTGATCCTGTCCCGTCTCCTGTTCGAGCCGCCGCTGCCGGCCGCGCTGCAGCCGTCGCTCCTGATCCTCGTCGCGCCCTTCGCGGTGGGGTTCTCGGCCTATGTCGCGACCACCGGCGCGGTCGATCTGTTTGCGGAGGCGCTCTTCGCGGTCGCGCTGTTCCTGCTCGCCGTGCTGCTGCCGAAGCTCGCCCAATTCGGGCGCGCCTGCCCGTTCCGCGTGTCGTGGTGGGGCGTGAGCTTCCCCCTCGCCGCGGTGGCGGTCGCGGCGCTGCGCGTCGCAACGGTACAGCCGGGGCCTGCCACCGATCTTCTCGCCCTCGGCCTGCTCACCCTCGCGACGCTGGTCATCGCGTGGCTGCTCGGTCGGACGCTGATCGGCCTCGCCCGTGGGGAGCTGCGCACGCTGGTACAGTGACGTTCAGTTGCAGCGCAGCGGCTCATCCGCGGCACAGCAGAGGCTGCAGAGCAGCGGATGGTAATCGCTCGGTCCGGGCCTCCGAACTTGAGTGATACCGTGGCTCGGCCAGAGCCGAAAAGCTTGGGAGCTGCATTTCCATAATGCACCGAGTTCACTTTGCTTGCGGATCCCGGCGGCAGGCGCCGCGATGCGGGGATGCCGGTATGCGCCGGCGAACGGGTCCGGCGTTCGAACGGCTCAGCCGAACCGCTCGCCGCTGGCACGCACGGCCCATGCGTCAGATTCGGAACGAGGCGACGCCCTGCGCGCGGATCTCCGCGAGGTTCTGGGCGGTGCGCGGCGTGTCGTGAAGACGCTCCTCGAACAGCGGTACGCGACCGAGCAGCTGGGCTGCATCCTGTACAGGGGCCTCGAATTTCGGTCCGCGCGCTGACCGGGCGCCGTCTTGCGCGTCCCCCCGTAGCGCGACCCGCCTCACCGGGCTCCCATTCCGGATCACCCGCTCTCGTCGGAGGTCGTTTCGATCCGATCGATGTCCATCGCGGACCTTCCGACCGGCCGCCGCTCCGTCGGTCGCCTCTCCGGCCTCCATTACCGTGAAGCAGGGCGGCTGCCTTCGGCCGACCCGCAGCACGGGCTTGAGCGTCGTATCGCAGGGGTTGGCGATTGTCCGATCCGGGGCAAACGCCTGAGGATCCGGTCACGATCAGCTCTATGGAACCTGCGGGTCCCGGTGATCACTCATAGCCGATGGCGCATCGGTGATCTCGTCCATGACGAGTTGGTTCAAGGCACAGACGAACGACGACAGCCGGTAGCCGTCGTGACGCGAGAGAGCGTTGTCGAAAGCCCGGACGTTCCAGAACGGGTCGTTGGGGCGGGTGATCGGTGCGATGCCGGTCAACTGAAGACCGTGCAGGAAGCGCGCGGCCGGGCCGCTCTCGTTGGACCGGCTCGGCACGAGGTCGGCGCTGTCCCAGAAGGTACCGCGCCGGGCGGCGCGCGCCGTTCGGGCTCGGGTCAGCCAGCGGTCGGAGCGCGGGCAGTCCAGGGCGGCATCAGCGAGGGTCGCATAGGGATGGTGCTTCTCGAGACCCGGAGCATCGAGCCCGAGCAGTTCGTGGGTCGTGCCGAAAGGTGCAGCCGAAGGCTGGGTATCGGCCAGCACGCCGGCCGCCGGCCGCGGCGGGTCGAGATTGCCGATCGTGTGCGAATCCTCGCGCGCGGTGTTCTGGAACGGGAAGGTTGCAGCCAGCAGCGATAGCGTGTGCAGCGGGAGCGTCAGCAATCCGGCTCCGAGGCCGACAGGCGGTGGCGGGCTGCAGCTTTCGCCACGAGGCTGGCGGCCCTCGAACCGCGCCGCCACACGGTCGAGGAAGCCAGCGGCGGGGCGGAAGTCGAACTTGAAGGTCGGAAACAGGTCGTGCGTCGCCCAATCGTAGTCGACGCCCGCATCGAACATGCTGTCCGTCGCCGAGAGCCGGCTTCGGATCTTCCGGCGGGCGGCGGCGAAGGCGTCGTCGACATCAAGGCCGATCCACGCGCAATCGCCGGGCCGCAGCCCGCCGGCCGGGAAGGCCAGGGCCGCAGTGACCGACATCAGGACCGGCCTCTGGTCGGCGGGAAAGTAGCCGTCGTCCCGGGCGACCTCGGAGGCCGGCGTGTGCACGTCGGCATGGTCGGCCAGCTTCATCCAGACCTCGCGCTGGATCGCGGTCCATTTGCTCGCTTCGGAGGCGGGATTGATCAGGACCACAAGATTGCCGAGGACCGGCGGCAGCGTCTCTCCGAACCGGTGGCGGCGCACCGCCTTCACCACGTCGTCCTTGAGGCCGCTGGCCAGCATGTTGCCGCCGAGGCTGTGCCCGGCGACGATCAGCTTATTGTGCGCCCCCGGCGCGCTGAGCGTCGTCTCGAGTGTGCGCAGGGCTGAGATCGCCGCCGGCGCGATGGCTTCGCTCACCGGCTTCCGATCGAACAGGGTGGCGCCGGCCGACAGGTTTCCGAAGAAGCCGCCGATCGCGTCGCCGAACCAGAGCCGCAGGCCCCGCTCGTCGACGCGAGCTCCGCGCCATCCGACATAGACGGCCGTGACGTCCATGTCGCAGACGCTCGGGTCGCTCGGGCAGCGCTGCGCAAGAAAGCGGGCGGCGTGAGCCGCGTAGAGGCGCAGGTCTGCCACGTTGCCGTCGCCGATCCGCGCGTCGTGTCGCCAGCCGTGAACGAACGCGATCACATAGTGCGACCCCGTCGAAAGATGCTTCTTCAGGGCATCGAGCTGCGTGATGACGGGCTTGACCATCGTGGACGGCATGCCCTTGGCCCGCATCTCGGTATCCATGGCATGGCGCAGCATCGCGCTGTCGATGGCCGTGTCGCTCGCCCCCTCGCGGGAGACCAGTGCGTAGGGTTCGCCGTCTTCTTGGAACTCGATGAAGCCGAGGTGGTAGGCGAGGTCCTGCCCGCCGGCCTCGCGGGCCGGGACAACGTGGCGCTGGAGGGCGCAGCGCAGCCGTGTCGCCCAACGCATATCGGCCGCGATCACCGCGCCTTCGTCGTTGCTGGCGTCGACCCATCCGTCGCCGTCGGACGGCATCGCGGTCCGCAGGGTTTCGCGGCCGGTATCGGCCAGGATCGTCCAACCTTTCGCGAGCCCGTCGCGGCATTCGGCGAGGCTCGGGTCGAGGTTGCGATAGGCGCGCGCCTTGTCCGTCGAGAGCACGACGTAGTTCAGAAACAGGATGCCGACGGCCCCGAGGACGAGCGCACCGGCAATCCGGGTCGTGCTCCGCAACGCGTGCAGGACTCCACGAGCAAGCCTGAAGGCCGCCCGACGTGCGGCGTGCCGCTGCTCTCCCTGAGCCCCCACCCGTCCCACGCTCATTGCGCCCCCAGCCTGCCGGGCAGCATCGACAGTCTCCGCAAGAGCCGGAACGCATGAGGCGACATCGAAATGTCGCGTTGCCCTGCCGCTCTTCTTCCGACGTCGATGCTCCAATACGGCACGAGCGATGATGATTCGGTCTCGGTAACTGCGCCGCCCCGGATGCGAAGTCTTACCGGTCGAACCGGAAGGGATCCATCATGATGCGCGCACTTCTGCCGGCTGTCGCTCTCCTCGCCGGAACAAGCGTGGCCATGGCCTCCTTATCGGCCCTTGTCGGCGCCTGGGGGCACGATTTCGTCGTCACGCCGTTCGAGCCGATCCAGCTGATGGTCGCGATGGCAACCGATAAGGCTACCGGCAAGCAAATCAACGTCATCAAGATGCCGGACGGTCAGGTGATGGCGGTCGTGCCCTTCGACCAGATGGCGAAGATGCTGGAGACGGATCGCAAGAGTCCACATCCTACAAATGGGGCAAGATGAGCGATCGGGCGCGAGGCCGGAACCTGATTGATGGTGGTCGTTGAAAGAGGTTTTGTAATCTGAGCCGCTGAGACCCTAAAGCGTGTTCGTGCCGACGATGCAAAATCCATGTCCGAAAGGGTCGCTGCAGAAGGCGACGGGGGGAAAGCCCGAGACGCGGTGCACCTGCTCTGGTCGCGCGCCCTTCGCCACGGCGCGTGCAAGCGTCGCCTCGAAGTCGTCGACACGGAAATCGATGTGCACCGGTGTCCAATGGCGCTCATACCGGCGAAGGTCGTCGCTTCCCGGGGCAGGCGAAGATCCAGCCGGTTTGGCAAGAAGTCCGATCGTTTCATCCCCCAGCGTCAGCCTTGCGTAGCCGGGATGAGGCCGGGAGGTCTCGATGAAACCGAAGACGTCACCGAAGAACGTCAGCCCCTCATCGATCGACGGGACGTCGATGGAAACAGTCACCTTCATCTCAACCGTTCCATTCGCTCGTATGTTGCCCGGTCTGTGTGGAACTGAACGCGCATCAGGCCTCGAGCCGGCCACACCCCACGGTCCATCATGCGTCGGCTGCCCACCCGGATCTGTGCCTTCGCCGACAGGTTGGTTCCGCGCTGTGAGGCCGTACCCGGTTGTCTTCCGGCGGTCAGCGCGTCAGCACGATGTGGGTCGCAAGCTCCGTCGCGACCGTTTCCGTCACCCGGTAGCCGAGGCTCGGCAGGTCGATGCCCGAGAACAGGTTCTCGCCTCGGCCCAGGACGATGGGAGACACCGCGAGGTGCAATTCATCGATCGCGACCGCGAGCAGATACTGGCGAACCGTCGACACACCGCCACCGATCTTGACATCCAAGTCGCCGGCGGCGGCCCTGGCTTGGTCGAGTGCCGCCTCGATCCCCCCGGTGACGAAATGGAAGGTGGTCCCGCCCTCCATGACGATGGGCGCCCGGGCGTGGTGGGTGAGGATGAAGGTCGGCGCGTGATACGGGGGATTGTCGCCCCACCAGCCCTTCCAGTCCGGCCCGCCCCAATCGTCGCCGGCAGGCCCGAACATGTTGCGGCCGAGGATGAAGGCGCCGAAGCCATCCATCGCGGCGTCGGCGAAACGATCGTCGGTCCCGCCCTCTTGCCCGATCATCGATCGGAAGGCCCGCGTCGGGAAGAACCACCGCATCAATTCCGGGCCCCCCTTCCCGAGTGGATGCTCCAGGCTCTGGTCCGGGCCCGCCCCGAAACCATCGATGGAGACCGCGAAACCTCGCGCGCGCACCTTTCCCATGGGCGTCAGGCCTGTGCGCCGAGGACGACGATCAGATCGTCCAACTGCGCGAATTGCTCGCCCCACCCGCTCGTGCTCCCGGACGCCAAGGCCTGGTCGAGGGCTTCCTTCGAGGGGAAGAGTTCGTGCACGACGACGTCCGTCGCGTTGTCCCGTTCCCCGAACGTCACCGTGGTGAGGGCTCCGTCCTCGCCCCCTTCGTCGTTGGTCCAGACGAGGCGGGCGTGAGGTGTCACCTCGACGTATCGGCCGAAGAACGTCACGGGCTGCTCCGCGGACGGGTGGCCCATCACCAGCCGGTACGTGCCGCCGGTGCGGATATCGGCCTCGAACGCGATCAACGAGACCCCGCAGGATTGGGGCACCCACCATCGCTCGAACAGCTTCGGCTGTGTCCACGCATCGAAGACGAGAGGCGCCGGGCCTTCGACGGTTCGGGTGATGACGAGGTCCCTGTCCGATTTCCGCTCCACCCGCGCCGGGGCCTTCGCCGGGATGGCGTCACTCGGTCCATCTGCCCTCATCAGCTTCTCGCTCGTCATCGAGAGCCTCCCTTCACGCCGCCAGGCGCGGACCGGCGAGGCCGAGCCTGTTGCCTGCCGGATCGGCGACGTTGGCGGAGTAGCTGCCCCCGGGAATCGGATCTGGCCCCTGAAGCACCGTGCCGCCGCGCGCGCGGGCCGTCGCGAGCGCGGCATCGATATCAGCCACGTGAACGTACCAGTTCCATCGGGCCGGCGCTCCGGTGATTGCGCTCGACATCACCGCGCCGGGGCGTAGGTCGCCTCGGCCGATGAAGGCGTACTCGCCCATCTCGCCCATCGGCATCGCCCCGAGCTTCTCCCATCCGAACAGCGCCCCGTAGAACGCGAAGGCCGCCGCCGGGTCTGGGGTGGCGAGTTCTATCCACACGCCCTGACCGAGGGTCTGCTCCGATCCGAGGGGGACGGGTCCGAAGACGTGGCCCTCGCCGGGCCGCGCCGCCTTCATCACGGCGAAGACGATATCCTGCGGGTCGCTCACCAGGGCGAACCGGCCGACATGGGGGATGTCGACCGGTCCGAACCGGATCCGACCGCCGAGGTCCGCCACACGGGAAGCCATGGCGTCGACGTCTTGCGTCGCGAGGTAGACCACCCAGCCGGGAAAGCCGGGAGCCTGGGCCATCGATTGCCGGATCCCGGCCACGGGCTTCCCGCCAGCCTCCGCGACTCGGTAGCCGCCATGCTCCGGCATCGGCGAGGGTGCGATGCGCCAGCCCGCGACAGCCTCGTAGAAGGCTTGTGCCGCGTCCTGATCGGCCGCGTTCAGTTCGAACCAGATGGGCGTACCCTCGACAATTGGCACCCGGCGCTCCTCCATGACAACGGACGCGTCCGCCGCGCCCCGGAACCGCTCGCGGCCCCGCTTTGCCCAAGGCTGACATTTTTTGGTTACACTAGGCAACCATGCAGTCAGAAAAAATAACTAGACGCGCCTCTGCGCCGCGCGAGCGTCGGTACGACGACGCTTGCGGTACCGCGCTCGCCCTGGAGTTCATCGGCGAGCGTTGGTCGCTGCTCATCATGCGCGAGCTGGTCTTCGGCCCCCGCCGCTTCGGCGAGATCCGGGCAAACCTCCCCGGCATCAGCGCCAACGTGCTGACGCAGCGCCTGGTGAGCCTGGGGGAGGCCGGCATCGTCCTGCGCCATCAGTTGCCGTCTCCGGCCAACGTGCAGGTCTATGATCTGACGGAGTGGGGCCGTCAGGCCGCTCCGCTGATGCGCGACATGGGGCGCTGGGCTGCCCGTTCACCGCGGCACGACCCGCTCCTCTTCATGTCGGCCGCGTCCGCCATGATGTCGCTTCAGGCCCTGGTCGACCACCGGCGAGCCGCCGAGTTGTCCGCGTCGGTCGCCTTCCACTTCCCCGGCGAGGATTTCGTCGTGACGGTGACCGGCGGCGAGATCGTGGTGAACCGTGGGGTCGTGGAGGCTCCCGACATCACGTTCACGGGTGACACGATGGCGATGCGCCGCACGATCTATGGCAAGGCACCTCTGGCCAAAGACGGCGCGGGCGGAACGCTCGCCTTCGCAGGCGCGGTCGATCTCACACAATCCTTCGTCGATCTCTTCGCTCTGCCCGCCAAGACTCCTTGAGAGGGTCTGGACGGTCAGGTCGATGTTCCCGGATTGTGCCAAGGGCTCTCCAGGCTGCGCGAGGGCGGTCCGCCGTGCAGGTGCGGCCGTACCGCTGCCAGCCGCGCGGCCGAAGATTGTCGCGTGGCGCAACGCGAGCGGCATGGATCCGTCCGCTCTTCGAGCACACCCTCGCCGACGTGGACCGGCGGCTGTCGGTCAGTCCAGGCGACACGCAGCACTGCCTGAGCGTCGGTGACCGGTGGGTTTGCGACTGGCTACGGCCCGCTCCGTGCCGCAAGAGCGGCACGTCGTGCGGCTCAGGTGAACTGAGCTGCTCTATCAAGATCCGTCATGTCGGACGATCCGCCGCCTCGAACGGGCAGACCTCCTGTCCGCGCCGGCCTGTCCGCCGCGCGGCTCGGTCCGCAGGAGCTGTCCCACCGGCGCATCCGCCTTTTGAGCCCCCGCGAGGGAGCAAACGCCCGCGGGGCCAGTTGATGTAACGGCACTTAACATTCGCGAGGCGACGATGGTTTGGCTTGAGATCGCGCCCGACCAAGTTGAGAATCTCGCCCAGGAGGCGCAGGCAAGGATCGAGCAAAGCCTCGCGCGATCGGGCGCCGACAGAGCTGCCTTCTGGCATGCCGTAGCGCTGATCTACCGCCGCGGCCTGCCGACCGGTGTGCTTCCGCAGGCAGGACCCGGATTGTCGGCGGCCGTGCGCGACCAATTGGGTCGTCGCCTGCACGCATGTTACGCCTCGATCCTGACCGAGGCGCAGCCCCAGCGGCATCTCGCGCTCATCGCGCAGCTCGATGCGGCATTGACGGCCGAAGGCGACGCGACCGCGTTTCGCACCGAGCTTCTGGCCGCGCTTCCTGATCTGCGCGCCTACGCGAGATCGCTGACCATGGATCCATGCCGCGCCGACGACCTCGTGCAGGAGACACTGGTCAGGGCATGGGCGAACCAGCATCGCTTCGCGCCGAACTCCAACCTTATGGGCTGGCTGTGCACCATCCTCCGAAACCACTTCTACACCGAGTGCCGCAAGCGCAAGCGGGAAGTCGAGGACGTCGACGGCGCTGCGGCAACGCAGATGGTTGCTCCGGCCGCCCAGGAGCATGGAGTCGAGCTTCGGACAGTCTGGGCCATGCTCGGCAGGCTGCCGCGACATCAGCGTGAGGGCCTGCTGCTCGTGGGCGCGCAGGGTCTGACCTACGAGGCGGCTGCCGATCTCGTGGGATGCAAGGTCGGCACGGTCAAGAGTCGCGTCAGCCGTGCGCGCGCGTTCTTGGCGGCCTCACTCGAGAGCAGGGATGCACGAAGCCCGGCTTGAGCCAGACAGCCTACGCAACTCGCGATGGCGGACTGGTACACGCGATGAAGCTGACGCGTCCCTGGCGGTGCCGATCCCGCGTGGTTGGGGTGCGGTTCGCTCCAGGCAGATACAGGGGCCTCAGTGCCGTGCGGCGAGGCCCGAGGGGCTGACGATGAGGACGGTGCTGCTCGGCCGGGCACACCGACACTGCCCGGCGCGCCGTTCTGCCGTGATGATCTCGCCGTGCGCCCGGAGGAGGCCCGAACGGTTTCGGCGCTTCGCGCGTTTCTGGTGACCCAACACGATGATGTGCCGGGAGGGTGCCATGCATACCTGGAGGGCGATGGATCGGGCGCCGCACGATGGGCGGTGGATCATCGCCATCAACCGCGACGAGCCAGACCAGCGCGCCATCATCCGGTGGGATCCCAAATCCATCGACGATCGATCGCCGTGGCACGTGGCTTCCTGCGAGCACAGCTACCGCACTGATGCTTTCACCCACTGGATGCAATTCCCGGACTGCCCATCCGTCGGGACCAAAAGCGCAGTCCAGCAAGCCGAAGGAGATCGCGATGGCGGCGGATGCATCGGTGGTCCTCTCCCTGCGAGTTGAGCCCTGCCCGGAGGACCCGTCGCGCTATCGCTGGGTCATCTGCGATCAGGACTGCATCTTGCGGCAGTGCATCTACTCGTTGCCCGATGAGCCGACGGCGCTCAGGCAAGGGGAGGCCGCACTGCGG
The DNA here is from genome assembly GCF_022829625.1 of Methylobacterium sp. E-046. NCBI lineage: Bacteria > Pseudomonadati > Pseudomonadota > Alphaproteobacteria > Hyphomicrobiales > Methylobacteriaceae > Methylobacterium > Methylobacterium sp. E-046. Next base: position 5,811 of record NZ_JAKSYP010000133.1, on the reverse strand, counting down.
GAGGTGACTGCCATGTGGCGGGATGCAAATTAAAGCGACTTCACTTGCGACTGTCGCCCGCGCCCAAGGTGGCTGATGCTTGACGTTGCGGCGGTGCCGTGCGTGCCGTGGTCGGCAATCAGTTGAAGTTTTGAAGCGGCATTTGAACAATGTCGGGTTGACGATCGAGCAGTGTCGCGCGCGCCTGAGTCTATCACACGACCGTCCCGCGACGGCGGACAGCGTGTCGACCTCGGCCCGGGGCCTCGGGCACTACATTCAGCGCGCGGAGGCTGCACAACCCGATGAGGCCATCACCGAGCGGCCTCCTCGCAGCGGCCGCGAGTGATGAAGGAGGCCGGTGTGGCCTGACCCGGATCCCCCAACCGCCGATCCGCCTCCCGCACGACCGCGGCTGTCGCGTGCCCGCTCGAGAGCGAACGAGTCGCGGTGTTCGCGCGCGGCCGACGTTTCGAGGGAAGCCACGCACATCGGAGGGGGCCGCGGAGATCCCTTCCTGAACATCGCGCGCCACAGCGTAATGCGTGCGCTGACGGGGCAAATTTAGGCTCTGATTTCCCGCCGTCGGAATTGGAGTTGTGATTGTGCCGCAGTTGGCTTACAAGTCACATATCGATCTTTGGCCAGACATTCGGCCGTATCGCCTTATCAGGGCGAGCGCACTGCATATCTCCCATTTTCGACGACCAACGCTCGAGCGCGTGTTTCATGTGCGCTCGACCCATTCGTTTGCGAATAAAGATACGGAATACCTATGAGCATCGGCACCGTTAAGTGGTTCAACGACACCAAGGGCTTCGGCTTCATCCAGCCGGATGACGGCGGCAAGGACGTGTTCGTGCACATCTCCGCCGTCGAGCGCGCCGGCATGAACAATCTGGTCGAAGGCCAGAAAGTCTCTTACGAGATGGAGACCGACCGTCGCAGCGGCAAGCAGTCCGCCGGCAGCCTTCAGGCCGCTTGAGCGCGTTCATCTCACGATGACGAATATCGAAGTCGCTCCCGCAAGAGCGACTTCATCTGTTTTTCGCCATCCGGCCCAGCCGTGATGGATATGAAGGAATGTACGTGGGTCAATTCAAAGCTGTCCAGCTCGTCGATCGCCTCGAGGCCACTGCCAAGGCACGTCAGGCCACCCTCGCCCGGTTCCGGGCGCGCCCGACAGCTGATGATCCGGCTGTTCTCGCACGGCAGGCTGCGCGGCAAGCTGTGATCCAGGCGCGGGAAGTCCGGATCAGCGAGCGTGAGATCGCCCGTCTGGCAGCTGAAGCTGAGCGCGAGGCCGAGGCCCTTGCTGCGCGCGTGCGCGCCGAGGCGGAGCTCGCCCGTCAAACTGCCGAGAAAGCGGAGCGCCAAGCCGCACTGGCTGCCGAGCAGAAGGCAGCGCGCGATGCGCGCTTCGCCGCCCGCAAAGCCAAGGTTCGCCGATAGTTCGGCACCACATTGCAAATCATAGCTATTTTCAAGGACGAGAAATGTCTCACAAGTTCAAGCTCGGTCAGAGCGTCCGGCAGACGGGTATGAACTACGTCGATAATAAGAATAGCGTAACCGACGGCCTCTTCGAGGTGGTTCGCCTCATGCCGGACGACCGATCCGGTGAGCCTTGCTATCGAATCAAGTCGGCGGGTGGCGAACGCGCTGCCCGTGAGGGTGAACTCACTCCCGTCTCCTGAGCGGTCACGGTCAGGCGGGATCGGGCCCACATTCTCAGCCGACCCGAAAGAGCCGCTCCGCGAACGCGCCGTGAAGGCGTTTGCCTGCCGGATACAGCTCAGCACCGCCCTCGTATCGAGGTGACCGCCCTGAACCGGCAAGTGGACGCGCCCGGCACCGTGCCGCCGAAGGCGCCAACAGAGCCGCACCGGGCGGCCGAGATCCAAGCCCGGACGCGACACCGTCGTTGCAGCGTCCAGCACGGAGCCCCTCGACCTGCTGGAGCCAGACTGATGCCGACGGCACCTCTGTGCCGTCCGAGCAAGTGAACCAGATTGCTGGTCCGGTCGCGTCATCTCCTCCGACAGGATCGGCGTTGAGAGAGCCACGAAATCGAAGCGGGACAGCACGAGCCTTTGCTCATCGACGACTGCGATGTGCCGCGTCCTTCCGGATCTCGCCTGCGCCGCGCACGGCGTTCACTGTACCGGGCGTTCAGGGTAACCGCGCGCCGATTTTGACACGCGCGGTTTATCCACACCTCCGCAGCTGTCACCCGGCCTTGCGCCGCAGGTGCAGGTAGGTCGGGTCGAACTCAGCCGCAGCCTTCAGCCGCTCCCAGTCGTGGACCGTCAGGTTTTTGCCGCTCAGCGTGACGAGACCCGCCCCGCGCAGGTCCTTCAAGACGCGGTTGACATGGACCGACGTGAGCCCAAGCGCATCGGAGAGTTCAAGCTGCGTCAGCGGCAGCGCGCACGTGTGATCGTGAACGAGACCGACTGCCTGCAAGCGCGTGAACAACTCGCAGAACAAGTGCGCCGTACGGGCGTAGGCGTCGCGTCGACCCAGATTGAGCATCCACTCACGGCTCAGGGCGGCGTTGATCAGGGTCGCGCGCCAGAAGGCCCCGACCAGCCGAGGCTGGGCCTCGAGCAAGCTCCGCACGGCCTCGTGCCGGACGAATCCCACCCGGCACGGGGTGACCGCGGCGAGGCTGAAGTCGAGCACCTCTAGGTGCAGGCTCTGAAAATCCGGCACGTCGCCCGGGACGTGGTAGGCCATGACCTGCCGCCCGCCCGCCCGCGTCGTCTTGTAGGTGGCGACGATGCCGCTCAGGACGGTGAAGGAGCGGCTGGGTCGGTCGTGCTCGGTCGCGATGTCCTGACGCGCGCTGAAGTCCGCACTCTGCATCGGCAGAGCCGCCAGCGCGACTCGCTCGGCATCGTGCAGTTCGAAGAGCGCGATGCTTTCGATCCTCCGGATCAGTGGTTGTGCATTCGGCGGGATCGTTTCAGCCACTGCTCTCTCCCCAGCGAGCATGCTTTGTACAAGCGGTAGAGCAGAAAGACCGCGCCCAAGCGAGGGCTGGCGATCGCTAAAGTCCGCGGGAGCGATCGGTCGATCAAGGTGCTGCCGCGCGTCGTCCAGGCCGTGCTCAGCCATATCGCAGGCCGCGAGGCGGGCGTGGCCGGCAAACGGGGCGCTCCACGCCGCGGAGGAGCGCGGCCCTCGACGCGCTCGGCGCCGACCTCGCGCGTCCGGAGCCGCCCGTCGAAGTCGCCGCGGCGGATGCCGAGCCGACGCTCGCTCAGCCGAAGAAGCGACGGGCCGCTTCCATCCTTGCATATCCGGGCCCGGATCGCCGCGCTTAGATCTGGCTTGCGGACAGACGCTTGAAACGGATCGACGCCGGGATGCTCGGCGCACGAGAAGCCTGCGAAGTCGCGCCCGTCGAGGAAGCCATCCCGCCGGGCGAAAGCGTTGAGGTCAAACGGGTGGCCGATCCGGCCATCACCCATCGTGCCGATGCCGTTCGACGGGGCCATACGAACCGGCATGATCGTCACGTATCGCGCCCCGCCCCGTCGCTGGCGCGTGCGCATGCCGGTGAGGATTAAATCTGCTGGCCTCGACGGGCGAGGCGCTTCCGGTCAACCCGGATTGCCTGCGCCGCGCTGCCGGCGTCGATCCGGGCGGCGAAGCGGGATCTGACGCTGGCGGCGGCCATGATGTCCGCATTTGCTCATGAACGATTTGCCATTTTCGCCGACGAGCAGCACCTGTCTGGATGAATTCATCTCTTTCGGGCGACCTAATCGATTGATTTCGTCGAATATCCGAATACGAATTTAAAACCTCGGTAGCTCCGATACAATAGTATCCGTCGCATAAGTTTTTTTCTTTGGAGTAGCAATGGCCGATCTCAGAAAACAGTTCCGCGTAGAGACATCGGCAATGGCGGAAATAATACCATCCTTTGGCCCGCCGATCCCATGTCGACTGATCGATCTATCGCTCGATGGAGCGAGAATCAACGTCATAAGCGTGTTCGGTATTCCGGACGATTTCGACGTCAAGTTCATAGCCACCGGTGAAACCTTGTCCGCTCGCGTCGTGTGGAGGCGGCCCAATCAAATTGGGCTCACTTTCGTTTGATTATCATCTTCGACTGATTTGACCGCACGATTAGGTCAATATTAATAATATTCATGCTGATCTTTCATTGTGCAGGCTCTCTCAGACCCACGACCCTGGGCTCCCCACGGAGCTTGCGCGCACTTGCCTGCATGAGCGCAGCCCGGAGATCTGCTGGATCATCCGGCCGGCCTCGATTCATCGGGGATGAGTGCTCTGCCGCTGGTGGGCCTCACGCTCGGCGCGGGCGGCGAGGTCGGCGGTGGTGACGTCCTCAGCCGCGCGCTCGGACGGTCGAGCTGGAACCTGTGCAAACTCGGTTATTCGCTGTTCGTCGTCTGAGCCCCCGTTGTTCCGCGCATGCGTAATGGGGCTGCGCTGCGATGGGGCAAACGCGTTCGTTGAGCGGCTCCATGGGAGGCTGCGAAGATCAGTGCAGCGTTGACGCGGCTGTTCAACCGTCGCCGGCGTTGATGCTCGTCAACGACAAAGCCCATTGTCGGCAACAGGCTCGAGCCCTTTACGAGGAGGGCATCATGAGCTTGAACGATTATATCGGTCCAGCGATCACGGCCGCAATCTTCACAGTCGGTGGCTATGCTATATTGAATGCCAATCTCAAATACGCCGATGATATCGGACAAATGCTTTGGACGCTGATGTGCATCTCTGCAGCTCTCGCCATGGTGGCTGTTCTTGCTCAGATCCCGCCGCGGGGTGCGCATGACGCTCGCGTCGTCGTCCAGAAGGCCACCGATCACCCGCACGTGGCGATCACACGCGGCGGGCCCGATTGAAGGGCTCATATACCTCCCTCCTCCCCCAGCCGCATGGAGGGACGGGCGTGGCCACGAGCGCCTGAACCGTGGGACGCGGCAGGTCGTTGAAGCCCCGGGGCCCGATGTGACGATCACGTCGATCTCGGCAGCCGTGTGCATCGGCGTCGGCCCGGCTGATCGTGCACGCCAGCGGGCAGTACGCTGACGCGATCCGACAGACCCTGTCGGTGTTCACCCTGGTGCCCGGGCTGTTGGCGACCGTTGGCGTGACGGGAGAGCCGGGCGTGGCCGCGCGAACCGCTCGTCAGGGCTCCGGCTCAGACGCCTCCGCCCTGTCAGCCAGCGCCGTACCCGACGACCGCACGCCTGCCGTGGCCGCACGGCGCAGAGGGATCGAGCGCCTGTCCGAGCACGCCGCGCCGTGCCGAAACCGATCATCCATCACGTCCACGCCGCTTTGGCCGGCAGGATTTTGGGCGCGGCGATCCGGCAGACCGATCAATGCTGGGAATGTTGGACGCCGTGCTGCCCATCGCTGTTGACCACGGGGGGCAGTCCGAGGTGACGGGCGAGGGAGATCAGGTCACTCAGCCGGCCGGTCTGCGTCTTGCCGCGCAGGTTGAGGCGGTGCGTTTCAATGGTCCGCACGCTCAGCGCCAAGCGCCGCGCGATCTCCTTGTTGCTGAATCCGGAACTGACGAAACGCAGCACCTCCGCCTCCCGCGGAGTGAGCCGGGGCAATTCAGTCAGCGCCTCCGGCAAGTCCACGAGTCGCTTCGGCGGAGCGAGGCGTTCCGACCCCTCCGCGAGGGCGAGCAAAGCGGCACCGAGGTCCCGGGGCGACTTCGAGCGCGCCACAAAGGCATCGGCGCCTGCTGCCAAGAGGGCGCGCAGGTCATCCGCGGACAGGACCCCGAAGGCCACCAGCGTGCGGAGGTTCGGCTGGCGCTTCTTCAGGCTG
>NZ_JAKSYP010000116.1:0-1325 GCF_022829625.1 Methylobacterium sp. E-046 | reverse complement strand
GGCCGATCGCCTCGTACAGCGCCTCCTCCAGCATCAGGACGTCGTAGCCCTTCTCCAGGATCGGACTGGCCATCACGCCGGTCAGCGCGGTTTCGAACTCCGCACCCGCGACCTCGCCGTCAGCGACGATGACGTTGGCCGTCGCCGAGACGCCGGCCTGCATCAGCACCTCGTCACCCGCATATGCGGTGACCGTCTGACGGAAGCGGGCGAGGAGATCCTGTACGAAGGGCATGCCGATGTGCTGCTGAGTGACGTGGAAGGGCTAAACGAAGGCGTGAGCGGCACCGCGTGACCCGCCGAGGCTGACCTTACGCCGACCACCGCGGGCGTGCGGGTCATGGGTTGGGGCCGTGTCAGGGGCGAGACAGCTCGAAGCGTTGGCTGCCGACGACCCTGCAGCGCTCTGCAGGCGCGTCTTCTCACAGGTCGCCACCACCCGGATGCCGATCTCCCGCGTGTGGCTGCGGCCGTGGAGCCGGACGGCGAGCCGGGCTCGGGTCGGTTCCGAAAGGCCGTCGCGCAGCCCGGTGGGCAGGCTCGGCCCGCGCGATGCGTGCCGCAAGGTCGAGCGACACCGGGCCGTCGCTGGCGAAGTCCTCTGCGGTGATCGACCGAACCTGGTTCACGGGGGTACCTGCGTGCTGACGCCCGCAGGTTGGGATCGCATGGTTAACGAAACCTATCGGTGACCAGGCTGCAGCACCGAGCGACCGTCAGCGGCACCACGGAGCGGCACCGCACCAGCGCATTTGCGCGATCGACCCGGTCACGGCCGGATCACCGACGAGGCGCTGATCGCCGCCGGCTCCCGGCCTGTTCGCTTCAACCAGCATGGCGGCGGAGAAGCAGCACAACACGAGGGCGGCGATCCAGAGGAAGGCCCGGAGGGTGCGGAGGGTACGCTTCGACATACGCCTCAGCGTGGCAGCGTCGCGTTAGCGAATTCTTGCCCGCGCTGACGTAGATCGGGCCGCCCGGCTAACCGACCGCGCGCGCAACCTCGCGCACCTGGCGTGTGGCTGCATCGACCTGCTCGCTCGCCCGGGCGATGGCCTCCATGCCGCCGGCGATCGTCGATACCTCGTGCCCGGCCGTGTGCATGCTGCCCGACATCTCGCGCGTGACGGCAGACTGCTCCTCGACCGCCGCCGCGATCGCGTCCGAGACCTCGTCCAGCGCCCGGATCGTGCCCTGGATCGAGCCGATCCCGCCCACAGCCTCCCTCGCAGCCGCCTGCGTCTCGCTGATCTGCCCGCGGATCTGATCTGTCGCCTTCGCCGTCTGCTCGGCCAGCGCCTCCACCTCGGATGCAACGCCCTCAC
>NZ_JAKSYP010000237.1:0-36358 GCF_022829625.1 Methylobacterium sp. E-046 | reverse complement strand
ACATCCCGAACGTGTTCGCCGGCCTGCTCACCGTCATCCTGATCGGCCTCGTGGTCGAGAACCTGATCTTCCAGACCATCGAGCGCCGCACCCTCCAGCGCTGGGGCATGCAGGCCTGAACCGCCCCACGTCCGGGGCCGGATGCGGGCATCTTCCGACCCGCGCGGGGCGTGGGTTGGACGGCATCCGGCATGATCGACTGACGCCAAGTCGGCTGACGCCAAGTCGGCTGATGCCGGCGGGCCGTTGCGGTGGTGCCGGCCCTCGGCCTGCGCTGCGCGTGAGGACGGGCTGGCTCCGGAGCCGGTGAGCGGGGCTGACGCCCCAGCGCGACGGTCCCCGCGTCCGGGCGCGTGAGGATCCGGCGGGCCCAGGACGCGCGTTTCGGGCGCGCCTTTCGGGTGTGCGTTTCGAACGCCGTACACCGCCGATACCGTTCTTCCCCCCCACGGGGGATCGGTACCCGAGCCGCTGCGATGCCGGCCTTCCCTCCGCGGGGTCGCTCGGCGACCGGACCTGCGGCCCGGAGCGCGCTCAGGCGCCCGCCCATGGGTAAATATCCTTCCGCCATTCCAGATTAGAGATCAAAATGCTGCTATGGCGGCGTGCGGCAGCCGTTTTCTTCCTATAGGCTCCGGGATGAGTTCCGGAGCCCCGACACGTGAGTCGTGACGTCCCATCCCGCGCCGCGCCGGCGGCCGTCCCCGGCGGGGACGGCCGGTCGAGTCCCGGCGCCTCGTTGCTGCCCGGGATCGGGCTCTGCGCAATCATCACCGCCCTGGCCATGGCCGCGCAGGCCCTGGAGGAGCGCGTCGCCGGCCACCCCTACGTCGAGGCCCTGGTCCTGGCGATCCTGATCGGCATCGCGGTGCGCACCGCCTGGACGCCGCATCCGCGGTTCCGGACCGGCATCGCCTTCTCGGCCAAGCAATTCCTCGAGGTCGCGGTCGTCCTGCTCGGCGCCTCCCTGAGCCTCGGCGCGATCCTCGCGTCGGGCCCGGCGCTGCTCGCCGGCATCGTCGGCACCGTGGTCCTCGGCATCGCCGCCAGCATGGCGCTCTGCCGGCTGCTCGGCCTGCCGGCCCGGATGGCGATCCTGGTCGCCTGCGGCAACGCCATCTGCGGCAACTCGGCGATCGCCGCCGTGGCGCCGGTGATTGGGGCGGAGCCCAAGGACATCGCCGCCGCCATCGCGTTCACCGCGGTGCTCGGGGTGCTGATGGTGCTGGGATTGCCGCTGTTCGTGCCGCTCGCCGGCCTGAGCGACAACCAGTACGGGGTGCTGGCCGGGCTCACCGTCTACGCGGTGCCGCAGGTGCTGGCCGCCACCGTGCCGGTCAGCCTGCTGTCGACCCAGGTCGGCACCCTGGTCAAGCTCGTGCGCGTGCTGATGCTCGGCCCCGTCGTGGTGGCGTTCTCGCTGATCGCGCCGCGCCTGCCGCGGACAGGGGGCGCGGCCTCCGCGCCGGCCCGGCCGGGCCTGACCAAGCTGGTGCCCTGGTTCATCCTCGGCTTCCTGGCCCTGGCCACCCTGCGCTCGCTGGGGCTCGTCCCCGATCCCGCGGTGAAGCCGCTCACGCAGCTGGCGGGCGTGCTCACGGTCCTGTCCATGGCCGCCCTGGGCCTGGGTGTCGACGTGCGCGTCCTCGCTCGGGTCGGCGGCCGGGTCACCCTCGCGGTCACCGCCTCGCTCGCCGTCCTCGTCGCCCTCAGCCTGGTGCTGATCCGCGCCCTCGGAATCGGGTGACGCCGCGATGCGGGCAGCGGCTGACGACCCCGCGGTGCGGTAGGTATTCCCGGTTCGATCCGCGACCTGTGGCTGTAAAGGCTTCTCGATCGATGATCATCGGCAGGTGAGCGAGCTTTTTCTCGCGCGGGCTTCGATCTTCCTGCATCACGATGCGCCGTCCGTGCCCCGCGGGCTGTCGCGGGCACCTTGACACTGCGGTGGTTTTTGCTTTTGGAACCCCCGGCGTCATCCTCGGAAGCTTTGAGTGGACTCGCGTAGTGCCTGAAAAATATCCCGAGAGCTCGATCAAGCTCGTGACACTGACCGGCGAGATCGTCGCGGCCTACGTGGCGAACAACTCCGTCCCCCCGACGGCCCTGCCGGAGCTGATGACGGGCGTGCACGCGGCGCTGGCGACCCTCGCTGGGGCGCCCCCCGCCGAGGCCGCGCCAACCGTCGAGCCGGCGACCGCGGCGCAGATCCGCAAGTCGGTTCAGCAGGACGGCATCGTCAGCTTCATCGACGGCCGGTCCTACAAGACCCTGAAGCGTCATCTCACCGCCCACGGCCTGACGCCGGAGCGGTACCGCGAGCGCTACGGCCTGCCGGACGATTACCCGATGACCGCCCCCGGCTACGCGGCGCAACGCTCGGCGCTCGCGAAGGCGATCGGTCTCGGTGTCCCGGGCGGACGGGCCGATCAGCGCCGCACCGGCACCGGCGGCTAACCGGCGCCGCGTCGCTCGCCACGGAACGGCAGCACCTGCCCGGGCGCGGATCGGGCAAACCCGGTGAGGTCGGGGCGGACGGGCCGGCCGAACGTGTCGGACCAGCACAGCTTGATGACATGCCCCCGCGCCGTCTCCGATGCGGCGTCGGCGTTCGACTTCGGCAGCTTCTGGTTGCCGGCACCGATCCAGCGCACGATCCGGTGCTCGCGTCCGCGGCGGAGCACCGGGGGCGTCGCCGGTTCGGATCGGCCGCGGACCGTCCGAAGATCGTCTGGCTTGTCTGAGATCGGCACGCTGAACGAATCCCGTCGGCTTTCGAGGCTCGAGCGGGACACGGATAGCGGGTTCGGCCGTGACTCCGCCGGGGTGCTTGACCCTCGAGACCGGCGGTATCCTACCGGGTTGCGCGCAACCGGATAGGGCGGCAGCGTCCAAAAAACTTGTCTCTGCGTCCCAAACGGGAGGACGCGGCGCGCGGGCTCAGGATGCGCGCGCCCCCGGCACCGCCGCCAGGAGGCTGCGCGTGTAGGCGTGCTCCGGCGCGGCGAACAGATCCGCTGTCCCGCGCATTTCCACGACGGCGCCCCGGTGCATCACGGCGATCCGGTCGCAGATCGTGGCGGCCACCCGCAGGTCGTGGGTGATGAACAGCATCGCCAGGGACAAGCGCTGCTTCAGGTCCTCCAGGAGGTCCAGCACCTGCCGCTGGACCGAGACGTCCAGCGCCGAGACCGCCTCGTCGGCCACCAGCACGTCCGGCTCCATGGCGAGCGCCCGGGCGATGCCGATGCGCTGGCGCTGGCCGCCCGAGAAGGCGTTCGGGTAGCGGGCGGCGGCCTTGGGATCGAGGCCGACGAGGTCGAGGAGGGACCGCGCCCGCTCGCGGGCCTCGGCGGCCGGGACCCCGTGGGCGATCGGGCCCGCCGTGATGATCTGCTCCACGGTGCGGCGCGGATTGAGCGAGGCGAACGGGTCCTGGAAGATCATCTGGATGCGGCTGCGCTTGTCGCGCAGCGCCGTCTTGCCGAGGGCCGTGTAGTCGAGGGCCCCCAGCCGGACCGTGCCGCCGTCGGGCTCGATCAGCCGGATCGCGAGCCGCGCGGTGGTCGACTTGCCGGAGCCGGACTCGCCGACCAGCCCCAGCGTCTCGCCGCGGCGGACGTCGAACGACACCTCCTTGACCGCCGCCACGATCCGCGGCTTGCCGAACAGGCCGGAGCGGCCCGAATAGGTCTTGGACAGCCCGGTGACCGACAGAGCGACCGGGGCCGCTTCCACGGCCGCGCGCGGCGGCGGCGTCAGGCTCGGGACGGCGGCGAGCAGCGCCTTCGTGTAGGGCGCCTGCGGGTTCCGCAGCACCGCCTCGGCCGTGCCGGATTCCACGAGCCGCCCGCGCTGGAGCACCGCCACGTGGTCGGCGATCTCCGCCACCACGCCGAAATCGTGGGTGATGAACAGGACGCTCATTCCGCGCTTCCGCTGCAGGTCGCGGATCAGCCGGAGGATCTGGGCCTGGGTGGTGACGTCGAGCGCCGTGGTCGGCTCGTCGGCGACGAGCACGGAGGGCTCCAGCGCCAGCGCCATGGCGATCATCGCCCGCTGCCGCTGGCCGCCGGAGAGCTGGTGCGGGTAGGCCCGCACCGCCTCCTCGGGATTCGGCAGCCCGACCTCGGTGGCGAGCGCCACCGCCCGGGTCCAGCGCTCGCTCCGGGTGAGCAGGTTGTGCGCCTCGAACATCTCGGCGATCTGGTCGCCGATCCGCATCACCGGGTTCAGGGCCGTCATCGGCTCCTGGAACACCATGGCGAGGCGCCGGCCGCGCAGGGACCGCCACGCGGGCTCGTCGAGGGCCAGGAGGTCCCGGCCCTCGAACAGGATCGTGCCGGCGGTCGGCTTCAGCGCCCGCGGCAGGAGGCCGGTCAGCGCGTAGGCGCTCATCGACTTGCCGGAGCCCGATTCCCCGACCACGCACAGGATCTTCCCGGACTCAAGGTCGAGGTTCAGGCCCTCGACCGCGTGCGGGCGGTCGGCGCCCTTGGGGAGCGCGATCGTCAGATCGCGGATGCGGACGACCGGCTCGCTCATCGTGTCAGGCCCTCGCGGTGCGGCGGCGGAGGATCTCGGGTCCGGCCTCGGCCAGATCCCAGAACAGGCCGGCCATGATCGCCAGGCCCTCGCGGGTACCGGAGGCCAGCATGTGCTCGTCGGGCCCGTGCTGGCGGCAGGCCGGGTAGGAATGCGGCACCCAGAGGGTCGGAAGGCCGAGGATCTCCGAGAAGGCGTCGTTCGGCAGCGAGCCGCCGAGATTGGGCAGCAGCGCCGGCTTCTTGCCGCTGCTCGCCTCGATCGATCCTAGCGCCCACTCCACCCAGGGATCCTCCACCGGCAGACGCGTCGCCTGAAACACCTCCGCGGCGCGGGCCGGCCGGACGTCGATCATCGGGAAGCCGTGCGCGTCGAGATGGGCACGGACGTTCGCGATCAGGTTCTGCCAGTCGGTGCCGACCACGAAGCGCAGCTGCAGGGTCGCCTTGGCGTGGGGCGGCACGGCGTTGAGCGGGCCGTCCGGATCGCCGGTCTTGAAGGCCAGCACCTCCAGCGTGTTCCAGGCGAAGACCCGCTCGGCGGGGCTCAGGCCCGGCTCGCCCCAGTCGGAATCGATCGTGGGAGCTGTCGGGTCCTCGCCGACGCGGATGTCGGCCAGCGCCGCGCGCACACCCTCGGGGATCGGAGGCGGCCGCAGGGCCTCGACCAGGATGCTGCCGCGCGCGTCGACCATCGAGGCGATGGCCGAGGCCAGCACCGTGCCGGGGTTGCGCAGCAGGCCGCCCCAGTTGCCGGAATGGTGCGGGCCCTCGCGCAGGTTGAGGCTCAGCTCGAAATTGTAGGCGCCGCGGGAGCCCAGGAAGAGGGTCGGGCGCTCGCCGTTGAGGCGTGGCCCGTCCGAGGCGATCAGCACGTCGGAGCGCAAGGCCTCGGCCTGCTCGCGGCAGAACGGCCGCAGGCCCGGGGAGCCCGATTCCTCGCCCATCTCGATCAGCAGCTTCACGTTGAAGCCGAGATGGCCTTCGCGCACGGCGATCACCTGCTCCAGGGCGGCGAGGTTGAGGACGTGCTGGCCCTTGTTGTCGGCGGTGCCGCGCCCGTACCAGCGGTCGCCCTCGACCACGATCTCCCAGGGGCCGAGGCCCTCGCGCCACTGCTCGGGATAGCCCCGCACCGTGTCGCCGTGGCCGTAGATCAGGACGGTCGGCAGGTCCGCGCCCTCGTGACGCTCGGCGATCAGGAACGGGCCGTGCACCCCGTCCGGGTTCGGGAAGATCTTCGGGGTCTCGAAGCCGAGCCGGGCGACGAGCGGCGCGACGAAGGCGTCGAGATAGGCGCGGAGCGCCGCCTCCTGGCCGGGGGCCTGGCTCTCGGTGGGCATCGCCACCGCCTCCCGCAGGAGGGCGAGGAACGCGCCCGAATCGAAGGCGTCCGTGGCGCGCGCGATGGCGGCGTCTCGCGTCATGGTGTGTTTCCCGTGAAACATTTCGTTAACGTCCCGGCCTGGCGGAGCCGTCAGTTGCGCGCCTCGGGCGCCGTGATGTCGCGCAGGCCGTCCCCCAGGAGGTTGATCGCCAGCACGAGGAGGAGGAGCGCCACGCCCGGAATGGTGATTACCCAGGGCTGGAAGAACATGTACTGCTTGCCCTCGGCGATCATCAGGCCCCAGGAGGGCAGGGGCGGCTGGACGCCGAGGCCGAGGAACGACAGGGCGGCCTCCAGCAGGATCGCGTGGGCCATCTCCAGGGTCGCTACGACGATCAGCGCGTTCATGATGTTGGGCAGGATCTCCTGGCGGATGATCCGCAGGTCCGTGAGCCCCGCGGCTCGGGCAGCCGACACGAAATCCTGGTTGCGGATCTGCTGGGTCGCGGCCCGGGTCACCACGGCGAAGCGGTCCCAGAGCAGGAAGCCCAGCACCAGCACCACCACCTTCAGTGAGCCGCCGACCAGCGCTGCCATGGCGAGCGCCACCAGCACCACCGGCATGGCGAGCCGGGTGGTCACGATGTAGCTCACCACCGAATCGACCCAGCCGCCGAAATAGCCGGCGCAGAGCCCCAGCACCGTGCCGATGAGCCCGGAGATCAGCGCCGCCGAGATCCCGATCAGGAGGGAGATCTGGCCGCCATAGAGCAGGCGGCTGAGATAATCGCGGCCGAGCTTGTCGGTGCCGAGCACATGGTCCCAGGTGCCCTTGGCCTGCCAGATCGGCGGGATCAGACGGCGGGACACGTCCTGCGCGTAGGGGTCGTGCGGGGCGATGAGCGGGGCGGCGAGTGCGGCCAGCACGATCAGCCCGAGGATCCCGGCCCCGATCAGGAAGCCGGTGTGGCGCAGGCCCCGCCGCAGGATCAGGCGGGTGGGGGAGGGGACCGGCGCCAGCGCGATCGGCACGTCCGGGGGCAGGGCCGGGGCGGCGAGGGCCGCCGTGTCGGGGGGGAGGCTCATGGCGGGCTCCATCCTCAGGCCTGGCGCAGGCGCGGATCGAGGAAGGCGTTCAGGAGGTCGGCCGCAAGTGTCAGGCCGATGTAGATCATGGCCAGAACCAGCACGATCGCCTGGACGACGGGGAAGTCATTGCGGGCGATGGATTCCCAGGCGAGTTGCCCGAGGCCCTGGAGCGAGAACACCGCCTCGATCACGATCGAGCCGCCGAGCATGAAGCCGAACTGCACCGCCGAGAGGGCGATCACCGGGATCACGGCGTTGCGCAGGGCGTGCCGCACCAGGATCTTCCGGGGCGGCAGGCCCTTGGCGCGGGCGGTGCGGACGTAGTCGGAGGCCAGCACCTCCAGCATGCCGTTGCGGGTGAGGCGCATCACCGCCGGCATCGCGTAGTAGCCGAGGGCGACCGCCGGCAGGACGAAGTTCTTCCACGTGGCGTTGCCCGAGACCGGCAGCCAGCGGAGGTTGACGGAGAAGATCAGGATCAGCGTCAGGCCGAACCAGAAGCTCGGCATCGCCTGGCCGAGCACCGAGACGGCGAGCGCCGTCCGGTCGATCCACGTGTCCCGCTTCACGGCGGCGACGACGCCGAGCGGGATCGCTACGAACAGGGCCACGGCGAGCGCGATGATGCCGAGATACAGGGTGATCGGCAGGCGGGCGGCGAGCAGGTCGATCACGCTCTCGCGGAAATAGAAGGAGTTGCCGAAATCGAGGTGCAGGGCCCGCCAGCCCCAGGTGAGGAACTGGGTCAGCAGCGGCTGGTCCAGCCCGTAATCCTGGCGGATCTGGGCGATCTGCGGCCCGGTGGCCTCGGGGCCGGCGATCGCGGTCGCGAGGTCGCCCGAGAGGTGGAGGAGCAGGAAGCTCGCCACTGAGACCGTGAGGGCCACCGCCAGGGCGACCAGCACGCGCCGGAACGTGAAGGCCAGCATGGGTTCAGGCTCCTTCCTGGCGATGCAGATCGCGCCGGATCAGGACGAAGCGTCCTCTCCTCCCCCGGCGATCCCGGGCTTGCCCGGGATCGCTCAAGCTTGTGGGGAGGAGCCGGAGGTGGGGGTGGCGCAGAATCGAGCGGTGCGGTGCCGTCTGCGCCACCCCCACCCCTGACCCCGCCCCGCAAGGGGGAGGGGAAAGGCGTCGCGCCTTCGCGGCCATCCTCACTTCCACGACGCCGCGTAGAAGCGCGGCACCTCGTCGGGCTGGGCCGTGAAGGTCAGGTCCGACGTGAAGGCGTAGTTGGTCGAGTAGGAGAACATCGGCAGGGCGTAGGCCTCCGCGGCGATCCGCTGGAGCGCCTTGGCGTAGGCGGCCTTGCGGGTCTCCGGATCGGTGGAGCCGTCGCCCTCCTGAAGGTCGGCAATGACCTTCGGATCCTTGGTCAGGTCCTCCTCGCCGCCGCGGAAATACACCCCGTCGAAGGCCGAGACGTCCAGGACCGAGAACGAGCCCCAGGTCTGGTAGCCGATCGAGGTCTTGCCGGCCCGCAGGGAATCTCGGAACGCCGCGTAGCGCAGGTAGTTAAGCCGCGCCTTGATGCCGACGGCGCCGAGATAGCCGATCACCGCCTCGGCGTAGTCCCGCTCGCGATAGGCGCCGAGATCGATCTCGAAGCCGTTCGGGTAGCCGGCGTCCTTGAGCAGCGCCTTGGCCTTGGCCGGATCGTAGGGGTAGCGCGTCACCCCCTGGTCGGTGCAGCCGAACTGGTCGACGAAGCACAGCGCGTTCATCACCCGCGAGGCGCCGCGCACGAGGTTGTCGACCATCGCCTTGCGGTCGATGGCGTAGGAGATCGCCTGCCGGACGCGCACGTCCTTGAGGGGCGAGTTCTCCTTGGCGCGACCCAGCGTGTCGAATTGCAGGAAGCCAACCCGCATCGTCTCGGAGTTGAGCACCGTGATGTTCGGCGCGGCGCGCAGCTGCTCGGCCTGGTCGCTCGGCACCCGCCAGATCCAGTCGACGCCGCCGGTCATCAGCTCGGCCATCCGGCTCTCGCCGTCCGGGATGACGCGGAACTGCAGCTTGCCGATCTTCGGTTTCCCGAGGGGGCTCTCCGCCCAGTACCTGTCGAACCGCTCCATGCTGACGCCGCGGCCGCTGTCGACCTTGGTGATCCGGTAGGGGCCGCTGCCGACCGGCGCCTTGGCGAAGCCGTCGAGCCCCACCTTCTTGAAGTAGGCCGCCGGGAAGATCGGCGTCGGGCCGGCGAGATATTCGAGCGCCGCCGGGAACGGCGCCTTGAGGTGGATGCGCACGCTGTGCGGGCCGGTGACCTCCACCGACTTCATCCAGTCGACGTTCTGGCGGGTGACCGTGCGCGCCTCGGGCGTCAGCACGTAGTTGAACGTGAAGGCCACGTCCTCGGGCCCCAGCGGGTCGCCGTTGTGGAAGACCACGCCCTCGCGGATCGTGAGATCCAGCGTCGTGTCGTCCGTCCAGGTCCAGGCGGTCGCCAGAAATGGCTTGTAGGTGCCGTCCTTGGGATCCCGGTACAGCAGCGTGTCCCAGCAGTTCCGGGCGAGGATCACGCCCTCGCGGGCGCTGTTGTGGTACGGGCTGACGTTCTCGGGCTCGCTGTCCGACGCGTAGACCAGCGTGTCGTCGGCCTTGCCGGCGAGCGCCGGATGCGCGGCGATCAGGGTCGCGAGCGAGGTGGCCAAGGTGGCGGCCAAGGTGGCGGCCCGGGTGAGAGTCCGTAGCGGCATGGAGGCTCCGACGGCGCGGCGGACAGGCCCGGCGGATGGTTCCGCGGCTGCCGCCTTTTTCACCCTGCCATGGTGTTGTGCATCTGGGATCGCAACAAGTAGAATTTGGCGAGTGCTGCCTTGCCGTTTCGGCAACGGATGCGGCGAAATAGCTGCTTAGGGGCAGGATAATGCAGACGACCGGGCTGCGCTACTTCCTGGCCGTGGCCCGGACGGGCTCGATCGCCGCCGCCTCGGACCAGCTCAACGTGGCGGCGTCGGCGATCAGCCGGCAGATCGCCAACCTGGAGGCGGAACTCGACTGCGTGCTGTTCGAGCGGCGCCCGCGGGGCATGGTGCCGAGTCCGGCCGGGGAGCTCCTGGCGCAGCACGCCCATCAGGTGCTGATCCGTTCCGAGCAGGTGGTCACGGAGATCCGCGAACTGGAGGGGCTCGCCCGCGGCCTGATCCGGGTGGCGAGTTCCGAGGGGTTCGCCCTCGACATCGTGCCGAACGCCATCGCGGCCTTCCACGCGGCCCATCCCGGCATCCGCTTCGAGGTGACGGTGCTGCCGCCCGCGCAGGTGACCCAGACGGTGGCGGTGGGGGACGCCGATCTCGGCATCACCTTCGCGCTCGCCCCCAGCCCGCAGGTGGAGGTGCTCTATGACGGGCAGGTGGACATGCTGGCGCTCGCCGCCCCCGATCATCCCCTCGCGCGGGCGCCGGCCCTGCGCCTCGCCGACCTGTCGAGCTACCCGCTGGCCCTGCCCACCCGGGACACGACGTTGCGGCAGGTGTTCGACGCCGCCTGCGCCCTCGAAGGCCTCGCGGTCGAGCCGGTCCTGACCGCCAACAAGCTCTCGGCGCTGCTGCCCTTCGTGCGGCGCTCCCGCGGGCTGGCGCTGATGTCGGCCCTGTCGGTGACGACGCCCCTGCGCCTGAACGAGCTGGTCAGCCTGCCGATCCAGGCCCGGGCGAGCCTGTCCCGCGGCATCCAGGTCCAGGCCATGCGCGAGCGGCGGCTACCCCGGGCGGTGCGGGCCTTCCTGCGCCAGCTCACCGACGCGCTGCCGCCGCCGAGCACCGCCGGATAGGCGCGCGGGATCCGGTCAGGCGCCGCGGCCGGACGCGACGGCGCAGCTGTGGTCCATCACGTCCTCGGCGCTGGCGCTGGGTGCCCGGTAGGCGAGCAGGATGAAACCCGGCTCGGGGTCGCCCGGCGGGGTCGCGAGCGCCGCGAAGCTCGTCCGGTGGAGGTCCGGCCGGGCTCCCGGCAGGCTGCGCAGGGCCGCGAACGGGTTGAACTGCGCGGCCTCCGCCTCCGGCACGCGCAGCGCTTCGTAGCGATCGCCCGCGAGGGGCACCGGGAAGCGGCTCCAGGTCCGGCGGACGTGGCGTCCATGGGCGCGGACGGCCTTCAGCACGCTGGGCCTCAGGCAGTCGAGGTGGATGTGGAGCTGGTCCTGGCTTCGGCCCCGGGCCGAGTTGACGGCCAGCCCGACCGCATCGAGCGGCAGCTTCCCGTCCAGCACGCCGGACACGAAGGGGCGCGCGGCGAGCGCCGCCCGCCAGTAGGCGACGCCCGGGGGGCCGCGCAGGACCGGGGCTTCGAGGCCCGCGACGGTGTCTGTGGGCATGACGACGATGTGGGTCGGCTCCCCGGGGGCGCGCAGCACCGCCGAGCCGGGCCGGTCCCGGTCGCCGAGATCGACCGAGAGGCACGGGAAGGTCCGGTTCGCGACCCGCTTGGCGAGGACGCAGGTCTTCAGGGCGGCCCACAGGACGTCCCGGCTCGGATCCGGTCCCGCCGCGGCCGGCGTCGCGACGGCGAAGGCGGCGATGCAGGCGGCGAGCAAGGTGCCCCGGACAGCACCCGGGAAGGTGCTCTGGCAGGGGCCGAGGAAGGCGGCGAGCGGCGCGCGGCGCATGAAGTCCCCCGATGAAGCCGGCGGCGTAGCGGGCTCCCTGGAGCCCGCGATACCCGATCTCGGCCGCGGCCGGAAAGCGTCCGCCTGGCCGGTCCTCGGGACGGCCACCCGCGGCGGCGTCGCCTGGGACGCGAAGCCCCCCTGATCGTCGCGCCGCGCCGCGCTACCTTGGACCCAATCCAGGGTGTCGGCGTTTCCCTGGGGCATCCCGCCTTCGATGGGTCGATCCGCACCGGCCGCCGGTCCCGCCGCGGCCTCGGAGACCGGGATCCCACGTCCTCACAGCCTTGATCTGAACCGGAGAGACTTCATGGTGGGAGCTACCGCCGCAGCGGCCCCCGCGGGCGCCAGGGCCGCGCGGACCGACGAGCCGGTCCTGGCCAGGGTCACCTTCACGGTGAACGGGCAGCGACGCGACCTCGAACTCGACACCCGCACCAGCCTGCTCGACGCCGCGCGCGAGCACCTGCACCTGACCGGATCCAAGAAGGGCTGCGACCACGGCCAGTGCGGCGCCTGCACGATGATCGTCGACGGCCGTCGCATCAACGCCTGCCTGACGCTGGCGGTCATGCACCAGGGCGCCGAGATCGTCACGATCGAGGGGCTCGGCCAGCCGGACCACCTCCACCCGATGCAGGCCGCCTTCGTCCGCCACGACGGCTACCAGTGCGGCTACTGCACGCCGGGCCAGATCTGCTCGGGCGTCGCCGTCCTGGAGGAGATCGAGGCCGGCATCCCGAGCCACGTAACGGCGGACCTCGAGGCCGCGCCCCAGGTCACCGAGGCCGAGATCCGCGAGCGCATGAGCGGCAACATCTGCCGCTGCGGCGCCTACTCCAACATCGTCGAGGCGATGACCGAGGTCGCCGGGAGCCGCGCATGAAGTCCTTCACCTACGAGCGCCCGACGACGCCCGCCGAGGCGGCCGCCGCCGTCGCCGGTACCCCCGACGCCAAGTTCATCGCCGGCGGTACGAACCTCCTCGACCTGATGAAGCTGCAGATCGAGACCCCCCGCCACCTCGTGGACGTGAACGGTCTCGGCCTCGACACCGTCGAGCCGACCGGGGAGGGCGGCCTGCGCATCGGCGCGCTGGTGCGCAACACCGACCTCGCCGCCCATCCGCGGGTGCGCAAGGATTACGGGGTCCTCGCCCGCGCGCTGCTGGCGGGCGCCTCGGGCCAGCTGCGCAACAAGGCGACCACCGCCGGCAACCTGCTTCAGCGGACCCGCTGCCCGTATTTCTACGACACCGCGCAGGGCTGCAACAAGCGCCAGCCGGGCTCCGGCTGCTCGGCGCTCGACGGCGTGAGCCGGCAGCTCGCGGTGATTGGCGGCAGCGCGGCCTGCATTGCCACGCATCCGGGCGACATGGCGGTGGCCATGCGCGTCCTCGACGCCACCGTCGAGACGGTCGACGGCGCCGGAACCGAGCGCAGGATCCCCATCGCCGAGTTCCACCGCCTGCCGGGCGACGAGCCCCAGCGCGACACGACTCTGAAGCCCGGCGAGCTGATCACCGCGGTGACCCTGCCGAAGCCGGTCCCCGGCACGCATATCTACCGCAAGGTCCGCGACCGGGCCTCCTACGCGTACGCGCTGGTCTCGGTGGCGGCCATCCTCGGCAAGAACGGCAGCGGCCACGTCGCCTTCGGCGGGGTCGCCCACAAGCCGTGGCGGGTCGAGGCGGCCGAGGCCGACCTGCCCAAGGGTGCGAAGGCCGTGGCGACCCAGGTCTTCGCCGACGCCAAGCCCACCCACGAGAACGCCTACAAGCTGAAGCTCGCCGAGCGAACCCTCGGCGCCGCGCTCAACCAAGCGAGGGCCTGAGCCATGAAGTTCGATACCCCCGCGGGCCCGAACCCGATCGACCGCCTCAAGGTCGTGGGCCGGCCCACCGACCGCATCGACGGCAAGTACAAGACGACCGGAACCGCGCCCTACGCCTACGAGCGCCACGATGCGGCGCCCGACGCCGCCTACGGCTACGTGCTGGGCTCCGCCATCGCCAAGGGCCGGGTGCGCAGCATCGACACCGCCTCGGCCCGGCAGGCCCCGGGCGTGATCGCGGTCGTCACCACCCTCGACACGCCCCGCATCGAGCGGGGCGTGATGAACGTCGCCTACCTGTTCGGCGGCGACGTCATCCAGCACTACCACCAGGCGATCGCCGTGGTGGTCGCCGAGACCTTCGAGCAGGCCCGGGCCGCGTCCTTCCTCGTCCAGGTCGACTACGCCCCGGAAGCCGGCGCGTTCGACCTCGCGGCGGCGGCGAAGACCGCCGAGCCGGTCCCGGCCGACAGCGGCGAGGGCAGCGGCGGCGACGGCGAGGAGCGGGTCGGCGATTTCGAAGGCGCCTTCGCGCAGGCCCCCGTGACCCTCGACGCGACCTACACGACCGCCGACGAGAGCCATGCCATGATGGAGCCGCACGCCACGACGGCGGCCTGGGACGGCGACCGGGTCACCCTCTGGACCTCGAACCAGATGATCGGCTGGGGCCACGGCAGCATCGCCAAGATGCTCGGCCTGCCGAAGGCCAAGGTCCGGCTCGACGCGCCCTATGTCGGCGGCGGCTTCGGCGGCAAGCTGTTCGTGCGCGCCGACGCGGTGCTGGCGGCGCTGGCCGCCAAGGCGACCGGCCGGGCCGTGAAGGTCGCGCTCACGCGCCCGCTCATCGCCAACAACACCACCCACCGGCCGGCCACGATCCAGCGGGTCCGGATCGGCGCCACGCGGGACGGCACCATCACGGCGATCGCGCACGAGAGCACGTCGGGCAACCTGCCGGACGGCGATCCCGAGACGGCGGTGAACCAGACCAAGTTCCTCTACGCGGGGGCGAACCGCCTGACCGCCATGAAGCTCGCGCATCTCGACCTGCCCGAGGGCAACGCCATGCGCGCGCCCGGCGAGGCCCCGGGTCTGGCGGTGCTCGAAATCGCCATGGACGAGATGGCGGAGAAGCTCGGCCTCGATCCGGTGGCGTTCCGCATCCGCAACGACAGCCAGGTCGTCCCGACCCAGCCGGACCTGCGCTTCTCGCAGCGCGACCTCGTCGGCTGCCTGACGCTCGGCGCGGAGCGGTTCGGCTGGGCCAAGCGCAACCCGAAGCCCGGTCAGGTCCGGGACGGGCAATGGCTCGTCGGCCTCGGCATGGCGGCGGCCTTCCGCGACAACATGGTGATGAAGTCGGGCGCCCGGGTACGCCTGGACTCGCGCGGCACGGTCACGGTCGAGACCGACATGACCGACATCGGTACCGGCAGCTACACGATCATCGCCCAGACCGCCGCCGAGATGATGGGCGTGTCCCTCGATCAGGTCGTGGTGCGCCTTGGGGATTCGGACTTCCCGGTCTCGTCGGGCTCCGGCGGGCAGTTCGGCGCC
Organism: Methylobacterium sp. E-046; assembly: GCF_022829625.1. Lineage (NCBI taxonomy): Bacteria > Pseudomonadati > Pseudomonadota > Alphaproteobacteria > Hyphomicrobiales > Methylobacteriaceae > Methylobacterium > Methylobacterium sp. E-046. Next base: position 21,396 of record NZ_JAKSYP010000237.1, on the reverse strand, counting down.
AACTCGTCGACGGCGGGCGTCTACGCGGCCTGCGTGAAGCTGCGGGAGGCCGTGGCGCAGAAGCTCGGCTTCAACGCCACCGACGCGGTGTTCGAGGCGGGCGAGGTCCGGGCCGGCAACCGCGCCATCCCCCTCGCGGAATCCGCCGCCGGCGGCGACCTCGTCGCCGAGGACACGATCGAGTTCGGCAAGGTCTCGAAGGAGCAGCAGGTCTCGACCTTCGGGGCGCATTTCGTCGAGGTCGGCGTGGACGCCTACACGGCGGAGGTCCGGGTGCGGCGGATGCTGGCGGTCTGCGCGGCCGGGCGCATCCTCAACCCGAAATCCGCCCGCAGCCAGGTCATCGGCGGGATGGTGATGGGCACCGGGGCGGCGCTGATGGAGGAACTGGCGGTCGACACCAAGCGCGGCTTCTTCGCCAACCACGATCTCGCCGGCTACGAGGTGCCGGTCCACGCCGACATCCCGCGCCAGGAGGTGATCTTCCTCGACGAGGTCGATCCCAGGTCGTCGCCCATGAAGGCGAAGGGCGTCGGCGAGCTCGGCATCTCGGGCATCGCCGCCGCGGTGGCGAACGCGGTCTACAACGCCACCGGCATCCGGGTGCGGGATTATCCCCTCACCCTCGACAAGCTCCTCGACCGGATGCCGGACGCGGCCTGACGGCCCGGGGGAGGTCCGCGGCGGATCTCCCCGGGCCCGCTGCGGGGCGCGGCGCGCGGGCGGACGGAAAAGCCGCACGCCCGCGCGCCGCGGCCGCCCTACCTCAGGGTCATGGATCGCACGTTTCCCATGACCCGGGATGCCGGGCTCGAACGCCTGTCGGCCTTCCTGGCCGAGGCCGGCACGGCCTACGCGCAGGCCCGCAACACCGATCGCGGGCCGGACGAGCCGGCGACCACGTCAGTGCTCTCGCCCTATCTGCGCCGCCGGCTCCTGACCGAGGCCGAGGTCGCCGCGGCGGCCACCGCCGCCCTCGGCGCGGAGGCCGCGGCGAGCTACGTGAGCGAGGTCTTCTGGCGGACCTACTTCAAGGGGCACCTCGAGACCCACCCGGAGGCCTGGACCCGCTACCTGTCGGAAGCCGCCGACCAGCGGGCGCGCCTGGCCAGCGAGCCCGGCCTCCGGCGCACCTACGAGAAGGCCGTCGCCGGCCGGACCGGGATCGACGGCTTCGACGCCTGGGCGGGTGACCTCGCCGCGACCGGCTGGCTGCACAACCATGCCCGGATGTGGTTCGCCTCGATCTGGATCTTCACCCTGCGGCTCCCCTGGCAGCTCGGCGCGGACTTCTTCCTGCGGCACCTGCTCGACGGCGATCCGGCCAGCAACACGCTCTCCTGGCGATGGGTCGCTGGCCTCCACACCCGGGGCAAGCCCTACCGCGCGCGGGCGGAGAACATCCGGCGTTTCACGGAGGACCGCCACGACCCGGCCGGCCTCGACGAGGACCCGTCCCCGCTGGCGGAGGCGATGCCGCCCCGGGAGGTCCCGCTGCGCCCCGCCGACGCCGCGCCCGATGGGCCGGTCGCGCTGCTGCTGCACGTCGATGACCTGCATCCGGAGAGCCTCCCCGTCGGCGGCGCCCGCGTGGCCCGGATCTCCGGCCTGCTCGCTCACGCCGAGGGGGTCACCGACCGGGTCCGCGGCGCCGACGGGGCCGCGCTGGCGGATGCTCTGGCCCGCGCCGCCGCGCATTTCGGCTGCGAGGCCGCCCCGTTCCGCGACGGCTGGGCCGGGGATCTCCCGGTGGTGACCGCCTGGGCGCCCCTCGGCCCCTCCGCGGCGGCGCTGCCGCCGGACTGCCTCCGGCTGCGCCGGGACTGGGACGCCCGGGCGTGGCCCCTCGCGACCCGGGGGTTCTTCCGCCTGAAGCGGGCCATCCCGGACCTGATGGCGGCCTGACGGATCCGGCCGGCCGCACGCTCAACCGCCCCCTCCGAACCCGGACGCGTCAGCCATGGACAAGGTCGTGTACTTCCTCGTGACGCTGGTCGAGTCGGCCCTCGGGATCTTCGGCGTGCGGGCGCTCTACGAGCAGCCCGCCTACACGGTGGTCGCGCGCCTGGACCGCGGTGTCGAGATCCGCGCCTACGCGCCGCGGCTCGCCGTCGAGACCGACGCGCGCGGCCAGGGCGACGGCGCGGCGTTCGGACGGCTGTTCCGCTACATCACCGGCGCGAACCGGGCCGGGAGCCGCATCGCCATGACGGCGCCCGTCGAGACGGGCGGCCAGCGGATCGCCATGACGGTGCCGGTCGAGCAGGGGGCGGGCGGCACGATGCGGTTCTTCCTGCCGCGCGCCGTCGCCGAGGCGGGCGCCCCGGAGCCGACCGAGGCGGGCGTCCGGCTGGTCCAGGTCCCGGCCGAGCGGGTGGCGGCGCTCGGCTTCTCCGGCCGCGTCACGCCCGAGGTCCGCGCGGAGCGGGAGGGCGTCCTCACCCGGGTGCTGGCGGCCGCGGGCCACACGGCGGGCGAGGCCCCGATGTTCATGGGCTACGACCCGCCCTTCGCCCTGCCGTTCCTGCGCCGGAACGAGGTGGCCGTCCGGCTGTCGTCCCCTTAACGGGTCCGGCCCGGCGTCCGCCGCCGCGGCGGGCGCTCTACCGCGGGCCGCCGCCCCGGCGCATCGCGATCTCCTGCCCCTGGCTGTCCAGGGCACCCGATGGGGCGAGGCCCTCGTTCGGGATCGGATGCATGCCGTCATGGGCCGTGCGCGAGGACGGTCGCCCGGCACCGCGGGCGCCCGCCGCCTGCTTCAGCGCCAGGGCCCGGCGGGAGCTCGCGACGAGGCGCCCGCGCGCCTGCACGGTCCGCCGACGCTCGCGCTCCTTGCTGGCGCGCTTCACCGCGGCCGCCAGCAGCGCCGCCTTCTCGCGGGTTCCGGTATCGTCCGTGGCCGGGCGCGTGCCGGATGGGGCCGCCTTGCCGCGCACTTCCCGGCGCTGCCGGCGCGACACGTCCCGGGCGCGGTCCCGGCGCTCGCGCAGCCGGGCGATCAGGTCGGCGAGACCGTCGTCATCGGCCTCGCGCAGCCTCGGGTGATGCGAGCGCGCGACGAGGTCGGCCTCGTCGGCGTTCAGGAGGCGGGCTTCCTGGCGGCTCGATACGGACATGGGCATTCCTCCGGGCGGTGATTCTTGCAGTAAATCCGGCGGTGCGGAAGGGTGGGTCTCGCCGCGCGGCGGTCAGGCGGTGCCGCCGAAATCGGGCGCCCGGCGCAGGGCCGTCTCGCGCAGGGAACGGTCGGCGTAGGTGCCCTGCACGGCGGCGCGGCCGCCGTGGTCGAACAGGTCCAGCATCAGGGCGCTGTGGATGAAGCCGAGATGGCTGAAGGCCTGGGGGAAGTTCCCCCGGAACGTGCCGTCCTCCGCGACCTCCTCGGCGTAGAGCCCGACGTCGTTCTGCAGGGCGCGCAGGGCGTCGAAGCGCAGCCGCGCCTCGGCGTCGCGGCCGAGCCACAGCAGGGCGTCGACCAGCCAGAAGGCGCAGAGCAGGAACGTGCCCTCGTGGCCCGGCAGGCCGTCGTCGGTCCGGTAGCGGTAGACGAGATGGCCGTGCCCGAGGCGCTCGATGATGGCGTCGACGGTCCGCGCGAAGGCGGCCTCGTCCACGGGGAAGCCGACCATGGGCGCGATCAGCAGCGCCGCGTCGACGTCGTCCCCGCCGCGATATTGCGGGCGGTAGCCGTCCCGGTGGATCCCGGGCCCGTTCACGAAGGCGACGATGCGGTCGCGCTCCCGGCACCAGGGCTCGCGCGGGCCGAACAGGCGGATCGCCCGGTCCAGCGCGACCCAGTTCATGATCGCCGCGTGGAGGTAGCGCTGCTCCGGCTTGCGGCGCTCCCACAGGCCCGCGTCCGGGCGGTGCCAATGCGCGGCGGAGATGTCGGCGAGCCGGGCGCCGTGGCGGTGCATCGCCTCCGGCAGCGTGCCGCCCAGCCGCGTGTAGAGGTAGAGCAGGTCGAGCACCTGCCCGTAGGCGTCGGCCTGGTGCTGCTCGGCGGCCTCGTTGCCGGCCCGGACCGGGGCGCTGCCCCGCCAGCCCTCGACATGCGCGATCGTGGTCTCGGCAAGCCCGGCCTCACCCGAGACGCTGTAGAGCGGCCGCAGCCGGCCCCTCGCGCGCGCAGAGATCCGCGACGAACCCGAAGAACGCCTCCGCCTCGCGCGGCATGCCGAACTTCTTCAGCACGTAGAGGGACAGGCACGCGTCCCGGATCCAGCAGAACCGGTAGTCCCAGTTGCGGATGCCGCCGACCGCCTCGGGCAGCGACGTCGTGGCGGCCGCGACGATCGCACCCGTCGGCGCGTAGGTTAGCGCCTTCAGGACCAGGGCCGAGCGGATCAGCTCATCGGCGAGCGGCCCGGTATAGGCGGCCTCCCGGGTCCACAGCACCCAGGCGCTGCGGGTCCGCTCCATCAGCGCCCGCGCGTCCGGGGGCGTCTCCGGCAGGGCGCCGGCATAGAGGCTGAAGCTGCGCGCCTGACCCCCCTCCAGGGTGAAGCGGGCCGCCGCGCCGGCGCCGTCCCGCACGAGCCCGACCTCCGCGACGAGGCCCGGGCAGCCCGGCGTCGTCACCCGACCCCCCGCGATCTCGGGCACCGCGAAATCCTCCGCGAAGCCCGCCAGCGGCCGGTAGGCGAGCACCATCGGCACGCGGCCCGACACGCCGCTGACCAGCCGGACCAGGCGGGGCCGGTGCGGCTCGTCCCCTGGCCCGTCCGCCTGGGCATTCGCCGGCCCGACCATGAAGTCGTGCAGGGTCACGAAGCCGTCCCGCGTGGTGAAGGTGGTCTCCAGGATGTTGCTGCGGCTCAGGTATCGCCGCGTCGCCTCCTACCGGCCCGCCGGGCGGATGGAGAAATGGCCGCCCCGCCGGCGGTCGAGCAGCCGCGAGAAGGCCGGGCCGGCGTCGAAGCGCTCCAGGCAGGCCCAATCGATCGACCCGTCGCGGGCGACGAGGGCGCAGCCCTCGCAATTGCCGATGAGGGCGTAGGCTTCGATCGGCTGATGGGGGCGCTGGCCCGGCTCGGACATGCGATCTCCTGGTGGCCGCACCCCGGTGCTCGGACCGGGGCAGCGATGAGGGGTCGGCCCGATCAGGCCCCGAGCCGGAAGGCCGGCTCCAGCAGGCCGCGCGCGCCGACATCGACCAGGACGGTGCGGCCGTGCTCCGGATCGGCGGCGCGGTCGGCCTCGTCCATCCCCTCGTAGGCGGACGTGACCAGCAGCCGGTCGAGGGCGCGGCCCGCGAAGGTCGGGCAGGTCGGCTGCCGCATCGGCACCGGCACGGTGCGGACCCGCTCGCCCGCGGGGCTGTAGGCGTCCAGGCAACCGGCGCCGAAGCGCGCGGTCCAGATCAGGCCCTCGGCATCGACCGCGGCCCCGTCGATGCCGCCCTCCCCGCCGCGGTGGTCGAAATGGGTCTCGGGCTGGCCCTTCGGCAGCCCGGTTCCGGGATCGAGCGCCACGCGGCGCAGCACGCCGACGTCGGTGTCGACGAAGTAGCCGGTCGCGCCGTCCGGCGAGAAGCTGATGCCGTTCGGGATCGTCAGGCCGCCGAAGAGGCGGCGCACCCGCGGGCCGGCCACGTGGTAGATCGAGCCGCGCCCCTTGGCGGCGGCGCGGTCCATCGTGCCGATCCAGAGCGCCCCGCTGGGATGGACCCGGCCGTCGTTGGAGCGGTTCCCGAGCATGTCCTCCTCGAGGGGGCACAGCATCCGGATGTCCCCGTCGCGGATCGCCCGGACGTAGAGGCCGTCCTCGGCCGCGAGCAGCTGGTGCCCGCCGTCGATCGCCGCGACGTCGCTGACCTGGACCGGCAGGACGTGGACGAGCGCCTTCTGGCGGCCGGAGACCGGCTTCTCGAACAGGCGCGCCTCCAGGATGTCGACCCACCACGCCGTGTCGGTGCGCGGATCGTAGCTCGGCCCTTCGCCGAGATGGCAGCGGACCTGGCTGAGGATGCAGGCGTCGTGCAGACAATCCAAATGAGCAATCCCGTTCGTGCCGATCGATGGGTGGGGCGGAGTCCGGCGACCGTCTCAGCAGGCGTCGCAGATGCTGCCGAGGACGGCGTCGAGGTCTTTCTGCCGCTGCGTGCGCCGGTTCGGGTCGTGCTGGGGAGCGGCCGCCGCGCCGGGCGGCACCGTCTGCCCGACGGCCGAGCGGTAGGGGGCGTTGATCGTCGTCTCGGGCCCGCCGCCGGTGCCGGTGTACGGGCCCGCCTGCGCGGCAGCCAGGCTGGCGCCCGCCACGATGAGGCCCAGGATCAGTCCTGCGCGCTTCAGCTTTCCGAGGGGCATATCGGGCGATCTCCTGCGACGATCCGGTTCGTCTGCATCGGGGATGGGCTTGCCGCGTCCCCGCGGCCCTCGGCGGGGCCAGGCGCTGCGCCGGGCCGGCCGGCGGGACGCGGACCGATGCCGGCATCCGCGGGCCGGACGCGATCAGCCGCGGTAACCGCAAGTGATCGTGGCGACGTCACAAGTCCTGCGAGCCCGTCCTCAAGCATTTGACAGTGTCGTGTTGTTCATGAGGCCAGTCTAGGCAGTCGCCGCCGTGCGCGCCGTGCCGGCGCGCACGCAGCGGCGGGGATTAAAAAGCGGCGCGCCCGGAGGCGGCACACGCGCACGGGTCATCGCCTCAGCAGGCACCGTGTCCGGGCCCGCGGACGCGGTTTGGCGAGGGGCCGTGGCCCATGCAGAAGCGTGTTCCCGGTCGTCCTCAACGAGTGTGCGGCCCGGTTCACGGCCGGGCCGGGGCCGTGTATGAGGTTTCGCGACGATCCTCATACCGTGGTCCATTCATGCTCAAGCCGGCGACCCGCGCCGTCGCCGCGCTGGTGGCGTGCTTCCTCGGCCCGGCGGCGGCCGGGCAACTCACCTATTCTTGGCCGTCGAATGTCGGCCCGCTGAACCCGCATCTCTACGCGCCCAACCAGATGTTCGCGCAGGCGAGCGTCTACGAACCGCTGGTGAAGGTCCGCGGCGACGGGACGGTCGAGCCGTGGCTCGCGGAATCCTGGAGCCTCTCGGAGGACGGGCGGACCTACGATTTCGCCCTGCGCCCCGGGGTCACCTTCAGCGACGGGGCGCCCTTTGACGCGGCCGCCGTCAAGGCCAATTTCGACGCGATCCTGGCCAACCGCCCGCGGCACGCGTGGCTCGACCTCGCCCGGCAGATCGAGGGCACCGAGATCCTCGGCCCCCTGGCCTTCCGCCTCGTCCTGAAGGCGCCGCACGACCCGACACTGCTCGAACTGGCGCTGCCCCGGCCCTTCCGCTTCCTGTCGCCGCGCGCCATGGGGGCGGATGGAACCACGGCCGCAGGCATCAAGGCGCCGGTCGGCACGGGGCCCTGGCGGCTCGTCGACACGCAGCCCGGCGTCTCCGACACGTTCGCGCGCAACCCGCTCTACTGGGGGACGAAGCCGGCCTTCGAGCAGCTCGTCGTCAAGGTCATCCCCGATCCCAACACCCGCGTCGTCGCCCTGCAGACGGGGCAGATCGACCTCGTCTACGGCGCGGCCGGGCAGATCCCGTCCGAGGCCTTCCTCCGGCTCCGGGACATGGCGCCGGCCTTCGCCGCCGCGGTGTCGCCGCCGCTGGCGACCCGGGTCCTGGCGATGAACTCCGCGCGCTTCCCGACCGACGAGCGGGCCGTGCGCCGCGCCATCAACCACGCGGTCGACAAGGACACGCTGGTCCGGACCGTCCTCGACGGGCTCGAGCCGCGGGCGGACTTCCTGTTCGCGCCGAGCGTGCCCTACGCCGATCTCGGCCTCAGACCCTACGGGTTCGACCGGGCGGCCGCCGCCCGCCTCCTCGACGCCGCTGGCTGGCTCCCCGGGCGTGACGGGGTGCGCATGAAGGACGGCCGCCGCCTCGCGGTCGAGGTCGATTTCGTCGGGACCAACGCCCAGCAGCGGGCGATCGCGGAGGTGCTCCAGGCGGATCTCGCCCGGGTCGGCATCGAGGTTCGGCTGATCGGCGAGGAGGAGAGTTCGATCCTGGCCCGCCAGAAGGACGGCCGCTTCGGCCTGATCTTCGGCGAGACCTGGGGGCCGCCCTACGATCCGGCTTCCTTCGTGAGCTCCATGCGCGCGCCGTCCCATGCCGACTACCAGGCGCAGGCCGGGCTTCCCGAGAAGCCGAGCCTCGACGCCACCATCGCGGCGGCGCTCGCCGCGACCGACGGAACCGAGCGGCGGCGGCTCTATGCCGAGCTCCTCACCACCCTGCACGAGGCCGCGATCTACCTGCCGATCTCCCATGCGGTGGCCATCGAGGTCCATCGCCCCTCGATCACGGGCGTCGGCTTCGGGCCCACGATCAACGAGATCCCCTTCGTGGCGATGCGGCCGGCGGCCCGGTGACCCGCTCCCCGATGCTCCGCTTCGCCGCCGTCCGCCTCGCGCTGATCCCGCCGATGCTGCTCGGCGTGTCGATCCTCGTGTTCGTGATGCTGCGGCTCGGCCAGGGCGACCCGGCCCTCGACTACCTGCGCCTCTCGCAGATCCCGCCCACCGACGCGGCCCTCGCGGACGCGCGCGTCCTACTCGGCCTCGACCGGCCGCTGGTCGTCCAATACCTCGACTGGCTCCGGCGCGCCCTGCAGGGCGATTTCGGCCTCTCCTACGTCACGCGCCGGCCGGTGCTGCCGGAACTCCTCGGCTTCCTGCCCGCCACCCTCGAACTGGCCGGCACCGCGCTGGCCATCACGCTGGCCGTCAGCCTGCCGCTGGGCGCCTGGGCGGCCGGCCATCGCGGCCGCTGGCAGGACCGCCTCGTGCGGGGGATCGCGGTGCTCGGCGTCTCACTGCCGAACTTCTGGATCGCCTTCCTCCTCGTCGCGCTCTTCTCGGTCACCCTGGGCTGGCTGCCCCCCATGGGCCGGGGCACCGGCCGCGGCACGCTCACCCACCTGATCATGCCGGCGCTGGCGATCTGCCTCATGTCGCTGTCGGTCAACGCGCGCCTCCTGCGGGCGAGCATGCTGGAGGTCGGCGGGGCGCGCCACGTCGTCTACGCCCGCCTGCGCGGCCTCTCCGAGGGCGCGGTGCGGCGCCGGCACGTGTTCCGCAACGCCCTCGTCCCGGTCGTGACCGCGACCGGCATGCATGTCGGCGAGCTCCTGGGCGGCGCCCTCGTGGTCGAGACGATCTTCGCGTGGCCGGGGGTCGGCCGCTACGCGGTCTCGGCGATCTACAACCGCGACTACCCGGTCATCCAGTGCTTCACGCTGGTCATGACCGCGGTGTTCGTCCTGTGCAATCTCGCCGTCGACATCGCCTATGCGTGGCTCGATCCGCGCCTGCGGCTCGGCGGGGAGGAGGCGGCATGACCACCTCCGGATCCCTCCGGGCGGCCCGCCCGGGCCTCGGGCCGCTCGCGGTCCCCGGTGCCCTCGCCGTCGCGATCCTCCTGCTGACGCTCCTCGGCCCGCTGGCCGCGCCGCACGACCCGCTGGCGGTGGACCTCACGGCCCGCTTCGAGCCGTCGAGCCTCACCCATCCCCTCGGCACCGACCACCTCGGACGGGACATCCTGTCCCGCCTGATCGCCGGGGCCCGGACGACCTTGGGCGCCGTCGCGGCCGCCCTCGCCCTGGTGGTGGCCCTCGGCCTCGGCGTCGGTGCCGTCGCCGGCATGCTCGGGGGCCGGACCGACGCCGTGCTCATGCGCCTGTGCGACGTGTTCCTCACCGTGCCGACCTTCGTGCTGGCGCTGTTCCTGATCGGCGCGTTCGGCACCGGCCTCGTCAACGTGATCGCGGCGATCGCGCTGTCGCACTGGGCCTGGTACGCCCGCATCGTCCGGGGCCTCGTCCTCGAACTGAAGACGCGCGACTACGTCCTGGCGGCGCGGATCGCGGGCGCCGCGCCGCCCACGATCTTCGTCGAGCACGTGCTGACCGGCGTCCTGCCGCCGCTCGTGGCGCTCGCCACCCTCGACATCGGCCACATGGCGCTCCACGTCGCCGGCCTCTCCTTCCTGGGCCTCGGGGTTCAGCCGCCGACCCCGGAATGGGGGGTGATGATCAACGAGGCCCGCGCCTTCTTCTGGACCCGGCCCCTGCTGGTCGTCTGGCCGGGCCTGGCGATCGCCCTGGCGGTGCTGGCCTTCAACCGGCTCGGCGACGCCCTGCGCGACCGCCTCGACCCGACGCTCGTGGCGGAGCGCGGGCTGTGAGCCCGCCCGCGAGCCCGCCCCCGTGCCCGCCCCCGTGCCCGCGCGTGCTCCGGGCCGAGACCCTGCGCGTCGAGACGCGCCGGGACGGCGCGGCGGTGCCGCTGGTCACCGACGCCACGTTCGAGCTGCGCACCGGCGAGGTGCTGGCCCTGGTGGGCGCGAGCGGCTCGGGCAAGTCCCTGGCCTGCGCGGCGCTCCTCGACACGCTGCCGCCGGGCACGCGGCGCAGCGCCGGGCGCGTCAGCCTCGACGGCGTCGCGGTGGCGCCCGCCGCGCTCCGCGGCCGGACGGTCGCCAGCGTGCTCCAGGCGCCGCGCTCGGCCTTCAACCCCCTGCGCACGATCGCCGACCATGCCGGCGAGACCGGGGCCGCCGCGGGGCTCCGGCGCGCCGGGGCCCGGGCGGCGATGCGCGAGGCGCTGGCGGCGGTCGGGCTCGGCGACGATCCGCGCGTGCCGGACCTCTACCCGTTCCAGATGTCGGGGGGCATGCTCCAGCGCGCGATGATCGCCCTCGCGCTGCTCGCGCGGGCGCCCTTCCTCGTCGCCGACGAACCGACCACCGACCTCGACCTCGTCGCCCAGGCCCGGATCCTCGACCTGCTGGCCGCCCTGGTGCGCGACCGGGGCCTGGGGCTCCTGATCGTCACGCACGACATGGGCGTCGTCGCCCGTCTCGCGGATCGGACCGCCGTGATGGCGGAGGGCCGGATCGTCGAGGGGGGCGACACGGCGGCGCTCTTCGCCCGACCGGACCGCCCGGAGACGCGGGCCCTGCTCGCCGCCCATCACGCCCTGTCCGCGGAGGCGTCATGACCGCCCGCCCGACCCCATCCCTCCTGTCCACCCGGGATCTCGGCAAGGCCTATGCCGGCACGGGCTGGCGGCGCGGCACCCCCCGGACCGTCCTGGCCGGAATCGAACTCGCCGTCGCGGCGGAGGAATGCGTCGCCCTGATCGGCCGGAGCGGCTCGGGCAAGAGCACCCTCGCCCGCCTGCTGCTGGGGCTGGAGCGCCCCGACGCGGGCGCCGTCCGGTTCCGCGGGCAGGATCTCGCCGGGCTGGACCGCGCCGGACAGCGGCGCTTCCGGGCGGCCGTGCAGATGGTGCTCCAGGATCCGCTCTCGGCGGTGAACCCGCGCCACGATATCGGCCGCATCGTCGCGGAGCCGCTGCGGCACCTCACCGACCTGCCGGCCGCGGAGCGGGTCGCGCGCGTCGGCGCGATGCTGTCCCTCGTCGGGCTCGACCCGGCGTCGAGCGGGCGTCTGCCCGGCCAGCTCTCCGGCGGGCAGGTGCAGCGCGTCGGCCTCGCCCGGGCGCTGGCCACCCGGCCCGCGCTGGTGGTGCTCGACGAGGCGGTCTCGAATCTCGACGCGCCGCTCCAGGTCGAGATCCTCGACCGCCTCGCCGCCCTGCGGCGGCAGCAAGGCACCGCCTTCCTCCTCGTCACGCACGACGTGCGCCTCGCGCGCCGGTTCGCCGACCGGGTCCTCGTCCTGGAGGGCGGACGCATCGTGGACGCCGCCCCGTGCCGGCCGCGCCTCGACCTGACCCACCCGGCCGCGCGCGCGCTGGTCGACGCCGTCCTCCCGGCCTACCCGGAAGGGGCGCGCTGATGCAGCGGATCACCGTCACCCTCGACGCCGACCTCATCGAGGCCGTGGACGGCCTCGCCGAGGTCCGGGGCTATGCCGGCCGGTCCGAGACCGTGCGCGACCTCCTGCGCCGGGGGCTGGCGGAATCCCGCCGCCAGCTGGACCCCGATCTCGCCTGCGTGGCGACCTTCACCTTCGTGGCGGAGGCCGGCGTGCGCGATCTCGGGCAGCGGCTCGCGGAGATCCAGCGGGGGCGGCACGACCTCGTGATCACCCAGGTGCAGGTGCCCCTCGACCACGCCGCCGCGCTCCACACCCTCGTCCTGCGCGGGCGCGTCCGGGACATCCACGACTTCGCCGACGCGATCGCGACCCAGCGCGGCGTGCGCCACGACAGCCTGTCGATCATCCCGGCGCGGATCGAGCTGGTGGACCATCCGCACGGCCACGCCCCCCATCCCCACGAACACATCCGGACCTGAGCCGTGCCCGCGTTGGACCCGACCCGCGTCCGCCGCCCCCGGCCTTCGGCCCTTCGGCGATCCCGCCCGCGGCGCGGCACGGGCCTCGCCGTGGCGGCCCTGCTCTCGGCCGGCGCGGCGACGCCCGGGGCGCACGCGCAGGAGAGCGTCACGCTGGAGGAGCTGTCGGTCGAGCAGGTCGGCACCGGTGGCCCCTCCGGCACCCGTGCCGGCACGACGACCGCCTCCGGCACGATCGGCCTGATCGGACCGACGCCGGGCTACGGCGCGGGCCGGGCGGTGAGCAGCACGAAGACCGACACGCCGCAGCGGGACGTGCCGCAGATCGTCACGGTCGCCCCGCGGGCGGTCATCACCGACCTCGCCGCCACCCGCGTCGACCGGGTGTTCACCTACCTGCCGGGCGTGGCGCAGCAGAACAACTTCGGCGGCCTGAGCCTCTTCAGCTACGCCATCCGCGGCGTGACCACCTCGGAGATCTACCAGAACGGCTTCCCCCTCAACCGCGGCACCCCGCCCCCGCCCGACGCCCAGAACATCGAGCGCATCGAGGTTCTGAAAGGGCCGGGGGCCGGCCTGTTCGGGCGCAGCGATCCGGGCGGCCTCGTCAACATCATCACCAAGCAGCCGACCGTCCAGCGCTTCGTCGAGTTCGGCAACCAGGTCGATTCCTTCGGCCTGACCCGAGGGACCATCGACGCGGGCGGCCCGCTCACCGAGGACGGCACGGTCCTCTACCGCTTCAATTTCGCGGCCCAGGGCGCCGGCAGCTTCCGCGACTTCGTCGACAGCGACCGGCTGCTCGTCGCCCCGGTGGTGAGCTGGCAGGTCACGCCCGACACCCGGATCACGGTCGAGGCGGACATCCAGCGCAACCGGACCGTTTTCGACCGGGGCGTGATCGCGCTCAACCGGCAGCTCGGATTCCTGCCGGTCTCGCGCTTCCTCGGGGAGCCGGGCCAGAGCACCGTCCAGACCCAGAACATCCTCCAGGCGCGCATCGACCACCGCTTCAACGCGGACTGGCAGATGCGGCTGGCGACGCACTTCGCCACCGGGACGCTGGACGGTGAATCGGCCGAGATCCGCGCGATCGCCTCCGACAACCGGACGGTGGCCCGCGACCGGAACGTGCGCGATTACCGCTGGGACGTGGCGGTCGGGCAGGCGGACCTGACCGGGCGCTTCGACACCGGCGGGATCGGCCACACGCTGCTCCTCGGCTTCGAGCGCGAGAGCACCGACAGCCGGACGCTCTACCTGCGCTCCAACTTCCGCACGAATCCCTACGCCCTCGACATCCTGGCGCCCGTCTACGGGCAGGCCCTGCCGCCGCTGACCCTGCCGCGCAACAACCTGGAGCGGGTCACCAACACCGCCCTCTACGCCCAGGACCAGATCGCCCTGAGCCCGCAATGGAAGGCCCTGGTGGCCACGCGCCTCGACATCTTCGAGGAATCCTTCCGCGAGCGCGTCCCGCGCAGCCAGGCGGACCAGTCCCGGGTCGCGGCCTCGCCGCGGGCCGGGCTGGTCTACCAGCCGGTCCCGGAGCTGTCGCTCTACACCAACGTCGGCACGAGCTTCCGGCCCAATATCGGCCCGGACGCCGCGGCCGCCTCGCCCGGCAAGCCGCTCAAGCCCGAGACCGGACAGGGCTACGAGGTCGGCGCCAAGGCGGAGCTGTTCGGCGGCGACCTGCTGCTGACCGCGGCGGCCTTCCGGATCGACCGGCAGAACGTCCTGACGCCGGATCCGACCAACAGCGGCTTCTCCCTCGCGGCGGGCGCGGTGCGCAGCCAGGGCTTCGAAGGGACCGCGCAGGGGCAGCTCTCGCCGGAGCTGAGGCTGCTGGCCGGCTACGTCTACGCCGACGCGGTGGTGACCCGGGACAACGTGCTGCCGGTGGGGGCGCCGCTGATCAACGTCCCGCGCCATTCGGGCAGCCTGCTCGCGGTCTACGAGGTGCAGGCCGGAGACTGGAAGGGCCTCGGCCTCGGCGGCGGCGTGCGCGGTGTCGGCGCGCGGCCGGGCGACGCGGCGGGGACGGGCTTCGTGCTGCCGGCCTACGTCGCGGCCGATGCCCTGGCCTATTACCGCATCGAGAACCTGCGCCTCGGGCTCAACATCGAGAACATCTTCAACACGGTCTATTACGAGAGTTCGCTCAACGTGTTCCGCGTCTATCCGGGATCGCCGCGGCGGATCACCGGTTCGTTCACGGTGCGGTTCTGAGGCGGCGGGCCCGGACAGGGCCCACACCGACCGCGCTGCCCTCCCGGACCGCCGCGGGCGCGTCCGGGCCCGGGACGGGCCACCCGGAGGGGCACCCCGATGACGAGCGGTCCGGCAGAAATCCGCATGTCCGGATGATCGGCGCCGGCGGATCGGCGCCGGACCAGCCGGTCAGGCCGGGCTGGATCGAGAGCGGCTGCGCCAGGGTCGTGGTCCGCGGATCGTTCATCGACGGGGTGCCCGGCCATGCCCGCGTGTCTTTCCCCTCGATCCTCGTGGGCCGCGCGTCCACGCGCCGCGCGCCGTGGTGCCCCGGAGGTCGGGACGGACCGATGCCCCGACCGCCGCGCGATCGGCTCCTGCGGCTTGGCGGACCCCGGGCGGGCCGGGACGCCGGGCTACCAGGGCACGGTCGCGCCCGTGTGGTCGAGGAACACGCAGCCGCGCTGGCCGGACCGGGCCTCGATGACGGCAACCATCCCGCGCACGCTGGTCTCGACGTCGAGCGTGGCGCGGCGGCCGCCGAGATCCGTCCGGACCCAGCCCGGATGCATGAGCAGCAGGCCCCAGGCCGCCCCGCCATGCTGCCCCGCGAAGGAACGCGCCAGGGTGTTGAGCGCCGCCTTGCTGGCGCGGTAGCTCCCCCAGCCGCCGCCGCGGTTCAGCGAGACCGAGCCCAGCTTCGACGTCATCAGCACGATCAGGCCGTCCGGGGCGACGCGTTTGTGGAACGCTTCTGCGAAACGGATCGGACTCAGCGCGTTCGTCTGGAATACCGCAGCGGCGGTGGCGCGGGGCATGAGACCGGCCGGAATGCCGGCCTGCGTCGCCACGCCGGCGACGACGAACACGAGGTCGAAGTCCGGCTGCTCGGCGAGCGAGGCCCTGAGACCGGCGACGGCGGCATCGTCGTCGATGTCGACGCCGGCCTCGATCCGGAGGGGGCCCATGCCGGCGCAATCGGCCAGGGCCGCCGAGGGCCGGCGCACCGTGGCGGTGACGTCCCAGCCCCGCTCGAGGAGGCGCGCCACGAGGCCGAGGCCCAGCCCCCGCGACGCCCCGACGATCAGCGCCCGGCGCCGGCTCACGGGACCTGAGCCTCCGGCCCGAAGCCGAGGCCGGCCACGAAGCGGTTCCAGGTCTCGACCCGCACCTGACCGCCGGTGGCGCGGCGATGCCCCTGGGCGAACTGATCGTCCGGCCCCAGGGCGGGCGCGCGTTCCTGAAGGAAGGTGATCAGGTCCGGCACCGCGGCGCTGCGGGCGGCGAAGTGCACGTATCCGGAGCGGAAGCCCGCATTGGCGCCGATCACCACCTGCCGCCGCAGGCGCCCTGTCCAGGACTGCGCGACGAGCGGGTGGATCTGGCAGGGCGAGGCGCAGCGGATCAGCGCCACCGGACCGGCGAAGAGCGGCGGCACGCTGCGCGCGGCATCCAGCGCGGCCTTCACCTCAGCGCGCGCCGCCTGCAGGGCGGCGGCCTCCGGATCCGTCCCGCCCACGATGTCGGCGGGGCCCGTGGCCCGGAGGAGCAGCCGCCGGGCCGGTGTCGCATCGCCGGAGGCCGAGCGCCGGGGCGCGTTGACGAGGCTCACGGCCTCGCGCAGCGCCTTGGCGGTGTGGGCCTTGCGCAGGGGGCCCATGATGTCGGGGAAGTCGCTGCCGGCTCTGCGCTCGCCGAGATCGCCGACGAGCCCGATCCCGGCGAGCCACGCGAGATCCTCGGACGCGCCGAGGGCCGTCGCGCAGGCGAGGGCGAGCAGGCTGGAGGTTGGGATCGGCGTATCTGCGTGGCCGCTGATCACGGTGGCCTCGGACGGGTCGGGCCAGGAGCGCGGCACGTGGTGATCCACCAGCACGGTCGGAATGCCGGGCAGGATGGCGCCGGCCTGCACGCCGAGGTCGGTGACCACGAGGCCGCCGGGCCGCCGGGCGGCGAGTTCGTCACGGATCGGGGCCGACCAGGGCGACGCGCCGCGGCCGATGACGCGGACGGGGCCGGGAGATCGTCCGGCGCGGGCCAGGGCCCGGGCGAGGAGGGCGCCCGCCGACAGGCCGTCGGCGTCGTCGTGGCAGAGGACCACCGGCGCGTCCGGGCCGAAGCCGGCGGTCGCCCGGGCGAAGGCGGCGCCGTGGGCGGCGAGAGTGGTCACGGCGACCGACCGATCCGGCTCAAAGCTTCGCGGCCCTGCGTCGGCCACGGCTCTCCTGGCCCGGCGTCGGGGCCGTGTCCTCGGCGACCTCCCGGGCCGCCGCGGTCTGGCTGTGTCGGGTCTGGGCCATGCGCGCGTCGCCTGGGAATGTCGGGGTCGGTTCCGAGCGGCAACCGCGGGCCGGGCGCCCGGGTTGCGGCGCCACTTGACGCAGGGCGGTGCCAGCATGGCGACGCCGTCTTCTCCCATGTGCGGGACAGAGGCGAAGATCTTGTCGGGGCCGCGACCCGCGGTGCGACGATTGCGCCGCAGGGCGCGGGAGGAACAGCAGTATCGTGATGGCGTTTGCGGCGAGAACTACCTGAAAAATGGAGCTATGACTGAATGGCCAGCACGGATATCGCCTCGATCTACGCGGGCGCCCTGCGCAATACCCGCGCCCTTGAGAAGCAAGGCTTGGAGCAGATGGAGCGCCAGCTGTCCGGCTTGGAGCGCTATCCGGACTACGCGGCCGTCCTGCGCCGCCATGTCGGGACGACGCGGACGCAGATCGAGCACCTCGACAAGGCGCTGGCTTCGCTCGGCGAGAGCCCCTCGACGCTGAAGGAGACGGTCACGAGCGTCGCGGGGTCGATCGGCGCCGCCGTCCACGCGACCGCTCAGGACGAGACGCTCAAGAACCTCTACGCCGGCTATGCCTACCAGTACGACCAGATCGCCGCCTACCGTTCGCTGGCCGTCATCGCCGAGCGGGCCGGCAAGTCCGATCACGCGTCGATGTTCCGCACGGCGGTCGAGCAGGAGACCAAGGCGGCCGAGGAGATCGCGGCGCTGATCGAGCCGGTCACGCAGACCTACCTCGACCTGACGTTGAGCGGCGCCAAGGCCGACAGCTGACACGGTTTCCGGTCGAGGCCCCCGGTCGATTCGGCCCCCGACGGCACCGCGGTGTGACCCTGGGCGGCGCGAGGCCGCTCGGCGCGGCGCTGCCGGAGCCCTTCACTCTGCCCGCAGGGCCGTCGAGGCCGGAGTCCGAGGCGGCGTCGGAGCCGTCGACCGGAGGCAGCCTGAGACCCCACCGCGCCCGCCGCCAGGCGGGGACGCGCCTTCCGAGGAGCCGCTCGACATGGACGATCCCACACCCGTAGCCGTCACGGTCGAGGCCTGCGGCGCGCGCCGCGGGCAGTTCCGCTGGCACCTCACGGACGCCGACGGCGTATCCATCCGGATGTCGCCGGAGACCTATGCCTCGGCCCAGGACGCGCAGGTGGCCGGCCGCGCCGCCCTCGACGCCTTCGGGGCGGCGTTCCAGGACTGACCGGCCCCCGCGCCTCGCGCGGCGGGCCGCCAGATACGGCATCCCCGGGAGCCGTCAGGCGTCCGCCTCACGCAGCAGCCCCGGCACCGCGGCCGAGAGTTCCCGGGCGAGGAATCCGATCGGGCCGACCGACGCGGCCAGGCGCTTGCCGGCCTCGCCGTGCAGGAAGACGCCCCACAGGGCGGCATTCAGCGGCGCCACGCCGCGCGCCAGCAGGCCGACGACGATGCCCGCCAGGGCGTCGCCGGAGCCCGAGGTCGCCAAGCCGACGCCGCCGCCCTCGTAGAGCCAGCGCGCGCCCTCGGGGTCCACGATCCAGGTCCGTGCTCCCTTCATCACGACCACGGCCTGCAGCAGGTTGGCCGCCGTGCGCGCGGCGTCGAGCGGATCCGCCTCCACCGCGTCCCGGCTCCGGTCCAGCAACTGCGCCATCTCGCCGGCATGGGGCGTGATCACCACCCGCCCCTTGTGTCGACGGATCTGATCGGCATGCGCGGCCAGACCGCAGACGGCCGCCGCGTCGAGGATGAAGGCGGCGGACGGCAAGGCCTCCAGCAATTCGACCGCCAGCGCGGTCGTGGGTCCGTTCTCCATCAGCCCGGGCCCGACCAGCAGGGCGTCGCAGCCCTTCGCGGCCTTGCGCAGGCACTCCGCCGCCCCCGCGCCGTCGACGCCGCCCTCCGCCGTCTCGGGAAGCCCGATCACCATGGCTTCGGGCACCGCCAGCGCCATGCCCATGGCCGCGCTGCCGACCGTGGCGATCTTCAGCTTGCCGGCTCCCGCGCGCAGGGCCGCGACGCCGGCCAGCAGGGCCGCGCCCGGGACCGAGGCGGAGCCGCCGAGGACCAGCGCGCTGCCGCGCTCGTCCTTGCTGCCCTCCTGGGGAACCGGGAGCGGGCGCTCCTTGAGCCGGGCGGCGGTGAGCATGTCCTGGGTCATCGAGCCGCCACGTTTGCGTCGGGTTCGGAGGTGATGGGCGCGCCCGCCTCGGCGATCGGCGCGACGAAGTTGTACCGCTCCAGCCCGAGCCGACCGGTGGTGCCTTCGCGGGGACGGAAGGCGTATTCGGTGACCGAGCAGTTGGCGACGTCGCCCGCGGCGTCGATGGCCAGGATCTCCGCCTCGGTCATGTCCTCGATCAGGTAGCGCAGGCACAGGACCACGACCTGATGCGCGACGATCAGCACCCGCCGCTCCCCGTCGTGCAGCGAGACCGTATCGAGGGCGCTCCGGAGGCGCAGGGTCACGTCGCACCAGCTCTCGCCGGAGGGGGGGCGATGGTAGAACTTGCCGAGACGTCGGCGCATCTCGGCCTGCTCGGGGTGCAGTTGCTCGACGCCCCTCCGCGTCAGCCGGTCCAGGATGCCGAGCTCCCGCTCGCGCAACCGCTCGTCGACGCGGTGGTCCGGCGCATCCTGCACCAGGCCGCCGGCGGCGCGGATGCGGTCCGCCGTCTGCCGCGCCCGACGGTAGGGTGAGGTCAGCACGATCTCGGGCCGCGCCTCGGGCGGCTGGTCGGCGAACCAGAGCCCGACCGCGTCGGCCTGGCGCTCGCCGCGCGCGCTGAGGGCGACATCCACGTCGCGCTCGGCGATGTCGATCCGTGCGAGGCTCGCCCCGTGGGCGGCCTCGGCCGCCACGTTCCCGGCGCTCTCGCCGTGCCGCACGATCCACAACCGGCTCGGCCAACGCTGCTGCATGTGGCTCTGTCTCCCGTCGCTCCGCCAACGCCCGCCGAGCCCGCCGGTTCGGCCGGAGCGGAGAGGGCGGGGATTCCGTCCTCACGAGGCGGTCCGCCCGCGCCCGATCATCCGGAGGCGGACGGGAGCGTCACCTCACGGCTGCACGACCGGGGACGCGGCCGGCGCCGCCGCGGAGAGGGGCTTCCGCCCCGCCGCGCGCTCGCGCCCGGCGATCGCACCGCCGGGGCGCGTGGGCGCGGGCCGGATCGGCGGCGCGAAGACCGTCACCGCGGAGGATACGGGTCCGGGCCTGCCACCCGGCGAGCCCGCCGAGGCGTTCCCACGCTTCTACCGCTCCGGGCTGGCCCGCGAGGCCTCCGGCAACGGACTCAGGCTCAGCTTGGTGGTAGCGATCGCCAAGCTCCACACGGCGTCCGTGACGATCCGCGCGGCTGCCGCAGGAGGCTGCCGGATCGACCCGGTCTTCCCGCACGCGGAAGCCGGAGGCCTCCGTCCGATGCGGTCCCACGCGCGGGCGACCCCTCGCGCGGGGCCGCGGCGTCAGGCCGAACGCGCTGCGGCTCCGGGGGCCTAACCCTTGAGGCAAGTGCTCATGAACGCCTTGCGCTCGGCGCCCTTGAGGCTCTTGGCCGAGGCATCCGCGTTGCAGCTCTTCATCTTGGCCTGCTGCGGCGTCAGCTCCTTGGCCGGCGCGGCGCTCTTGCCCGCGAGGCAATCTGCCATGAAGCCCTTGCGGGCGGTGCCCGTCAGCTTCTGCGTGCCGGCATCCAGGTTGCAGGATTTCATCCGGTCCCGCTGGGCCGTTTGAGCCGCGGAGGGGGCGGCGGTCTGCGCCGGGACCGACACCGTGCAGGCGAGGACGAGGGCCGAGGCGAGAGCAAGCGTACGCACGACGGAAGACCTCCAATGGCACCGCCGACCGTAGCGGCCTGCGGTTTCCCCAGCCAGGACCAAAGCTGAAGTTGTCCCATCAATTCGCGGCGAGGACTGCCATTCCGACCATTCGCCGGAATGCATCCCGGTACGCCGCTGTAATCGAGGGTGCGCTTCCCAAGTGAGCGCCCCGGCCTCGTCGGCATGTTCGGGCCCGGCGGGCGGCCGCGGGCGAGCCCGTCCGGATCGAGGGCTACGGTCCGACGGCCAGGGGCGAGCCGCGCTGGTGGGAGGTGAGCTTCGCACCGTTCCTCTCCGAGAAGGCGGGCGAGACGAAGCTCGTCGCCCTCTCCCGGGACATCACGGAGCGCTCCCAGGCCGAGAGCGGCCGCCGCGCCGGTGCGCGGGCGCTCCCGTCCCTCGACGAGGACCTGGAGCGTCAGGTCGCCGAGCGCACCGCCGCGCTCAGGCTCTCGCGCGACATCATCGCGTCGAGCGCCGCGCCGACCTGCGCCTTCGACACGGCCTATGGCCGGATCGCCTTCAACCAAGCCCCCAGCGACGGGTTCTTCCGAGGCGGTGGGCAAGGGGACGGGCCTGGGCCTGAGCCATGTTTTCGGGTTCGCCAAGCAGTCCGGCGGCGACGTCGACGTGGACACCGAACTCGGCCGGGGGCGACGTTCACCCTCTGCCTGCCCGAGGTCGACGTCGCCCCGGACCAGCGACCGGAGGTTGACCGTGAGGCTGAGGCCGGCTCGCCCCTGGGGATGGGGCAGTCCCTTCTGGTGGTCGAGGACAACGTCGAGGCCGGGCGCCTCGCCGCGCAGATCCGGGAGGATCTCG
>NZ_JAKSYP010000109.1:0-1443 GCF_022829625.1 Methylobacterium sp. E-046 | reverse complement strand
CCGCCACGCGTCAGAACCTGCTCTCGCTGCAGGACACGGCGCAGCTGATGGCGACCACGCAGAACCGCCTCGCCACCGGCAAGACGGTCAACTCCGCCCTCGACAACCCGACCAACTTCTTCACCTCCCAGGCCCTCGACGGCCGCTCCACCAGCCTCAACACCCTGCTGGACGGCGTCTCCAACGGCGTGCAGACCATCCAGGCGGCCAACCAGGGCATCACCTCGATCCAGAAGCTCGTCGACCAGGCCAAGTCGATCGCCAACCAGGCGCTCTCGACCCAGCTCTCCACCGCCGGCACCGCCGCCAACGCCTACAGCGCCAGTTCCGCGTCCTCGACCGTGCTGATGACCATCAACGGCACCTCCGTCTCGGCCTCCATCAACGCCTCCTCCAGCATCTCGGCCACCGTCGCGGCCCTCAACGCCGCGGTCAGCTCGGCCAGCACCACCTCCGGCGGCTCGTTCGGCGCCGGCGCGATCTTCTCCACCGACAGCACCGGCACCAAGATCGTGCTGAATGCCCAGGCCGACGTCGAATTCCAGAACTCCACCAGCCAGACCGCGCTCGGCTTCACCGCCTCCTCGACCACGGCCTCGACCTACGGCACCGCCGCCACCACGGTGGTTAGCAGTGACCTGTCCGTCTCGGGCGTGTCCCAGCGCTCGTCGCTGGCCCAGCAGTACAACAACCTGCTCAACCAGATCACCCAGCTCGCCGGCGATGCCAGCTACAACGGCGTCAACCTCATTGCCGGCAAGGGCAATGACATGAACATCAAGTTCAATGCCAACGGTAGCTCCAATCTGACGGTTGCCTCGGTCGACGCCACGGCCAGCGGCCTGGGCCTGTCGGCGATCACCAACTCGAACAGCTCGACGGGCTCGAACGGCCTGGGCAACTTCCTGCTGAACGCCGACGTGAACAAGACGCTGGCGACGCTGACCTCGGCGGGCAGCACGCTGAACTCGGCGGCGAGCACGCTGGGCTCGAACCTGTCGGTGGTGCAGAACCGGCAGGACTTCTCCAAGCAGCTGATCAACGTGCTGCAGACCGGTTCGGCCAACCTGACGAACGCGGACCTCAACCAGGAGGCGGCGAACTCGCAGGCGCTGTCGACCCGCCAGTCGATGGGCATCTCGGCGCTGTCGCTGGCCAACTCGGCCCAGCAGGGCGTCCTGCAGCTCCTGCGCTAAACATCAGCATCGTCACCGACACGGCGGCCGGGGCACTACCCCGGCCGTTTCCGTTTAGAATGGAGAGCGGTGCCGTACCGGCGATGGGGGCAGACGCATGAACTCAGTGGAGTGCACCCTGTTTGACCGGACAGGCAGCGGGCGGGTTTAGGCACTCCGGCTGAGGTACTCTCGGGGCGAGAGCATGCGCAAGCCGGAGTGCGGGTGGATGGTGTTGTAGTCCTCGAACCAAGCCGGCAGAAGCCGC
>NZ_JAKSYP010000094.1:0-8453 GCF_022829625.1 Methylobacterium sp. E-046 | reverse complement strand
GCTCGGCATGAGGATGCCGCGATGACGCTCATCCTGCCGCTGCTGTTTCTGCTCACCGCCGTGTCGGGCACCGCCGTGGTGCTGGTGCGCGACCCAGCCCGTCAGATCTTCGCCATCGCGGTCAACGGCCTCGTGCTGGCGATCCTGTTCGACGCCCTTCAGGCCCCCGACGTCGCCCTGTCGGAACTGGCCGTCGGAGCGGCGGCCGTACCGCTTCTCTTCCTCGTGGCGCTGATGGCGGTTCGGACCCGACCGCCCGAGGAGAAGTCGTGAGCCCCCGCGCCCGGATCGCGCTGCTGGTCCTGGCAGGGCTCGTCCTGCTTCCCGGCACGGGGGCGGTCATCGCCGGTTTGCCACCCTTCGGATCGACGATTGCCCAGTACGGCGAACGCATCAACGCGATCACCCCGCAGGTGCGGCACGTCGCCAACATGGTCAGCGCGATCAACTTCGACCTGCGCGGCCTCGATACCCTCGGCGAGGAGTTCATGCTGCTTGCCGCCATCACCGGCACGGTGGTGCTGCTGCGCGGCCGACGCGGCGAGGGCAACACCGAGCGCGCCATGCGCCGGCCTGGCCGCGCCGTGATCCCCCGCTCCGACACAGTGGTGCTCGTCTGCCGGATCGCCGGCCCGCTCACCGCCCTGTTCGGGCTGTATGTGGTGCTGCACGCCACCGTAACGCCCGGCGGCGGCTTCCAGGGCGGCGTGATCCTCGCGTCCGCAACCCTGCTGATCTACCTCGGCGAGGGCTATGCCGGCTGGCGCGATACCGTGCGCAGTCACTGGCTGGATGCCATGGAGGGCGGCGGCGCGCTGCTCTTCACCCTGTGCGGGCTGGCGCCGATGCTGACCGGCGCCGCCTTCATGCAGAACGTATTGCCGCTCGGCACCTTCCGGGACGTGTTCTCGGGCGGCCTGATGCTCGTCGAGAATCTCGGCGTCGCCCTGGCGGTGACGGGCGGCTTCACGCAGCTCTTCCTGGAATTCATGGAGGAGACCCGCGCGGCCGACGAGCCCGACGAGCCCGGGGAGGAATCGGCGTGAGCATGCTGCCCTACGCGGTCGCCGCGTGGCTCTTCGGGATCGGACTCTACGGCATCGCCACGAGTCGCAACTTCATCCATCTCGTCGGCTGCCTCGGCGTCTGCCAGTCGGCGACCTACGTGCTCCTGCTCGGCCTCGGCTATCGCTGGGGCAGCATCGCGCCGATCTTCTACGATCATCCGCCCGGCACGCCCGCCGTCGATCCGGTGATGCAGGCACTGGTGCTCACCGACATCGTAGTCGGCGCGACGCTCACAGCCCTCCTCCTCGTGCTGACGATTCAGGCCTACAAGCGCGGTGGCAGCCTCGATCCGGAGAAGCTCCGGCCGATGCGCGCGGGGGGCAAGTCCGGCCGCGATCCGGGACCGAGTCGGGTGAGCGATGCGGAGCGGAGCGTCTCGTGACCGCTTTCCCGGCCGCCCTGCTACCCCTGCCCGTCGCGATCCCGCTCGTCGTCTGCGCGGCGATGCTGGCGACCGCCCATCTGCTGCCCGGCCGTCTCCCCGACATACTGGCAACGCTCACGGCGCTCTCCGTCGCGATCCTGTGCGCCGTCATCGCCGCGCGAGCCGCCGATAGCCCCCTGGTCTATTGGTTCGGCGGCTGGGAGCCGAGGGACGGCGTCCATCTCGGGATCGGCTTCTCGGTGGACGAAGCCAGCGGGTGGATCGCGGCCTTCATCGGCCTTCTGTACGCGCTGACCTTCCTGTTCGCCTGGGGGTTCTTCGATCGCACCCACGGGCACTTCCACATCCTGATGCTGCTGTTCCTGGCCGCCATGGTCGGCTTTTGTTTCACCCGCGACATGTTCAACCTGTTCGTGTGGTTCGAAGTGATGAGCGTCGCCGCCTTCGCGCTCACGGCCTACCACTTGGAGGAGTCGGCCCTGGCGGGCGCCATCAACTTCACCGTGATCAACAGTCTCGCGGGCTTCCTGATGCTCGGCGGGATCGGATTGATCTACGCGCAGACCGGCACCCTCGATTTCGAAGGCATCGCGGCCGCTGTGGCGAGGGGGGGGCGCGACCCGGTGGTGGCCGGCGCCTTCTGCCTCGCGGCAACTGCCTTGATGATCAAGGGCGCGATCGTGCCGTTCCAGTTCTGGCTCGCCGATGCCCATTCGGTGGCGCCGAGCCCGGTATCAGTGATCTTCTCCGGCTCGATGGTCTCGCTCGGGCTGTTCGGCCTCGCGAAGGTGAGCGCCGTGGTCTTCGCGGGTTCCGATCAGGTTCAGCGCACGTTGCCCGTGCTCCTCATCGGGATGGGCAGCTTCACCGCCCTGCTCGGCGGCTGGATGGCTCTGCTGCAGCGCCACCTCAAGCGGATGCTGGCCTTCTCCACGATCTCGCATGCCGGGATCATGCTCACCGGAATCGGTGCCCTGTCGGCGGGCGGCACGGGCGGGATGCTGATCTACGTGGTCGGCCACGGGCTGGTGAAGGGGGCCCTGTTCATGATCGCAGGCATCCTGTTGGCCACGCGGGCCAGCATCGACGAGATCGCTTTGCGCGGCCTCGGACGGGGCCTCGGCCCGGCCGGGATTGCGATGGCGCTCGCCGGGCTGCTGCTCTGCGGCCTGCCGATCGGGGTGCTCGACCAGGGGACGCGACTCGTCCAGGGGGCATTGACGCAGCAGGGCCACGGCTTCGCGGTCGCGGCCGGCGCCATCGGCGCGGCATTGACCGGGGCCGCAGTCCTTCGGGCATCGGGCCGCATCTTCCTCGGGCTCGGGCCGGATCCAGGCGACGAAGCCGGAGCGCCGAGTCAGGACGAGCGCGAGAAGGCCAATCGACCGCTCTGGCTGATGCTCGCACCCTGCTGCGTGCTGCTTGCCCTCGATGCCGGACTGCCGGCGAGCCTGATCGAGCACGGCATCCCGCGGGCGGCATCGGCCTTCATGCACCGCCCGGCGGTCGGCGCCTTCGCCGAGGGACCGGCTTGGCTGCCCTGGGCGTCGGTAGCGGCGGCGCTGGTGGGCGCCGGCTACGGTCTTTTCCGCAAGAGGCTGCCGGCAGCAGTGGTCCGGCCAGTCAGCGTCACCCAATCGGCGCCGACGCGGGCCCTGGAACTCCTGCACAGCGGGCTCATCGGCGATTACGCGGCATGGCTGGCTGTCGGTGTGGCGGCGATCGCCGCTGTGCTGACGCTGGTTTGAGGCGCGAACGTCGGGCAGCCCCATGGATGCGTGCCGAGAGCGCGGTGCCGTGCCGTCAGATCGGCCGTCAGAGGCAATCTAAGATATCCCGTCATAGACGCACCAGTCCCGGGTCGTCGCGGATCGGGATGCAGGACGGGGAGATCGACCCGGATCGCGGCCGGCCCATCCCAGAGCACGATCGCGCGCTGGGTCAGGACCAACGGCTCTTCCACAGCTTGGGTCACGAACAGGGCTGTGAACCGTGTCGCCTGCCACAGGCGCAGGATCCCGGCCTGCATCGCCTGGCGGCTCAAGGCATCGAGCTTGCCGAGCCTGGGCTCGATCCGTGCCGCCCACCCGCGGCTAATCGGAGACGGTAGGGCCGGTGTCCAAGCTGCTTCCTCTGCGCTTGCCAGGCGGGTGCTCCGATCAGCGGGGTGGAGCAGAGCATTGCCCTACCCAATGATCACGATCGAGCCCGCGAGGCGTGGCGCTAGCCGTCCGCACCAGGCTAAGCGTACACGAGGCGGCGACGCGGGACCGCTGCATTAGTCGTAGGTCGATGGGAGGACCGATGAGCTGCCAGGCGGACTATTACGTCTCATTGAATTCGCCCTGGACCCACCTCGGCGGGGCGCGCCTGATGGGTGTCGCCAAGCGATACGGTGCGAGCGTACGGATCTATCCCATCGACACGGGCGAGGTTTTTCCGGCCTCCGGCGGGCTCCCCCTGCACAAACGCTCGCCCCAGCGGCAAGCCTATCGCCTTCAGGATCTGGCGCGCTGGCGCGATGTCCTTGGCATCCCGATCAACCTGAAGCCAAAGCATTTTCCCGCCAATGAGGCCACCGCCGCTCATTGTGTCCTCGTGGTGCGCGAGACGATCGGCGATCCTCGGGCCATCGACTTGGCGCATCGCATCCTGAAGGCGCTCTGGGAGGAGGAAGCCGACACCGGCGACCGGGAAACGCTCGTGCGCCTCATCAGCGAGATCGGGTTGGACGGGACGTCAATCCTTGAACGCGCGGGTGAGCCACGATGGGCTGCACTGCGCTCGAAGGAGACGCAGGCCGCAATCGACCGCGGGGTGTTCGGTGTCCCCACCTATGCGGTAGGCGAGACCATCTTCTGGGGCCAAGACCGGCTGGACTTCCTTGAGCGCCAAATGGCGGTCGACCGCTGAGATGGATCGGTGCGGAGCGCCGCCGTGACCACGGGGACGATGGAGGGAGACGCCTCTCCCACCCGGCGGCTCATCGCGCTCGCCTGTCGACGATGATCACGGCAGGACACCACTCGACGATTTGGTGGATGACTTCGGAGCCAACCGTCCTCGGTCCGGGGCCCGTGCCGGTTTCCGGGGCGGGACCGGCAGGTCACCACTCTACGGAAGGTCGTTCACGGGAGCATCGGTGGGAAAACGCCTTTATCGGTCGCCGGTGACTGTGGTCGGGGCGCGGTCTCGGGTGATTCTTCTCGGTCGCCGACGGGTCGGAACGACCGGCTATCTAATGCCGTGCGCAGGATCGGTGGTGAACGGCCGCTCGGGGTAGATCCATGCCGGTCTGCTTCAAAGCTCCACTTGCAGCACGCACCACGCAGCTGTTCGGCAGGAGCTGGCTGATAGGTCATTATCCACTTGCCGCCGAGTGGAGCGTGAATTCAGATGCACCGCCCATCTCTTAGAACGGGAGCAATCGGCGAAAGCGGGCGATGTTCACGAGCGAGACGAGGGACGAGGCGACGTAGGTGAGCGCTGCGGCGCGCAGTACGGTGCGGGCACCAAGCATATCGGCAGCGTCGAGGAAGCGACCCGCTTCCAGGATGGGCAGGGCCCGGCGGAAGCTCGCGTCGAGTTCCACGGGCAGCGTCACGAGGTGGAACGCGAAGCGAACACCGAGGAGCGCGATGCCGATACCCACCTGCAGGGCGAGCAGGACAGGCGACTTGACCACGGCGAGCATCAAGGGCGCGGTTGCCATCACGACCGCCGCTGCATACTCGAAGCCCTGTACAACTGGAGCGAATGTCACCCGCGCCGCCAGGAGCCGGTCCCCCGCCGCGTGCTGAAGCGCATGGGAGACCTCATGCGCCGCGACTGCGACCGCCGTGATCGAGCGGCCATTATGGTTCTCCGGCGACAGGCGCACGACGTCCGCGACTGAGTCGTAGTGGTCGGCTGGCGCGATCTCGACGGGAACGTGCTCGAGCTGCGCTAGGTCGAGCAGATGGCGGGCGAGCTCGCCTCCGGTTCCAGGCAGGTCTGGCCGCTCGGTGGCATGTTGCTGCATCGCCCGGCGCACCCACCACTGGGGGCCGAACACGAGGCCGAACAGGAGGGCGACGGCGAGCGCCAGGAGGACGGGCATGCCGGATATGTAGGCGCCCGGCCGAGTCGGTGAAAGCGTGGTGCTTTACTCTGCCTCCGGCACCTTTCCGAAAGGGCCGGGAGAAGGCTGACGTGCGGATTGGCGGGCGAATGAGGCGTTCGCGCGACGGCTATCGCAGCGTGTTACCGTTGTGATCCGGAGCCTGCCGGCACGACGTCAGGAGATGGCCGGTCCCGCATGGATCGGGGCCGAGCGGCACGGACAGTGCCGAGGCGACGCGCAAGGAGGAAACTATTCGCGCCGACACTGACGCGGCGACATCGTTACGCCGACGACCGATACGAGGTGTTGCGACATCCGCCGGGCCGCGCGGACGAGCCTCAGCTCGTTCTGGAGTGACAACGATCGTGCAAATGGCTTTGGGCGTCGACCCGCCTACGATAGGCCGACTTATTTCGACGCTCGAATCGAGCGAACTGCTGTCCGAGTACAGCCGGAAGGAACGTCGTCTGACAGTGACAGCGCAGATGTTCTCGTGCGGCAAAACTGGGTCGCTGGAGGACTGTCCGCTCCCAAATGTCAGTTGCATCGGACTGGACGTCGCCGCACCGTCAAACGATGAACCTTCGCATGCGTTCGACGATTTTGCGTGCCTGCAGCCTTAACACCAGAGAGCGGCCGCGCTCAGAACCGAGCGATGATCTGTGCTCTGATCGTCCGCGGAGCGCCCGGCGTGATGTTGTTGTTGTTGTCCGCTGTGGAGATGTAACGCCTGTCGAACAGGTTCTCGATGTTGATCTGCGCACGGACGGATTCGCTGATGTTGTAAAACAATCCGAGGTCGATCCGTGTGTATCCCGGTAGACGCACTGTATTGTCCGACGCTGCGAAAGTGTGTGAGTAGGTCAGGATGCCGACGCCGATGGCAAATTCGCGCGTCACGTCGAACTTGTTCCACAAAGTGAAGGCGTTGAACGGGACCAGGCCGACCGTGTTGCCGGCCACGATCACGGCTGAGGTCGCGCTCGCGATGCGCGCATCCGTGAAGGCGTAGCCGCCCGCGATCTGCCACCAATCCGTGAGGTACCCGTTCGCGCCGACCTCGAAGCCCTGCGTGTTGGTCTTGCCCGACAGGATGAAGAAGCCGGGGTTGTTCGGATCGGCCAAACGCTGGTTGTAACGATCCAGATTGTAGGCCGCAGCAGTGAGCTGAAAGCGCGGATTGACGTCGTACTTGATACCGACCTCGGTATTCTCAAATTGCTCCGGCTTGGCGATGACCAAGCCCGGCGTGAAGTTCCCGATCTGGTCGCCGGAGGAGGGCAGATAGGACACGCTGTAGCTGGTATAGAGCGCGAGATTAGGCAGCGGCTTCAACACCAGGCCGGCGCGCGGCGAAATCGGATCATCCACGCGGTTGTTGGTCAGCAGCGTGCGCCGGTCCGTGGACGCGAAATCGAAATGATCGTAGCGCAGGCCGCCGACGATCTGCAGCCAGTCGGTGATATCGATCTGGTCTTGGGCGTAGACAGCCGCGAGGCCGAGGCTGTAGCGCGCGTTGGAATCCGTCGTGCCGTTGTTGCGCAGAACTGTGGGCGCGAAGGTCAGCGGGCGAAGCGGGTTGACCACGACGCTAGTCGCGAGGGTGTTCCCGAAGGACAGGGACTGCCGATAGGCCAGCCCCTCCTGGTAGCCGAGCTCGAACCCGCCGAGAAGAGTGTGCTTGATGCCGCCGGTCAGGAATTTGTAAGTAAAGTCGTTCTGGTTGAAGTAGTTCGTCCGCGGCGTGTCGTTGCGGTACCCGGTGATCGTCACGGCGGTCCCCGTCGCGTTCACGGTGCTGCCCGGAAGCGTGTTGACGTAATACCGGTCGTAGTCGGCGAATCGCAGCTGGCTGTGCAGCTCGACCCCTGAGTCGAACTGGTGATCGAGCTGCACGGTGGCGATGTTGGCATCGACCTTGGTGAAATTCACATTCGGATTGCCAAAGAAGGTCCGGATGTTGTCACGGTACCGGTAAGGGCGGCCGAACTGAGAGGGAATGCCCCGATCGGGGAAGCGCTGATCGTGGAAGTACTCGTATGAGAGCTTCAGCGTCGTCTGCGGGCCAATGAGGAACGTGGCGGTCGGATTGACGCCGTAGCGGGTCAGGTCGCCGAACTGGCGGTAGGTCCCCGAATCCTCGAACACGCCGTTCAGGCGGAAGAAGACGCTGTCGCTGATCCGATCGCCGACATCGACGGCCACGCGCTTGTCGCCGAACTGGCCGCCGCCGGCCACGATCTCCCTGACACGGTAGCCGTCCGCCTCTTTGAGGACACGGTTGATGACGCCACCCCCGCCGCCGCGGCCGAAGATGAGGGAGTCCGGCCCCTTCAGGACCTCGATCCGCTGGATGTTGTACAAATCGCGGAAGTATTGAACGTCGTCACGGATGCCGTTGACGTAGAAATCCGCGCTGGTGTTCTGGCCACGGATCAGCACCTGATCGCGATTGCTCTCACCCTGCGCGGGGATCAGACCCGGCACGAACCGCAGCTGCTCGGTCAGGTTCTGATAATTCTGATCCAGGAATTGCTCCCGCGGGACGATAGTGATGGATTGCGGGATGTCGATGACCGGGGTGCTCGTCTTCGTCGCGCTGCGCGTCTGCTTGGTCAAATACCCGATGGTGACGCCGCCCTGCGGTTCCAAGCGCTCGCCTGTACTCTCGACGGTGAGTTGGTCCAGCGTTACGGCCTCGGCAAGTTCGGCCGGAGCGACGTCCCGCTGTGCATGCGCCACCGTGGCAGATACGGTGCTAGAGCGTTTTCGGTTTGAGCTGAATCGGACAGTTGGGGTTCACGCGAGGCTGTTGGGCTGATTCAGTGCGCGCTCCAGATGAGGAGCAGGGCATGGGCCGACCCTACAGCCAGGATCTGCGTGAGCGGGTAGTGGACG
>NZ_JAKSYP010000084.1:0-1766 GCF_022829625.1 Methylobacterium sp. E-046 | reverse complement strand
GCTCGGCATGAGGATGCCGCGATGACGCTCATCCTGCCGCTGCTGTTTCTGCTCACCGCCGTGTCGGGCACCGCCGTGGTGCTGGTGCGCGACCCAGCCCGTCAGATCTTCGCCATCGCGGTCAACGGCCTCGTGCTGGCGGCCGGTCTCAAGCCGAACGGCACAGGGCCGAACCACGTCATCACGGGATCCGGCCCGACGCCTCATCTCTATTTCTGCTGCATCGTCACCGACCCGTGGTCGGGATCGACCGCTGCAACCCGTGGGCCGTGAACGCCCATCGGGATCAAAACCTGTAGCCCGCGGTTGCAGGCCTCCGTGAGCCGGTCGCTGTCATCGGTTGGCAGGACCAACAGCAATTCGCGCATTACGCCCTGAACGACGATCGCGCGTTCGCCCTCCTGGAAAGCGCTATCGCGCGCCCGCACGAGCGCCGAGGCGACGTTCTCGGCGATGATCTGCGCGATCAGCTCAAGATCCGGTCTCATCGTTTTAGCTCAGCTCGATCGGAAGAGAGCAGAGTGGGTACTCCCGCATTGCAAAGCCGGACCTGCCAGCACAATGTGTTTGCGCTCTTTCAGATAGGTGCATCGTGGACGAGAACGCTGAGAACATCGAGGCCGGAGCCACCGATTATACCGGTCTGACGACGAACCTCGTCTCAGCCTACGTGTCGAACAATCGTGTGCCGCCAGCGGAGCTACCAGCCTTGATCGCCAGCATGTACGCTGCGCTTGGCGGGCTTGGGCGAGGTGACGCAACCCAGGCTCCGCCAACTCAGAAGATGACTGCCGCTCAGATCCGCAAGTCCATCACGCCTGACGCGCTGATCAGCTTCATCGACGGCAAGCCGTACAAGACGCTCAAGCGGCATCTTACGGGCAATGGTATAACGGTGGAGCAGTACTGCGAACGCTTCGGTCTACCGCGTGATTACCCCATGACGGCGGCCAGCTACTCTGAGATGCGCGCAGGCTTGGCCAGAAGCTTAGGTCTCGGCCAGAGGCGTCGGAAGGCAGTTCCCGAGGCTGCAGATCTTAGCGAGACGACCTCCGAGAAGCCGAAGCGAGCCGGGCGGCCGCGGAAGGCGAAGGACGCCGCTGAGGCGTAGAGCGATCGATCGCGGCCGCGCCTCACTCCCGCCACAAGTGTGGCACGCGAGATACAGCTTGGCTGTGGAAAACCCGCTACCCTGATCGGTGATCGGGCATTCTGCTGGGGAAATCACAGTCATGAAAAAGCTTCTGGCCGCGCTGGCCGCCTTCACCGCGCTCACCGGCGCCGCTTCGGCCGCCGACCTACCGCGTCGCGCCGCGCCGCCGCCGATCTTCACGCCCGTGCCAGTGTTCACCTGGACCGGCGCCTACTTCGGTATCAATGCCGGCTACGCCTTCGACGCGAGCAACAACACGGCCAACGGCTTCACCCAGACCGCCGGCAACCCCGTCGCGATCACGGGCGCGGCTCTGTCGGTTCCGGCCATCCTGGCGCCCGGCTCGACGCTGACCTACGGCCGTAACCAGAACGAAGGCTTCTCCGGCGGTGGCCAGATCGGCTACAACTACCAGTTCACCCCGGGCACGGGCGTCGTCGTCGGCTTCGAGGCTGACGCTCAGTACCTCGACTTCGGCAATCGTCGTCAGAGCTTTGCCGTGTCTGGCGCGACCGGCCCGCAATTCGGTAACTTTGTTGCGGCCAACGGCCTGCTCAGCACGCTCGACTTCTTCGGCACGGTTCGCGGCCGCCTCGGCTACGCCTTCGACCGC
>NZ_JAKSYP010000081.1:0-14268 GCF_022829625.1 Methylobacterium sp. E-046 | reverse complement strand
GAGGCCGCCAGCATTATCGGCCGCGGCTTGGTCACGGGTGGACTGGATGCCGGCCGACTGGTCCGTGCTGAAATCCGCGACCCGAGGGCCCTGGTAGATCTGCGACCCGACGCCGGAGTCGTAGAGGGTCTTAGCGTCGGTCAAACTCTGCGTGAGGCCGGGAATAGCCGGATCCCACGGGGTTTTAGTCGCGACCTGCGTGCTGTTGGTGGTGCTGGTCTGTCCGCCGCCCATTCCCGGCATCGTCAGAGATCCTTCACAAGCGAGACGAGGGGGCGGGCGCGGTAGCCCGGAAACACGCGCTCCCAGCCGGGTCGGCCGCACAGGCGCACGGAAGCCGCGCCGACATGGCGGGCCCAAGCTTCGAAATCGGGGACGACGTGCCGCCAGAGGGCCAAGGCCCGGCCGCCCGCGGCGCGCAGTTCACACGCAATCGAGCCGTCAACCTGACGAGGGAAGTGAGCCACGGCCGCCGCCGGGATGTTTGACGGCACGGTGTTGGCGTTCACGATGATGACGAGGACGCTCGTCCCGGCCATGCAGTCGAGGAACAGCGACTCCGGCGACATGTCACCAACGGACCGCGCGCACGCCCGGCGTAGATGCCCCTCAGCCTGAGGCCAGAGCGTCGCAACGTGCTCCATCGGCACGGGGACGAGGCTGATGCCGAGGCGGGGGGTCGGGGCGTTCACCGTCACCCCCTACGCGGCGTCCGGCGGCGTACCGGCTTCCCGCAGGAAGGTGACGGCGCGACCGCAGGTCGTGATCTGGCTGTTGAAGGTGTCGATCAGCGCGAAGACGTCTGCCGGTGGCGCGCCGGCATCGAGCAGGTCCACAATCTCACCGAGCGTGCCGTGGGTGATCCGCATGGCCGAGCGCAGGGCAGCCCAGGTCTCAGGGACCGAGATGCTGGTGGGCGCGGGCGGCAGGTCGCGAAGCGGGAGGCGGTGCAGTTCGCCCATCAGGCCGCGGCCTGCATCGAGCGTGATCCAACGGACGGCGGCGGGGAGGACGTCAGCGCGGAGCGAAGAGCCTCACGCAGGAACGCAGACACCTTCACGCCCTCGCGGGCAGCGCCGGCCTCAAGGGCAGCATCTAGAGCAGGATCTGCGCGGAAGATCCGGGTTCGACTGAGCCGCTGCTTGTCCATGAAACGCCTCCGTGTCCGTCAACGACAGTAACACGAGAGGCGTTGCGCATGTAATACTAAATCGAATGCCCGTTTGTGATCAGATGTACTTGTTGATTGCTCAATGTTCCGAAGAGCCGTCCGCATTCAATGCGGCCGCTAATCGCGGGAGCTGACCCGTGATGAGCATTGCGTACTCAGTCCCAAAATCGTGCATGTGATTGATAGTATCTGTGTAGATTTTCGCATCTTCAGGGCTAAGGCCCGCCTCTTCGGCCGAAACAGGGGCCGGTAGGGCGTCGTTCACAAGCACTCGAACGGCCGCCCTGATAGCCGTCCGGGTAAAGTGGCTTTTATAATCGGTCGATGACCAATTCATGCTGCCTAATTGGCAGCCTTTGGGGTTCTCGTATCCCTGAATAATTTGGATTGCTGATATAAGCTTGATAATAAACTTCTTAGCGTCTTCACCATCGCCGAACGCCAGTCGCTGGAGAGGATCCGGCTTAAACGAATTCTGAAGCCGGACTTCAGCCTCTTCGCTCGGAGATCGACCGGATGCCTCTGCCGCGGCCTCAAGCTGTTCGCGAAGCCCCTCACGCGTGCGGAACCGCATCGTCGCTGACTTGCGATCTTCCGCAGCCTTTGGAGGCCTGCCCATACGGCGCGGCTGGGTGTGTTCTGTCGCGCTCATTTGTCCGCTCCTGTCCCGTTCCACATATACCGTGACCAATCGCGCCACAAGAACCCTTGCGCAACCGTTCGTCACGCCCTACAACTTTCTGAGCGCAAACGAGCATCGGAAAGTCGAACGGCCATGCCCCAGCCTTCAGCCACCGGCCGCAAGCCTACGGTCGCCGAGGCCCTTCAGGAGATCATGGAAAAGCCGGTGGTCGGCCAGGACGTGGTGAACGTCGTTTTCGACCTCGGGCGGGGCCAGGGATACCGGGTCGCTAAGAACGGTCCGTTCCCGGTCGTGCGGTTCAACGACAAGACGATCCGCTACCCGACGCCGCCGCTGCGTGAAGCCCTGCGCGTCAACGAGCCTACTGCCGCCTAACGAAAACGCCGGCCCCGAGAACCAGGACCGGCGTCAGATCGTAAAACAGCGCATCAGCACCGCTGTAGATAATCGATCTGGTGTTCAGCGCCAAGGGTTTTCGGACCGGCTCCCTACTCAGAGGAGCCTACCGTGACACCAACGACCATCACGAAACCCATCGCCCGTCAGCGGCGCAAATCCGTCCCCACCCGCCAGCCCGAGCTGCCCGTCGAGGATCTGCGGCTGCACGCCGTCCTTAAGCGGGTCGGCAACCCGGCGCTCGCCGCAGTGATTGCTGGCTTGGCCTTCCCTCAGGTGGACACCTGGAGGGCTCGGGCATGATCGCGACCGCAGCCCCCATCCACAACGCGACCATCAACAACGTAACGGTCCGCTTCTTCCGCGGGCCGGCTGATGCCCCCGACATGCCGTGGCATGCCCACGAGGAGCTGTTGGCGGCGCTCGCCCTGCCCCGCGACCTGCGCCGGATGCTGAAGGCCGCGCTCCTGAAACACTGGAAGGAGGCTTGCCACACCGTCGAGGTTGAGGGCGAGCCGGTGCTGATCGCCCCGCACTTCGTCGCGCAGGGCCTGATCGGCATGGCGCAGGATATCGCGAAGGGTGTCACGACGACACCCGACCTTGTTGACCGCGAATATGCCCGTGCCGGCGTCGGCGCGATGAACGCTCTGACCGCGCACCTGCCGGATGCGCAGGATCGGTTCACCTGGGCGATGCAGGCGTTCCGCAATCAGGGAGGCGCAGCATGACGCCTCGCCCGATCCCCGCCAGCGTCCGCGCGCTCCTGCCCCTGTGCGGGGCCCCAAACGATCACGAAGCCCTCGGCGCCTGCCGGGGCATCGGCCGCAAGCTACAGGCCGCCGGCCTCGACTGGC
Source organism: Methylobacterium sp. E-046 (assembly GCF_022829625.1). Taxonomy (NCBI): domain Bacteria; kingdom Pseudomonadati; phylum Pseudomonadota; class Alphaproteobacteria; order Hyphomicrobiales; family Methylobacteriaceae; genus Methylobacterium; species Methylobacterium sp. E-046. The sequence goes on along the minus strand of NZ_JAKSYP010000081.1, from coordinate 11,201 downwards.
ACGCCCTCGCCGCCGCGATCCCGGTTGGGGAGGGTCAGGACAATGTCACGAGCCTTAGCCACCGCCCCCGCCCGTTCAATGACTTCGCCTGGAAACGGGCGTTCACGCCTCGCCAAGAGCAGCAGCACCGCGCCCGCGTGAGGTTCTGCCAGGACCGGGCGTGGCGCCTGACGGAGTGGGAGCGCGGGTTCCTCAACAACGTCGCCCGGTTGCACGGCAACCTCAGCATCAAACAGGCTGACCGCCTCGCCGAGATGACCGACCGCCTCGACATGGAGGTGCGTCGCGCATGCTGAACCTACAGCACGCCGCGTCCTGCCTCCCCGGCGGGCGCGTCATCAGCGGCGGGGTGTCCTTCCAGGGCATCGGGCACCGGACGGGCGACATGTCCGCCCGGCTGCTTCCGGATCCCGACGCACGCAACGGCTACATCGTGACGAGCTTCGCGGGCGACGACCCGCTGATGCTCCGCGACTACGTGGACGAGCGATGCGGGCTGCCTCGTTGGGAGGATCGCACCCGCGAGCGGGAGGAGCGCGTCGACCCGCGCGAACTCGCCCGGCAGGAACGCGCCCGCGAACAGCAGCGCCTTGCCCGTGAAGCCGAAGCCGCGATCAAGGCTGAGCGAGTGCGCCGGATCTGGGATGAGGCCGAGCGCGATCCGAGGAACGGCCTCGTTGAGCGCTACCTGAACCAGCACCGAAAACTAGACCTGCCGGCCTCCATCTGCGGGCACGCGGTGCGCTTCCATCCCCGCGGCCCGTGGGAGAACGAACGCGCCCCGCTGATGCTGTGCGCCCTGCGCGACATCCACACCAACGAGGTGGTTGGCCTGCACCGGACCCGCCTCGATCCCGTGAGCGGCGAAAAGCTCGGCAGGAAGATGCTCGGTCGAGCCAGCGGCGCCGCGATCAAACTCACCGCCGACTCCGAGGTGACGATGGGCCTCGCCTTGGCCGAGGGCGTGGAGTCCGCGCTCGCCGGCATGGTGCTCGGCCTCGTGCCGATGTGGGCCACCGGCGGCGTCGGCGGGATTGCGGCCTTCCCCGTCCTGTCCGGTATCGAGGCCCTGACGGTGTGCGCCGAGACCGGCGCAGCCAGTGAGACAGCGGTGGAGCAAGTCGGCACCCGCTGGAGTGATGCCGGACGCGAGGTGCGGATCTGCCGCCCGCGTCACGGATCCGATTTGAACGATGCAATCAAGGAGGGCCGCCCCTGATGGATGCCCCAAAGCAGCCGGACCTGGACGCCTCCGCGACCGTTCACCCGTTCCGCCGCAGCACGCGTGATGCTGACGCCGATGAAGGGCGCTTCCCTCCGTTCGAGGGGCAGACTGGCGGGGCTGCCGCGCCAATCCGAGCTACCCCGTTCGTGCTGCGTGACCCGAGATCGATCCCACGTCGACAGTGGCTTTATGGGCGACACTACATCCGCCGATACCCCACCGCGACGGTCGCCCCTGGAGGGCTTGGGAAGACCAGCCTCATCCTCGTTGAAGCGCTGGCGATGGCTACCGGGAAGCCCCTGCTTGGGGTGCGCGTCCCCGAACCACTCCGGGTTTGGGTGTGGAATGGCGAGGATCCCCGAGAGGAGATCGAACGACGGCTCGCCGCCGCTTGCATCCACTACGGCATCACGGCCGATGACATCGGCGACCGCCTCTTCATCGACAGCGGACGCGAGATCGAAATCGTCGTCGCTCGGAAGGTTGGTGACGCTGTGACTGTCATGGCCCCGATCGTTGAGGCAGTAGTCTCAGAGATACAGGCCCGGCGGATTGACGTGCTGACGATCGACCCCTTCGTCTCGTGCCATGCGGTGCCTGAGAACGACAACGGCGCCATCGACAAGGTGACGAAGACATGGGGTGGCATTGGCGAGCGGTGCAACTGCTGCGTTGAACTCGTGCATCACGTGCGCAAGGCAGCATCCGGTCAGACCAGCTACGCCGTAGAGGATGCCCGAGGCGGCTCCGCGCTGATAGGTGCGGTGCGCTCGGCTAGAGTCCTCAACGTGATGTCTCCGGAGGAGGCCGAGGGGGCAAGCGTACCGTCAGCAGACCGGCGCCGTTTCTTCCGCGTCGACGACGGAAAGTCGAACATGGCGCCCCCACTTGAGAAGGCGGATTGGCGGGAGCTGATCAGCATCGGCCTCGGCAACGACACTCTGGACGGGCCCGAGGACCAAATTGGCGTCGTCACCCCGTGGACCATGCCCGGACTGTTCGATGCCGTAGAGGTTTCGGATCTTCGTCGAGTACAGACGACGATCGCAGCGGGCGAATGGGCCGAAAGCGTCCAGGCCGGGAACTGGGCCGGCCACGCGATTGCCGAAGCACTCGACATTGATGCGGACACGGCAGGCGGCAAAACAAAACTCAAAGCGCTCCTCAAGACCTGGATCGCCAGTAAGGCGCTGAAGGTCGCCCGGCAGCATGACGCCCGAAATGGCCGAGCGAAGCCCATGATCGTCGTGGGAGAGCCGGCATGAATTCTTTGCCGATCCGCACCATCCGCACCTTGAATATGGAAGTGCGGAAAGGTGCGGAAGTGCGGAACCATGCACCCGCACTTTGCTCCGCACTCCCCTACCCCCCCTTTAGGGGGGGAGGGAGGTGCGGAAGTGCGGGGGCTCGCACTGGGGCTGTTTTCGAGGTGCGGAAATCAGGGGCGTCGCGATGATCCCTGCCGCCGATCGCTGGGGGCCATTCCGCTCCGACCTCGACTCAGCCGAGCGCGTGGCCTGCCTCCGTTGCTTGCGCGCCATCGTCCACCTGTCGACCGGTCCGCGCGGCCAAGTGCTCACCAGCCTCCTGCTGCGGGCCGAGCGGGATGACGCCGCGCTGGAGCCGGCCCTATCCGCCCTTGCCGACCTCGACGCGCTCGATCGACGCCGCGTCTGGGCAAGCTACGCCGCTCTGAACCGTCTCGCCTGAACGGAGACCATGCCGTGAAACAGCTCGAAGCATTGATCGCTTGGACGCCGACGCATTGGGAAGACGTGAAGCCGGATACGGTCGGCAAGGTGGTTGTCGTGCCGTTCCCCGATGAGACCGGATTGTCGAACCTCTACGCGATGACAGGCGGCGCCTGCTACGCCGATCAGCACTCGGCGCCTGAATGGCAGCGCCTCGCGATGCTGTTCATCGACTTCAACACCATCGTGGTCAGGGACGGCATCAACCCGCAGGAGGCACACCGGGCGTTCATAGCGATCGACGAATACCGACTGAAAATCGCCCCTGACCAACAGGGCGCGACCAAGGCGTGACGCTAGCCGCCCTCCCCTTGTCCGCCGCCGCCTGAAAGGAGCCACCATGCCCGAGAACGTAACCTCTCGTGCCGTCGCCGGCCTATGGACGGCCCTACAGAAGCCCTGCATGGGCGGATCCGACAGCGAGGCCGCCGAGATCTACAGGCAGACTGTCGCCTCCGGTTGGGCGAGTTACATCCGGGTTGAGAGCCTGCTGATCGCCACCGATCCCCGACCGCTGGGCTTCGGCGCCCTCACGGTCCGCGAGCTGCTGGTTGCGTTCGAGATCCCATTGCAGTGGACGTACCGGCGCCCGCGGCGTGGTGACGATGGCATGATCGGCGTCGAGATGGTTACGGCCGCCGACCTCGCCCATCTGCTGATCCTGCTGGAAGCGACAGGTTTCACGATCGACCCAACGCCGCTGTGCGAGGCCCTGCGCCCGCAGCTTCGCACCCGCGAGCACCTGACAGCCGCAGAACTGGCGATCTGGTGGCATCCGAAGGAACGGCATCGCTCTGCCCCGAAGGTGCTGGCGACGGGGCCGCGAGGCACATGGGGGACGCCGGGGCACGACCTGATCACGGCGACCGGCTACCGCGCCGATCTGTTCCGCGACGTTGCTGGCAACGCCACCGCCCTCACGGTCTCTGCGCCGAAGTGGCGCCCCGGCCGTCGTCTCGCAGCCTGAGGAGCCGCCATGCCTCGCCTCACCGCCGTCGCTGCCCGCCGCCTCGATAGCTGCCTCGCTCTCGCCAAGCGCGGTGCGACTACGGGCGAGCGCGCCGCCGCAAAAGCCGCAGCCGAACGGATCGCTGCAGCGGCAGGCCTGAACCCTCACCGAGGCGCGGCAGCGTGCGACGACGCAGCGGCCTAAACCGCATCCGAGTTGGACGCCTCCCCCGGGCTGGCAGGGGTGGCCTCACCCGCGCGCCAAGGCAGGCAAACCGAAGCCTCCGACCGTCGCGGATCGCCTGCGCCAGAAGGCCGAGGAAGACGCGGCCGCACGCGAGCGCGCCGCCGCCGCCGACCGCCGGTTCTGGAAGGACCACGCCGACCAGTTCGCATGGGAGGCCGAGCAGCGCGCCGCACAGGCCGAGCGCGACCGAGCCTGGACCGAGAGTCGAGCAACCGCCACCTAGAGGAGGACGAGACATGCCCCGCAAGTATGAGCCCCGCCGTCCAGGCCCTGAGAACCTCCCCGCCGATGAGACGGACATGAGCGAGGCCGTCCGCCACGAGCTTGTGGCTGAGGCCGCCGAGACCTTCGGCGAGGAAGCCGGACGCGAACTGGCCGAGATGCTGCGCGTGCCGTTCGAGGCCCTTCACCCGGAGGCGCGGCCATGATGGTCGAACTGAAGGTTAGCGGTTCCCCCATAGTCGAAAGAGCCACCATCCATGGATAACCCGGGCCTCCCACCATCGTTGTGGAGCGCCCTGGATGGTGGGCTTTGGCACGCGACCTCACCGGCTGGACTGAAGGGCATTCTGCAAGACGGTGAGATCCGCGTCTTCCAAGACCGCTACCTCACCTCACTCTGCAAGATGCTGTGCGGGGTCAGCTTGATGGACTTCGGTGCCTCCGCGTCGAACTTATCGGGGCAGTTTCAGAACTGGTCCGAATGGTTCGGGCGCCAGCAAGATTGTCGAGTTGCGGTTTGGATCGAGATTGATCGTCAGGCCGTATCAAGCAGCTTGCTGAACGCCGAGGAAGCTCGGACCCTTTTGAGCAAAGGCAACCACAGCCGACAGCTTATACCGGGGGTGGAAGCGTGCCATCGCGGCGCGATCCCAGCCAATGCCCTCGCCGGCATCCTTTGCGTGGATCGACATGATCACTCTCGCTTCATGAAGGTGGGCATGGCTCACGCAACAACCTGCATCGGAGAATTCGAGTCCGGCCTACCACCTGCCCCTCCCGAAAGCCCTTTGCTCGCGATCCTGCGGAGGCGCAGCGAGAACTCCACGAAAGGGTCTAGTCGTGAAACCTCATAGCCAGTGCTATCTATCATCCTCCTGTTTTTGCCCTGTTGTTTACAGGACCACTCCGACCGGACGTTAAGCCATGCCCAGCGAGGACACCCACTTTGAGCCCGGCCAGTCCGGCAACCCCGCAGGCCGCCCCCGCGGCTCGCGCAACCGCTCCACGCTGGCCCTTGAAGCCATTTTCGAGGGTGAGGCGGAAGCCCTGTCCCGCAAGGCCATCGAGCAGGCTCTTGCCGGCGATGGCGGCGCGATGAAGCTGTGCCTCGATCGCCTTCTGTCGCCACGCCGGGACCGGTCGATCACCTTCGATCTGCCGACGATCGAGACGGCCGACGACCTGCCGAAGGCGACCGCTGCTCTTCTACGAGCCGTGTCGTCGGGCGAGATCACGCCGTCCGAGGCAGCCGACATCGGCAAGGCGGTGTCCGCTCACATCGACGCCATCACCGCGGCGGACCTGAGCCGTCGCCTTGCCGAGATCGAGGGGATCCGCCGATGAGGCTGCACGAGATCAAGAGCCGCATCGTCCGGCTGGAGCACCAAAACCCGAACCTGAAGCCAGGCCCCCACCGCTACAGCGACGACGAGCTGGACGGGTTGATTGTCGTGCTCCGACAGGCAGTGGCAGGCGAGCCGATTGAGCCCGAGCGCGATGCCTGGGCGGCCGCACTGCTGGCCCGTGAGGGGTTCGGGCCAGGGGAGGCGTGGTTGTGAGGCTGCAGGAGATCAAGGTGCGCGTCGCGAAGCTGGAGGCGACCCGCAAGGCCAACCGCTATGCCGGCATGACCTACGAGGAGATCGAGGCCCTGGCGCAGCAGAAGCTCGCGCGGCTCATTGAGCATTGCGGGAGCTTCGCTGCCGTAGTCGCCGCAATGGAGGCGTCGGGAGAGCCGTCACTTCAAGAAGGCGCCCGCCTGATGGTCAAGCGCTACGGTCACACCCAATCGGTCGCAACTTGAAAACTTGATTTCAAGTCAGCGCCTGCTCGGCAGGCCAAGCGCCTCGCGCGCCTGCGCGTACTGGGCCCGAAACTCTGCCTCCGATGTCATCATTTGTTATCATCGGGCCGCTGTTGATCTGCCCGCCTATATGCTCACGGGCGAGCCGGCCTCATGGCGTGCTCACGCTTCGCGCGTTGCTTAGCGCCAACTCCCGCGCATCAACGATCCGAAGCAGGTGGTTCGCGAGCATGATGATTTCAGCCGCTTCAATAGGATCGTCTAGCGACACCTTCCGATGCGAATGCGGGTTCTTGTACGACCCGACCGCGCCGGCAAAGAGGCTGGCCAGGGCTTCCTTCTCGGCCTCCTGTGCGCCGGGATCGGTCAGCGGCCCTGTATCCTTGTTGAAAGCCCGGCGGATCATCGGCACTCCGTGATCCCCCTCCGCAAACCCCGCTGCCTCGCGCACCCGGATCTCGACCATTTTCATGGCTTCGAAGACTGCCGTAGGGAACCGCCCGCGCAGGTAGAGATCCCAGACAACATCTCGGATTGATGTGTGCAGCACATAGCGTGAGAGGTAGCGAGACGAGAGCGCGCGGCTCGGATCATTGTCTGCGGCAAGCGCACGTCCTTTGCGACCAAGCCTACGACTTAGTGTGTGTTGTTGAATGTTGACAGGGACTAGAAGGGCCTGACCCTCTAGCCAGGCCCATGCCTCGCGGATTGCGGCTGCGACTTCCGGGCCTCTGCCGTTCCATTGAACAGGAGCAACCTGACCACCGATACCGGCAAAACGCACGCCTACTCCGGTAGTGGCGGTGACGAAGGCATAGGCTGTGAGAGCGTCGTGAGGTGGCCAGCGAGAGAGAGCCGGCAACAATCGAATGCCAAGCTCATCCGCTTCCAGTCCGAGCAGGCTCTCGGCATCGGGGAATTCAGGGCCAAGATACATCCTACACCCCCAGGAACTTCGCGCTGCTCTCGGACGGCCGGGCGTGCAGATAGCGCCCCGTCGTCGCCACCGAGGCGTGGCCAAGCGTGGCCTGCACAAGGTGGATGGGCGCCCCGCGATCGAGGCTGTGCGAGGCGTGCGCGTGCCGGAGCCAGTGCGCCGAGACCTCAGGCGGTAGGCCGGCGCGTGCCGCGGCAGCCTTCACGACCCGATGGACCGCGCTTGGGTCGAGGGCCCCGCCCTTCCGCGACAGAAATACGGGTGCTTCGGCCGGCGCCTCGCCACGCAGCGCCGTCAGCACCTTCCACGTCGCGGCCGACAACAGCACCGCCCGCGTCTTCCCTCCCTTACCGAACACCGTCGTTTGCCCAGCCGAGTCGCGAGCCGCGAGATCCCGCCAGCGCAGACCGCAGACCTCGGAGATGCGCAGCCCGCCGCCGTACAGCACGGTCAGCAGCACCCTGTTCCGCAGAACCGACTCTTGCCGGATCATCAGCAGCGCGTCGGCCTCGGCCATGATGCGCTCGGCCAGCGTGTTCTTGATCGGCGGCACCTTCACGGCCGCGCCGATGTTGAAGCGCAGGAACCCGACTTCCTGCGCGAAGGCGAATAGGCTCTTGAGCGCTGCGGCGGTCAGCGCTTTCGTCGCTGAGGATCCGGGCCGGGCCACGATGTAGTCCTGCAGGTCGCTCATGCGTACCGAACCGAGCGGCTTGCCGATAGACGCCATGAATTGGCGAACCTCACGCTCATAGTTCCGACGTGTGTTCGGGCTGGACGATCGAGCCAGCCATAGCCGGATCATCTGCGCGTCGTCGTCAGCTTGCGCCGGCGGCAGTGCCGGCAGCTGCGATATGTCCGGCTCGATGATTGCGGGGAGTGTAGACATCGCGCTCAGTCCCAATCCTGGCTGTCGAGGGAGCAAGCGCCGCCCATGCGCGTGGCGATGGCCGACATAACGTCATCCAGCGTCGCATGAGAGGTCGGAACACCATCGAGGCTGCAACCGAGCTTGGCGACGATCTTGTACGCCTCAGGGTCCGCCGATTGGCTGACCTTCCCGAGATCGCGGCCCAGACGGTCCCGCAGCTCCCATTCCGACTGCGCCTCTGCGACGGGTCTCAAAACGACGTCCATGGCGCACCTCGCGACTAACGCAAGATAAGCACTCTTGTCTTGCGTTCGACACGATGGTGGTTTGTAGCCACTTCCGCAAGCCAGCAGGTACATCAGTCATCAGTTACGTGCTTACGTAATGACGTAGGCACGCACCTGCGCGGGCGTCGCGTGGTGTCAGCCGCCTTCCCGCTCCAGATAGGCCATCAGAGCCGCCTCGATCACCTCTTGGTGGCTAGCGTCGCGGTCGAACGCGAACCGTCTGAGCCGCTGGTATCGAGGCTCGGACAGCCGGAGCGTGAGGGACTTCGTGCGCGGCTCTGCGTCCGATGGCTGACGCGAGGCTGCCACGGGAGTTGGCGCGGCTGCAGGGATAGAAGCGGCCGACGCCTCGCCCCGCTGCGGCACGTCAGATGGCCGAGGCGCGCCTTTCGCTTGGATCAGCCCGTCGAGCGACGGAGGTTGTTTGCTCGCCATGTTCAACGCCCCGCCTTCGCCTTGCTTGCGTCCTTACGCAGTTGCGTCATTACGTACTCAAGCACTTCCTTCACCTCGCGCGCCGCCGTGGTCTCGGGCTCGAACTCCGTCACGGCCTTGCCCGAGATAGCCGCGGTCGGGAAATCCGTCCGATCATGGACGACGGTCGGCGCCAGCTTCCCGTGTTTCGCTAGCGCCATCACGGCCTGCATCTGCAGCCGGGTCCGAGGCTTGGCTTGGGTCAGCACAAATACGAACGGACAGCCGGCCTCCTCGATCAGCGCCAGGGTGTCGCCCACCGCGTCGAGATCGTCGGGAGAGGGGCGAACCGGCACGAGGGCGAGGCTCGCGTGCGCGAGCAGGCTTCGCAGTTCCGGCCGCACAGACGGCGGCGTGTCGACGAATAGGAACTCGATCCCGGCCGCGGCCAACCGTTCGGCCCCGTTCTGAAAATCGGCAACCTCGATCCGCACGAGCGCCGGCTGTGGATCCTCGCGTCGGTTCCACCAGCTCGTAAGCGACCCTTGCGGATCCGTGTCGAGGAGCGCGGTCGCGTGCCCCGCTTGGTGCGTCGCCACCGCGAGGCTGCGCATCAGCGAGGTTTTGCCGGCCCCGCCCTTCTGGCTAGCCACGACGACGACGTGCATCAGTGCCTCATTGCGTGCTTACGTAATGACGTAGATGCGTCAGTCCGTAGTTCGTTGCGGCAAGCTCGGGCGTGAGCGGTTAACAGGCGCTTACCATGTTCCTAACCCGACGCCAGTAGCCGTGGCACGGTCGGGATGTGCGCGAGGCCGGGTGAGCCGTGATGATATGGCCGCCAGGCGGTCGCGCCTTGATCGCGTTTCTGCCCATCAGCCTTCACTGTAGATCTGCCCTTGATGGCTGAGAAACATCCTTGGTTGGTACGCGCCAAGCTGGCGGCGACTGTAGTGCTCTTGATGCTCGCGTTCCTGATCCTCGCGGCGCGGGGGATCGCGCGTCTGCCGTGATCGAGGTAGCCTCGCGGGATGACCGATGCCGATGATCCGAACCGCGAAGCCGTGGAGGCCCTGATCGCGGCCGGCTACATGGTCGAGCGCTTCGACGAGGATCCAGCGCTCTGGCGCGTGAATAGAGAGGTGATGACCGGCGCTGAGCTTCTCGATGAAGCGCAACGGATGGGACTCATGGACGAGTAGGACCAGCCGTCCGAATTTCAGGCTCAAGCCGCGTGTGCCAGCCGCTGCTCGATCCAGGTCTGTGCCGCGTCGAGATCAGCGAAGGTCGACTGAGTTGCGCTACTCACCAGCCCGAAACCTGCCTCCAGGAACCACATCCCGGCTATGTCCTCGTGATAGTCCGAGAGCTGAACCAGCACGGCCGCGAGGAGGCCGTCCGCGAAGACCAACTGGCCGTCGACATCGTAGCTGCCCGTTCCAACCTGCACAGGCTGAAGGCGTAGGGTCATCGGGCCGCCCGCTTCTCAAGCTGAAGGTACGTTGGGTCAAACTCCGAGGCTTGAAGAAGTTCGTCCCACGCCTCGATCACGAGCATCCGGCTCCGGAGCGTGATCAGGGTCCGGCCGCGCATCTCCTGCAGCACGCGGTTGACGTGCACGGGCGTGAGACCCAGCGCATCGGCGATATCGGTCTGGGTAATCGGCATCGGGCAGCGGTGATCGTCAGCCAAGCCCACCGCCTGCAGCTTCAGGTACAGCTCGCAGAACAGGTGCGCGACGTGCTCAAAGGATGAGCGACGGCCCATGCTGGTCAGCCATTCGCGGAAGATCGCCGCGTCGATCAGCGTGTCGCGCCAGAAGGCGGCCGCGAGGCCCGGATGGCACGCCGTCAGCTCCCGCAGGCTCTCGTGCGGGATGAAGGCCACGACGGCTTTGGTCAGTGTGGCGAGGCTGTGATCCATCGTGTGGATGTGCAGGCTCTGCAGGTCCGGGATGTCGCCGGGGATGTGGAACGACAGGGTCTGCCGCTTGCCCTGGCTGAGCATCTTGTACCGGCAGGCCCATCCGTCGAGGATGAGGCAGCAGTGCGTGGGCTGGTCGCCATCGCGGACGATGTCTTGCCGGGCGTCGAGGTTCTGGATCCGCACCGGCAGGCTCTCGATCGCCTGACGCTCGGCATCCGAGAGGGGGGCGATGCTCTCTAGCTTGCGGATGAGCATGGACGTGGCGTGCGGGTCGGGGGCTGAGTTCATGGCGCTCTACCTTGCATCGCAGGCGGAAGCGCGCGGCTCTCCCAGTCGTCGGCGCCCGTATCGCATCAGCCGATGATGTTCCCTACGATAGACTGATGTTACGGCGGCGTTCTGTCATAAGACAGGTTACTGAAGCGCTATCACGCCCGTGATGCTCAGCTTCTGATCGCAAATTGCCCGGACTTCGCAGCGCAGTCACGGCTATCGGCATCGCCTTGGTCGGAACTCCGATCCCGCACCCTTTGATATACGAAGCGGTGAGAGCGAATTTCTTCAAATTC
>NZ_JAKSYP010000007.1:0-857 GCF_022829625.1 Methylobacterium sp. E-046 | reverse complement strand
CTACTTCCCTCTTGCGCCGTCTACCTTGCCCTCGGTGGCATCAGCACCGGCGCCGGTCTTGAAGAAGTCCTCGACCGGCCTGCCAAGGGCTTCGCTGAGGCGCCTCAACGTCCGCAGCTTGCGCTCGCGCTCGCGTGCCTGTGCAACCCTATCTACTGAGGGAAGACGGATGTCTCGGCCGTCGCCTTTGTCGAGTTCGGCCATCTTAGACCTACCGTGATTGTGACCGTGCGATTGTATATCGCAGTTGCAGATCGACGGAAAGTTGTGCTGCAAATCCCTACCTATGTTGCAAAAAGGCTTGGACGGTGCATGCCGCGTCGATCATCGAACAGCATCGTGTCGTCGGCTTCGCTGCCGCTGACCACTCTCAGCATCGGCTTGTGGGAGGAGGATATCAGCACGGATCGCATTCGCGGCGATGCGGTCATGGGCCGGATGTACGGATTGTCCGAGGCGGAGATCACCGACGGCATCTCGCGCGCGCAGCTCTTCTCGATCTTCCATCCGGATGAAGTCGCCCGCGACCCGGAGCTGCGTCGTAGCGTGCGCGAGGAGGGCGGCCTGTTCGTGTGGGAGCACCGTATCATGCCAGCACCCGACGTGGTGCGCTGGGTGTTGGTGCGCGGACATTACGAGCGAGGCACAGACGGGCGGATGCGCGGGCGCGGGATCGTCATCGACGTGACCGACACGCGGGCTGATGGTCATGTCGATGGACCGTCACGCTACCTAGCGGTGCGCGATGCAGCGGGCTCAGCCATAGATCACATGGCCGAGGGTGCCCTCAAGCTCTGGGAGCACATGCATCAGCTCGACGACGACAGCGCCGCCCGGCTTCGTCCGTTGCTGCAGGC
>NZ_JAKSYP010000077.1:0-553 GCF_022829625.1 Methylobacterium sp. E-046 | reverse complement strand
GCACAGACGCTGGCGAGCCTTCCGACGGAGGCGGGTGCGCGGGTTCAGGGGGACGCCAAGCCGCTCGCCGCCTGGGTGACGTTCTGCCAGGCTTACGCGGCGGAGTGCACGGTGGACCGCAGCGAGCCGGCGCGGATCAGCCTGACGCCGGCGACCTGGGCGACGATCGCGTCGGTGAACCGGCGGGTCAACAAGGCGGTCGAGCCGATGACCGACCAGGAGCACCTGCACGTGGCCGACCGCTGGGACCTGGCCGAGGACGGCATCGGCGACTGCGAGGACTTCCAGCTGCTCAAGCGCCACCTGCTGGCCGAGGCCGGTCTGCCGCGCCGGGCGATGCGCATGACCGTGGTGATCGACGAGAAGGGCGAGGGTCACGCGGTGCTGACGCTCATCACCGACCGCGGCGACCTCGTGCTCGACAACAAGACCAGCGCGATCCTGCCCTGGCACAGGACCGGCTACGTGTTCATCAAGCGCGAGAGCCAGGACGCCGTCGCCTGGGTGTCGCTGGGCGGCGTCACCTCGCCCGTCACCACCGCAAACCGCTGAG
>NZ_JAKSYP010000073.1:0-146874 GCF_022829625.1 Methylobacterium sp. E-046 | reverse complement strand
CATCTTCTCCGCGTTCGTGATGAAGTACGGGGAGAGGTAGCCGCGGTCGAACTGCATGCCCTCGACGACGTCGAGTTCGGTCTCGGCGGTCTTGGCCTCCTCGACGGTGATGACGCCCTCGTTGCCCACCTTCTGCATGGCGTGGGCAATCATCTGGCCGATCTCGGTGTCGCCGTTCGACGAGATGGTGCCCACCTGGGCGACCTCGTCGGAGGTCGAGACCTTCTTGGCGCGCGAGGTGATGTCCTTGACGGCGGCCTGGGTGGCGAGGTCGATGCCGCGCTTCAGGTCCATCGGGTTGATGCCGGCGGCGACGTACTTGGCGCCCTCACGGACGATGGCCTGCGCCAGCACGGTCGCGGTGGTGGTGCCGTCACCCGCGATGTCGTTGGTCTTCGAGGCCACTTCGCGCACCATCTGGGCGCCCATGTTCTCGAAGCGGTCGGCGAGTTCGATCTCCTTGGCGACCGTCACACCGTCCTTGGTGATGCGCGGGGCGCCGAAGCTCTTCTCGATCACGACGTTGCGGCCCTTCGGACCGAGCGTCACCTTCACCGCGTCGGCGAGGATGTCGACGCCGCGCAGCATCTTATCGCGGGCGTCGGCGGAGAAACGAACGTCTTTCGCTGCCATTGTGTGCCTCTTAACTAGTGTTGAAACCCCAAGGCCGGGACGGCCTCAAAGGGCAGGACGAGCGTTCCGATCAGAGGGCGACGACGCCCATGATGTCGGATTCCTTCATGATCAGGAGGTCCTGACCGTCGATCTTGACCTCGGTGCCGGACCACTTGCCGAACAGGACGCGGTCGCCGGCCTTGACGTCGAGCGGGTTGACGCGACCCTGCTCGTCACGGGCGCCGGGACCGACGGCGACGATCTCGCCCTCTTGCGGCTTCTCCTTGGCGGTATCCGGAATGATGATGCCGCCCTTGGTCTTCTCCTCGCTCTCGATGCGACGGACGACCACGCGGTCGTGCAGCGGACGGAACTTCATGAGCAGCCCTCTTGCTTCAGGTCTGGAGTTGGCGTTGATGCGGCCGGCGGGACCGCTCGCGAACTCGACTGTTAGCACTCTGTCTCGGCGAGTGCCAAAGACGGCGGCGAGATAGGCTCGCTGCGGTTCCGAGTCAAGGCTGTCGCACCCCCGCACGACGGCGCGATGACGCGGCGGCGGCCAAAATTCTCCCTCACGGACATCGTGCTCCCATGCTGAGCCTGCACGGACCCGACGGCGCGGTGGCGCTGGAACCCGGCCGCCCGATCGCGCCCCAGGCGGTGTGGTTGGACCTGAACGACCCGACGCCCGAGGAGGCGGCCATCGTCGAGCAGGCGACCGGTCTGCGGGTCCCGTCGCGGGAGGCCCTGTCGGAGGTCGAGACGTCGAGCCGGCTCCGCCGGGTGAAGGGCGGGCTCTCGTTGTCGACGCCGATGATCACCTTCGAGCAGAGCGCGTCTCAGTTGAAGCCATTGGGTTTCCTGCTGACCAAGGACCATCTCGTCACGATCCGTTTCCACGATCTGCGGGCCTTCGACTCCTCCACGAAGCGGATCTCAGACGGCGACGGGAGCACGACCCCGAGCGAGATTTTCCTCGTGGTCTTGGAGGAGCTGGTCGACAGTCTTGCGGACGCCCTCGAGGACATGGCCTCCGACCTCGATTCGCTTTCGACACGGATCTTCGACTTCGACGTGCGCGGCGCCGACCGGCGCAGGCTGGAGAGTCCGCCGCCGCGGCGCCGCGACCTCGCCCTACGGCGAATCCTGCGCGGCATCAGCAATCGCGGCAAGGGGCTGGGCAAGATCCGCGCGAGCCTGCTGGGGCTGGAGCGGATCGTACCGTTCGTGTCGGCCGCCTGCGAAGGGCTCGGCCTGCCGGAGGACGGGCGGTTCGACACGATCCGCAGGGACATCGAGTCCCTCGACGAGTTCGAAACGCGGCTCGCCGAGAACGTGCAGTTCCTCCTCGACGCGGCGCTGGGCCTGATCAACATCGAGCAGAACAACGTCTTCCGGGTGCTGACGGTGGTCTCGGTGGTGGGCGTCCCGCCCACGCTGATCGCTTCCATGTACGGCATGAACTTCAAGCACATGCCGGAACTGGAGTGGACCTACGGCTACCCCTACGCGCTCGGCCTGATCCTCATCAGCGCCATCGCTCCGGTGATCTACTTCCGTATTCGTGGCTGGTTCTGATATTCATTTGGCAATTACAAATATCTGATCTCTGATTTTAGCATCACGACATCGCATTCCGAGACATCGACCGCCTTCGATCGATCCGCTCGGAAGAACTCGTTCGATTTCTAGTCTCCCTTGAATTCCGATTAGCACGCCATTAACGACGCGGAAGCTATAGGAGATCGAGAAGGAGCGATCGTGATCATGTTCAAGCGGGCAACGTACAGTGAAGCGCAGGCCAAGATCGAGGCGCTCGACCGATCCTTGGCGATCATCGAGTTCGATCTCGACGGCCGCGTCCTGCACGCGAACCAAAACTTTCTCAAGGTGATGAAATACACACTTGATGAGGTGACCGGGAACCATCACCGCATATTTGTCGAGGGCGCCTATGCCAAGACTGTGGAATATACGGCTTTTTGGGACAAGCTGAAGGCCGGTCAATACGTGACGGGCGAGTTCCTCCGCCTCGACAAAGCGGGGGCAGGCGTCTGGCTGGAGGCGACCTACAACCCGATCCTTGACGCGAAGGGCCGACCGGTGAAGGTCGTCAAGTTCGCCACCGACATTTCGGCGAAGAAGAAGGAAATCACCCGCCTCCTGACGATGATCGACAATGTGCCGGTGGCTGTGATGACGGCCGACATGACGGACAATTTCAAGATCGACTACCTCAACGCCACGTCGCGCAGGACTCTGGCCACGATCGAGCAGCACCTGCCGATCAAGGTCGACGACATGCTCGGCAGCTCGTTCGACGTCTTCCATAAAAATCCGCATCACCAGCGGACCATGCTGGCGGATGCCAGCCGGCTACCGCACACCACCAAGATCAAGGTCGGGCCGGAGACGCTGAACCTGCAGGTCACGGCGGTGAACGACGAGCAGGGCCGCTACCTGGGCCCGATGCTGACCTGGGCAGTGGTCACCGCGCAGGTGAACATGGAGATCGACGTGAAGCGCGTCGTGGACGCGGTCGGATCCGCGATCCACGAGATGCAGAGCTCGGCCGAGGGGCTGATGCAGTCGGCCGAGTCCGCCCGCAGCAAGGCGTCGTCGGTGGCGGCGAACTCGGAGCAGATGAACGGCGCGATCCAGGAGATTTCCGGCCAGGTCGGCCGGGTTTCGGAGCGGGCGCAACAGATCGCCGTCCAAGCCGAGACGACGGACGCGACGATGCGGCAGCTCGCCGAGAACGCCCGCAAGGTCGACACCGTCGTCGGCATGATCAAGTCGATCGCCGACCAGACCAACCTGCTGGCGCTCAACGCGACCATCGAGGCGGCGCGCGCCGGCACGGCGGGGCGGGGCTTCGCGGTGGTGGCGAGCGAAGTGAAGGCGCTGGCCGAGCAGACCGCCAAGGCCACGGGCGAGATCACCCAGCAGGTCTCGGCGATTCAGAACGCCACGGGCGAGGCCGTCGGCGCCATCGAGATGATCACGGCCGCGGTGGGCGAGCTGTCGAAGCTCACCCTGGCCATGGCCAGCGCCGTCGAGGAGCAGGCGGTCTCGACCCACGAGATGGCGGGCAACATCGGGGGCGTGTCCGAGGCCGCCAACGCGACGGGTCAGCTCGCCCAGTCGGTCCAGGGCATCGCCGAGAGCCTCGCGGGCCATTCGGCGAGCCTGTCGGACAGCGTGACCCGGTTCATGAAGACGGCCTGATCCGGCTTCGGCCGCCGCAGCGGGACGCGCCGCGTCCCGACGGGGTGCGGGCCGGCGGGAAGGCGTGAAGCCGGAGGCGCTCAGTCCCGGGCGAGCTGCGCCTTCCCGATAGCGAAGACCCGCCCGTCGCCCAGGAGGTGGGCGGTGAAGCCGTTCGGGAACAGGCTCTCGATGGCCTTGTCGCGAACATTGAGCCCACCCGCATAGGCGCCGAAGGCCGGCATCACCAGGCGGCTGCCGTCCGTGACGAAGCAGCGGCGGCGGACCGCCCGGCCGCGCATCGCGACCTTGCCGCAGGGATGGAGATGACCGGCGATCTCGCCGGGTACGGGTTGCGGGCTCGGCTCGTGGCGCAGGATCAAGCCGCCGACCGTCAGCGCCTCCGCGTACCGGCCGCCGACGCCCTCGCGCACGGCGGCGTCGTGGTTTCCGGCGATCCAGACCCAGTCCCGGCCATCCTGCAGCGCCGCCACCATCGCCCGATCGCCCGGCTCCATGCGCTCGGGCCCGCGGGCATCGTGGAAGGAATCGCCCAACGCAACGACGCGGGCGGGATCGTGCCGCACCACCGCCTCGTGCAGGCACGCCAGCGTCTCGCGGGTGTCGTAAGGCGGCAGGAACTGGCCGGAGCGGGCCGCGTAGGACGAGCCCTTCTCAAGGTGAAGATCGGAGACGATCAGCGTCCGATGCTCCGGCAGCCACAGGCCGCCGCAGAGGTCGAGCACCAGGGTCTCGCCCGCCAGCAGCAGGGTGGGGTGCTTGTGGGTCTTCTCGAGTCTCAGGCCGGCCGCCAAGATCGCATCCTCGGTGTCGTCGGGGCAGGGCGGATCGGCGGTCAGGACAGAGCCTCTTGGAGAAGCTCCGCCTCGGCCTCGGCCAGGATCTCGTCGGCGCCCTCGCCGTAGACCCGCTCGCGCCCGATCTCGAGCATCACGGACACGGAGAGCGGCGAGACCCGGTCGAGAGACCTGTGGATGATTCGCCCTTGGATGCGCTCTAGCATCATGCCGAGGCGCCTCACGTCGAGGAGTCCGGTTGCCGCATCCTGCCGCGCCGCCCGGAGCAGGAGGTGGTCCGGCTGGTGCTTGCGCAGGACGTCGTAGATCAGGTCCGTGGAGATCGTGACCTGTCGCCCGGACTTCTTGAGGCCCGGATGATGACGCTCGATCAGCCCGGCGATCACCGCGCATTGGCGGAAGGTGCGCTTCATCATGGCCGATTCGTCGAGCCACGCCTCCAAGTCGTCGCCCAGCATGTCGACCGCGAACAGGTCGCCGATAAAATCCGGATCGCGGGCGGCGCGCTCGGAGACGTCGCGGGTCGTCCAGATCGCGATGCCGTAATCGTTGGCGGCGAAACCGAGCGGCCGCAGGCCGTCGCGCTCCAGCCGGCGCGTGAGCAGCATGCCGAGCGTCTGGTGGGCGAGGCGGCCCTCGAACGGGAAGGCGGTCAGGTAGTGGCGCTTGCCGCGCGGGAACGTCTCGACCAGGAGGTCGCGCTCGCCCGGCAGGACCGAGCGGCGGCGCTGCTGGAGCAGATACTCGCCGATCTGCCGCGGAAGCCGGTCCCAGGCAAAGGGATCGGCTATGAGCGCGCGGACCCGCTCGGCCAGGAAGGTCGAGAGCGGGAATTTGGCGCCGGCATAGGAGGGGATCGCCGGGTCGGTGCCGGGCGGCGCGCGCGTGACGAGGCACTCGTCCTCGGCCAGCCCCTCGAACCGCAGGGTTTCGCCGGCGAACAGGAAGGTGTCGCCCACGGTGAGCGTCTCGGCGAACTCGTCCTCGATCTCGCCGAGCACCCGGCCGGTCTTCGGCAGGACGGTGCCGGGCTTTCCGCGGAGGGAACGGCCCAGGCGGACCCGGACCCGCGCCGCCTCGACGATGGTGCCGACATTCATCCGATAGGCCTGCGCGGTGCGGGCATCGCGCACGCGCCAGAGCCCGTCGGGACCGCGCAGGATCTTGGCGAAGCGTTCATAGGCGCGCAGCGCGTAGCCGCCGGTGGCGACGTAATCGACCACCTGCTCGAACGATTCCCAAGTGAGGCCGGCATAGGGTACCGCCGAGACGATCTCGTCGTAGAGATCGAGCGGGTCGAAGGCGTCGGCGCAGGCCATCCCGAGGACGTGCTGGGCGAGGACGTCGAGGGCACCGAGCCGCGCGTCCGGCGTGTCCTGCGCCGCCGCCTCGACGGCGTCGAGGGCCGCTTGGCATTCCAGCATCTCGAACCGGTTGCCGGGGACAAGGTAGGCTTTGGAGGGCTCGTCCATGCGGTGGTTGGCCCGGCCGATCCGCTGCATGATCCGGCTGGCGCCCTTCGGTGCCCCGACATTGACCACGAGGTCGACGTCGCCCCAGTCGATGCCGAGGTCGAGGGTGGCGGTGCAGACGATCGCCCGCAACTGGCCCGCCGCCATGGCGGCCTCGACCCGACGGCGCTGCTGCGCGTCCAGCGACCCGTGGTGGATGGCGATCGGCAGGGCGTCCTCGTTGAGCCGCCACAACTCCTGGAAGGTGTACTCGGCCTGCAGGCGGGTGTTCACGAAGACCAGCGTCGTCCGGTGCGCCCGGATCAGGTCGTAGATGGCCGGCATCGAGTGCCAGGCGGTGTGCCCCGAGATCGGCAGGGCCCGGCCGAGGTCGAGCATGCGCAGATCCGCCTTCGCGCCGCCGGCCACGGTGACGAGGTCGGCCATGGGCGCCGCGATCCCGCCATCCGCTGCGGGGGAGGGTGGTCCGTCCGTCAGGCCGGAGCGGGCGCGAGGTGCGGCGCGACGGGGGGCTTCGCGACCGCGCTCGGACGGCTCATCGTCGCGGGCCCCCTCCGTCTCCCCGCCCTGCAGGGTGCCTTCCGCCGCGGAGGGGGGAGGGGGAAGCGGTCCTTGGGGCACCAGATACTTCCGCAGCTCATCCGGCTGGCGCACCGTCGCGGAGAGCCCGATCGCGGCGAGTCCTGGGCTGAGCCGGTGCAGACGCGCCAGGGCGAGCGCCAGCAGGTCGCCGCGCTTCGAGGTGACCAGCGCATGCAGTTCGTCCAGGACCACGCAGCGCAGACCCGCGAAGAACGCCGCGGCTTCGCGATGGGCGATCAGCAGCGCCAGCTGCTCGGGCGTGGTCAGCAGGATGTCGGGCGGCCGGCTGATCTGGCGGGTGCGCTTGTGCGCGGGCGTGTCGCCGGTGCGGGTCTCGACGCGGACCGGCAGCTCCATCTCGGCGATGGGCGCGTCGAGGCTGCGGGCGATGTCGACCGCCAGCGCCTTCAAGGGCGAGACGTAGAGGGTGTGCAGGCCCTTCGGCCTCAGACCCTGCGGACCGCGCTCGGAGAGCGCGACGAGGCTCGGCAGGAAACCCGCCAGCGTCTTCCCGGCCCCGGTCGGAGCCACCAGAAGGGCCGACCGGCCGGCACCGGCGATCCGCAGCAGGTCGAGCTGGTGCGACCGGGGTGCCCAGCCGCGTGCGGCGAACCAGGCCCGGAAACGCTCCGGCAGGATCTCGGCCGGATCGCTCAGGCGAGCGCCATGAGGAAGCGGTCGATCAACTCCAGCGCGCGCTCGCTCATGGGGCTCGGGTAGCGGGCGAAGACGTGGCAGCCGCCGGGATAGATCGCCGTGTGGCCACCGTTGCCCGCGGCGGCCCACCGTGCCGACATGTACAGCGTGTCGTCGAGGAGGGGATCGGCCGTTCCGATGGTGAACAGGGCCGGCGGCAGGCCCTTCAGGTCCGCGTAGATCGGCGACACGTCCGGCCGGCGCCGGTCGATGCCCTCGCGGACGTAGCCGTCGGCGAACTTGGTCAGGTCGCGGGTGTTCACGACGAGCCGTTCCTCGCCCCAGTTCCGGACGGACGGGGTCAGGCCCAGATCGAAGAAGCCCGCGTTGAGATTGGCCCCCCGGAACGCCCGCGGCAGGTTGTGCTTGTCGCGCAGCCGCAGCAGCACCATCACGGCGAGCTGCGCGCCCACGGACTCGCCGCCGATGGTCAGCGCGTGGATGCCGAGCTCGGCCTTGCCGGGGCCTGCGAGCCACAGGGCAGCCGCCTCGCAATCGTGGAGGGCCGCCGGGTAGGGATTCTCGGGGGCGAGCCGGTAATCGACCGAGAGGGCGACGAAGCCGCACGCATCGGAGATCCGCTCCAGCCAGGGATCCTGCTCGTCGGCCGAGCCCCAGACCCACCCGCCGCGGTGAATATGGAGGTAGGCGCCGCGTACCTTGGTGCCGGGCTTCGGCCGGATCACCCGGAGCCTGAGCGGACCGTCGGGACCGTCGATCGTCAGCCACTCGGCCCGGTTGCTGTGCGGCATCGCGGGCGCGGCCTTGGTGCCGGCGCGGCGGCGCGCGCGCACCTCGGCGATCGGCAGCGACCATGGATCGGGCAGAGCGGCATGCGCCGCGACGATCTCGGCGTTGAGACGCAGCGTCTCGGGATCGATCGTCGCCGGGTCGAACAGGGCGTGGTCGATCATCGTGGGTTTGGTCCCGTCGGCACTCTGAAGCCTCTCACGAAACTCCCGGCTAACCGAGAGGTCTCCCATCGGCGACGATTGCGCAAAGGAAGTTTCGCGCGACGCTTAACCCATCGCCGGTCCCGCGCATCTTGGCGAGACCGCCGCCGCTTGCCATCTCGGGTTCGCGGGAGAAACCCGCCAACGCTTGATCGGCGCTCGGGTTTCGTCGCGGTGTGGTGCGCCGGCCACGGTTCCGCCCGCTTCGTCGCCGATCCGGGGCCGTGAGATTTCCAGAGGACGCGATGCTCGTCGATCACGACAGGCGCCTGCACGGCGCACCGCCGGACGGCACCTACGGCGCAGGGGCTTACCGCCCGCGCGATTCGGCGCTGCGGCGCTTCCTCGGCGGCTCCCCGACGGGCGTGTTCCTGCGCCTGCTGTTCCTGTCGGTTCTGGTCGGCGCCTTCATGGCGATGCTCGGGATGACGCCCGGGCGCCTGTTCTGGCACGTCTACGATTCAGCGCGTGCCCTCATCGACGTCGGACTGGCCTCCCTGCATGATTTCGGCGGCTGGATCGTCGCCGGGGCGATCGTGGTCGTCCCGCTGTGGCTGATCGCGCGGCTCGTGGCCGTGTCCCGGTGACGGGTGGCGCCTCCGCGCTGGGCTAGCGTCCGCTGAGGATGCGGGCCGCGGGTCCGGCGAAACCCACGCATCGCCGCGTGCTGGCCCTGGCGCTGCCGATGACGCTCGCCAACGTCACGACGCCGATGCTCGGCTTCGTCGGCGCGGCGGTGATCGGCCGGCTCGGCGACGCGGCGTTGCTCGGCGCGATCGCGCTGGGTGCCGTGATCTTCGATGCGATCTTCTGGTCCTTCGGCGCCCTGCGCATGGCGACGGCAGGGTTGACCGCCCAAGCGGTCGGCGCCCGGAACGGCGTGGAGATCGACCGCATCCTGGTCCGGGCGCTGGTGGCGGGCATCGGCATCGGGCTCGGCCTGATCGTCCTGCAATGGCCGGTCGCGCGGGCCGCCTTCGCGATCAGCGGGGCGAGCGAAGCCGTGATCACGGGCCTGTCGACCTATTTCCACATCCGCATCCTGTCGGCGCCGTTCGTTCTGGCGGGTTACGGCGTCCTCGGCTCGGTGCTGGGCCGCGGACGAACCGATCTCGGCTTGCTGCTGCAGGTGGCGATCAACCTGACCAACGTCGTCCTGACGCTCGTCCTCGTCCTGGGCCTCGACCTGGGACTGGCCGGCGCGGCGCTCGCCACGCTCTGTGCCGAGGCAATCGGTCTCGTGTTTGGTCTGATCGTGCTGTCACGCCTCGGATGTCGCCCCTTCCGGGTTCCCCTGCGCGACGTGCGCGATGCGGCTGCGATCCGCAGAACCCTGAGCGTCAACGGCGACGTGATCCTGCGCACGCTGGCGCTGATCACCGGCATCGTGCTGTTCTCGGCCCTCGGCGCCCGGCAGGGCGACGTCGTGCTGGCCGCCAATTCCGTCCTCTGGAATCTCTTCCTGATCGGCGGCTTCTTTCTGGACGGCTTCGCCACGGCGGCTGAGACCTTGTGCGGTCAGGCGGTAGGCGCCCGGGACGCCGAGGCCTTTCGGGCGACCTCGGCCTTGAGCCTGCGCTGGTGCCTGGGCTTCGGCCTCGGCGTCGGCCTGCTCTCCCTCGCCGGAGGCCAGGGCTTCATCGACTTCGTCACGACGAATGGGCCCGTCCGGGAGACCGCGCGAACCTACCTGCCGCTCGCTGCCCTGGCGCCGCTCGCCGCCGCGGCCCCGTTCGCGTATGACGGAATCTACATCGGTGCGACTTGGACGCGGCCGATGCGCGACCTGATGCTCTGTGCGCTGGCCGCCTACGGAGCGCTGCTCGCGCTCGTCCATCTCTTGGATCTCGGCAACACCGGCCTGTGGATCGCCTTTGTGGGCTTTCTCGGCGCCCGGGGGCTCGGCCAGGCCATCGCCTTTCCCGCCCTCGTCCGCCGTACCTTCCCGTCGACCGTCGCGGCTTTGCGGACGGGCTAGCGGGGATCCTTCCAGCCCGTCGCGGTGGCCGTCGGCGCCGCCCGTACCACCGTGCCGGTGGAGCGCGGCATGTCAGCGTCCGCGCGCCGCGGGTAGGAGCGCCGGACAGCGACCGGCCTGTACCGGTGACCGCGGCGGACGTGGCGGCGACCTCGCTCGGAGGAATTGCCCACGAAGCCGCCGACCACGGCTCCCGCCACCGCGCCGATCGGTCCCCCCACGAGGGCGCCCGCAACGGCTCCGGATCCGACGCCCAGGGTGGTCCGACTCTGTGCTGCGGCAACTTGCGGCACCGCCAGTGCACCAACCAAGAAGAGAGCGGCCAGGACTTTGCGCATGCCAACAATCCAAGATGAGCAAATTGATTTGACCGGCCTTCAAGCCGGAGATCGTGACGAAATCGCGACAAATCCAAGTGCAAGTACGGACCGTGTCAAATGCCCGCCGGACTCTCAGGAACCTTGGCGGGGAGACGTGGCTTGCGCGGCCGGCTGCGGTAGGGTGCACCGCAACGACGATCGGCCGCGCGCGGCCGCATGAGGGAGAAGTCCGTGGCCACGACGATGGACCTGCGCCTGCGCCGGAGCGTGCTCTACATGCCGGGATCCAACCAGCGCGCCCTCGACAAGGCCAAGACTCTGCCGGTCGACAGCATCATCCTCGATCTGGAGGACGCTGTCGGGCCGGAGGAGAAGGAGATCGCGCGCGACCAGGTCTGCGCGGCGGTCACCAGCGGAGCCTACGGCAGCCGCGAGTTGATCATCCGCGTCAACGCTCCGCAGACCCCCTGGGGCGAAGCCGACCTGCACGCGGCGATCCAGGCCAAGCCCGACGCGATCCTGATGCCGAAGGTGTCGTCCCCCGCCGTGCTGGAGAGCATCGCCGACCGGCTCGAATCCCTGGACGCCCCCGAAGGGATCGCGATCTGGGCGATGATCGAGACCCCGGCCTCGATCCTCAACATCCAGGAGATCGCCCGCGCCAAGCGCGACCCGCGCAACCGCCTGACCTGTCTGGTCCTGGGAACCAACGATCTCGCCAAGGATACCTGGGCGAAGATCGTACCCGGCCGCGTGCCGATGCTACCCTGGATCATGATGGCGCTCGCCGCCGCCCGGGCCGAGGGCCTGGCGATCCTCGACGGCGTCTATAACGACATCGCCGACACGGAGGGCTGCCGCGACGAATGCCGGCAGGCCCGCGACCTCGGCTTCGACGGCAAGACGCTGATCCACCCCACGCAGCTGGAGCCGGCCAATTCGTCCTTCGCACCCACCGAGGAAGAGGTCCGACGCGCGAAGCTGGTGCTGGAGGCTTTCGAGCGCCCGGAATACGCCAAGCGCGGCGCCATCAAGCTCGAGGGTCGCCTCTACGAGCGGCAGCACCTCGGCGTGAATCGGCGCGCGGTAACCTGGGCCGAGGCGATCAAGGCGAAGGGCTTCTGACCCGATCTGCACCGCCGGCTCCGCGCGCGGCGCGGCGGGATCCAGCAGCGCCGGGCGCTGCGGCATCGCGCGGCTCGGGATCACTCCGCGACGTTCGACGGCGCGGGCCTCCCTGAGCCGGCGGGCGCGAACCGCGTCCGCTGCGTCCGCGGATCCCGCGCCGTCACCGCCAGGTGCCCCGTCTCCTCAAGCCCCGCCAGCGCGCGCAGCACCAGCGCGTGCTCCACCCCGAAGGTGCTGGCGAAGGCGCGGCTGTCGCCCGGCAGGCCGAGGTCCAGTGCCGCCAGGAGGCCCGCCGCCAACGGATCGAGGCCGGGTCGGGCGGCCGTGACCCGGTCGAGGGCGGCGATGAACGACGCTTCGTCGGGCGTCGCGCTCACGCCGCCGCACGCGCCTGCAGGGTCACCAGCACCGACTTGGAGGTCGGCGTGTCGCTCTTCTCGCCGAAGGTCGAGAGTGGGACGAGCACGTTCAGCTCGGGATAGTATCCCGCCAGGGCGCCGCGCGGCATGTCGAAGGGCACGAGGCGGAAATCTTCCGCCCGCCGGACGATGCCGTCGTCGTGCGTGCCGACGATGTCGACCCGCTCGCCGAGCTTGCCCCGGATCTCCGCGAGGTCGTCCGGATGGGCGAAGAGCACGCGGCGCTCGCCGTACACGCCACGGTAGCGGTCATCCAGGCCGTAGATCGTGGTGTTGTACTGGTCGTGGCTGCGGAAGGTCTGCAGCACGAAGGTGTCCTTGGACCTCGTCGCGATCTGGTGCTCGGTCTGGTGCGGCAGGGCATCGGCGGAGAAGTTGGCCAGCCCCGTGGCGGTCTCGAACACCCGCTCGGCGGCGAGGTTGCGCAGCATGAAGCCGCGCGGCTTGCGCACCCGCGTATTGTAGCCGGTAAAGCCCGGGATCGTAGCGGCGATCGCCTCGCGGATCCGGTCGTAATCGGCCGCAAATCCGGCCCAGTCGATGGCCGAGCCGCCGACGGTCGCCCGCGCCATGCCGGCGATGATGGCGATCTCGGAGCGCAACTCCTTCGAGGCCGGCTTGTTGATGCCGCCCGACCCGTGGACCATGCTCATCGAATCCTCGACGGTGACGATCTGGACCTTGCCGTCGGCGTTGCGGTCGATCTCGGTACGGCCGAGGCAGGGCAGCAGGTAACCGACCGCGCCGGGCACGAGATGGGCGTGGTTGAGCTTGGTGGCGACATGCACGGTGAGCTGGCAGGAGGCCAGGGCTTGGGCGACCACCGCCGTGTCGGGCGTCGCGCGCAGGAAGTTGCCGCCGAGCCCGATGAACGCCTTGGATTGCCCGTCCCGCATGGCCCGGATCGCCGCCAGGACGTTGTGACCGTGCCGGCGCGGCATCGCGAGGCCGAAATGCTGCTCCAGCGCGTCCAGGAAGGACGCGGCGGGGCGCTCGTTGATGCCGACCGTCCGGTCGCCCTGCACGTTGGAATGGCCGCGCACCGGGCAGAGTCCCGCACCTGGTCGGCCGATATGGCCGCGCAGGAACAGGAGGTTGGCAATCTCCCGGATCGTCGCCACGGAGTGGCGGTGCTGGGTCACGCCCATGGCCCAGGTGGCGATGACCCGCTGCGCCCCGAGATAGACGTCCGCCATGGCGGCGATCTCGTCCATCGTCAGGCCGGACTGGTCGAGGATCGCATCCCAGGTCGTCGCCTCGACCGCCGCGCGATAGGCTTCGAGCCCGGCGGTGTGATGCTCTAGGAACGCGCGGTCGAGAACGGAGGGACGGCCAGCGGCGCGCGCCTCCGTGTCGCGGGCGAAGACGATCTTGGCGATGCCGCGGAAGGCCGCCATGTCGCCGCCCGAGCGCGGCTGCAGGTAGTGGCTGGCGATGGGCCGGCTCGAACCACGCAGCATCTCGACGGTGTTCTGCGGATCGGCGAACCGCTCCAGGCCACGCTCGCGCACCGGATTCAACACCACGACCTGAGCGCCGCGCTCGGCCGCCCGGCGTAGGTCTCCGAGCATGCGCGGATGGTTGGTCCCGGGATTTTGACCGACGCAGAAGATCGCGTCCGCCTTCTCGAAATCCTCCAGCAGGACCGTGCCCTTGCCGATGCCGATCGCATCGATCAGCGCGACGCCGCTGGCCTCGTGGCACATGTTCGAGCAGTCGGGGAAGTTGTTGGTCCCGTAGGCGCGGGCGAAGAGCTGGTAGAGGTAGGCCGCCTCGTTGGAGGCGCGTCCCGACGTGTAGAACTCCGCCTGTTCGGGATGGTCGAGCCCGCGCAGGGTCGCGCCGATCTCCGCGAAGGCCTCGTCCCAGCCCACGGGCAGGTAGCGGTCGCTCGCCGCGTCGTAGCGCATCGGATGCGTCAGGCGGCCCTGGCCCTCGAGGGCGTAGTCGCTCCAGGTCCGCAGCTCACTCAGCGTGTGCTTCGCGAAGAAGGCCGGCGGCGTGCGCTTGTCGGTCGCCTCCCAGGAGACCGCCTTCACGCCGTTCTCGCAGAACTCGAAGGATGAGCCGTGCTCCGGGTCGCCCCAGGCGCAACCGGGGCAATCGAACCCGTCGGGCTGGTTGGCCTTGAGCAGCGCGCGGGAGCCGGTGAGCGGCGCGCGGCTGCCGAACAGGTGCTTGCCGCAACTCTTCAGAGCACCCCAACCGCCGGCGGCGGACGAGCGCTTTGAAGCCCCGTCAGACTGGGCCATGAATTGTCCTGGACATGATGACGCGAAGGCTCTCGCAGCCGCGAGATAAGCGTCTCCGCAACCGCCTCACAATGGCGTGCGCGCGCAGGCCCCTCATGCACGACGCACAGGCTAAGCGCCCGCTCCGCAAAGCCTTTCTAAACTGACACCCGGAGGATCGCCGGAGGGGCACACAGCCCCGTCGACGTTGGGCGCGCGGCCGGGCCGATGCGATCGGCTCAGGCCCGATCAGCCGCCGCGGGCGAGGTCCGCCGCCTCTCGGCCGACGGCCTGCCGAAGCGTGGCGATCCCCTCCGCCCTCATGCGCTTCAGGAGCCCGGCTTTGATACGGCCGACGATCCCCGGACCCTCGTAGACCAGCGCCGAGTAGAGCTGCACGAGGCTCGCTCCGGCGAGGATCTTGGTCCAGGCGGCGTCGGCCGAATCGACGCCGCCGACGCCGATCAGGGGGAGGTCGTCACCGACGCGCAGCCGGGTCTGGGCCAGCATCCGGGTCGCCGGCCCGAAGAGTGGCCGCCCCGACAGGCCACCGGTTTCCCGGGCAAGCGTCCCCTCAACCAGACTCGCCGGCCGTGCCACGGTGGTGTTGGACACGACGAGCGCCTGGACTCCGCGGCGGCGTGCCGTGGCGCAGATCGCATCGAGGGCATCCAGCGCCATGTCGGGTGCGATCTTCAGGAGGATCGCCGCCGCCGCGCCCGACGCGTCGCGGGCCTCAACCGTCCTGGCGAGCAACTCGTCCAGGAACGCCTCGCCCTGCAGGTCCCGCAGCCCCGGCGTGTTGGGGGAGGAGACGTTGACGGTCACGAAATCCGCCAGCGGCGCCAGCGCCCGGGTGCAGGCAGCGTAGTCGGCGAGGCGATCGACGGCTTCCTTGTTGGCGCCGATGTTGACGCCGACGATCCCGGCCCGCCCGGCCCGGGCGCGTAGCCGCGCGGCGACGACGTCCAGACCCTCGCTGTTGAGGCCGTAGCGGTTGATCACCGCCCGGTCCGCGGTCAGCCGGAACACCCGCGGCCGCGGGTTGCCGGGCTGCGGGCGCGGCACCACGCCACCCACCTCGACGAAACCGAAGCCGAGGCCGAGCAGCGCGTCCGGCACGCGCGCGCCCTTGTCGAAACCGGCGGCGAGGCCGACCGGGTTGGGGAAGCGGCGGCCGAGCACGTCGACGGCGAGGTGCGGATCATCCACCTGAGGCGCGCGACGGGGCATCGCCGCGAGGGCCCGCAGGGTCAGGTCGTGCGCGCGCTCGGCGTCGAGCCGGTGCAGCAACGGTCGGACGAGGGGGAAGGCGCGGTCGATCATGGCGTACCCAAACCGGCCGGAAAGACGTGGCGGCCGTCCGCGCCCAACGGCAGCGCCATCACCGAACGGACCGCGTCGAGGGACAGCACACCGTAGAGGTGCGGGAACAGATCGCCGCCCCGGGAGGGCTCGTAGCGAAGACAGTCCCCGAGGGCGTTGGCCTCGACGGTGACGAGCAGCAGGTCGGCCTGCCCGGCGAAGTGGCGCGCCGCCGTCTCGGCCACCTGGGCGGCCGTGGAGAAGTGGATGAAGCCGTCCTCGCGGTCGACCGGCGCCCCGGCGAACCGGCCTGCAGCCTCCGCCTCCCGCCACAGCGCGCGCGGACAGATCTTGTAGATGAGCGGCATCGAAGCTCCCTGGACACGGCCGCGTCGATAGTGGCGCCTCGGGTTGGCGGCAACACCTGGATTCGGGACGCATTCGAGGAACGATTGCATTCTGCGCGCTGTAGTTCTACTTTCCTACGACGAGGCTGAGCGTCACAGTGCCAGGCCCGAATTGGGACGCCGGATCGGGGTTCTGCCGCATCTGGTGACTACACCTGTATCCCGCGGGTGCCGACCATGACCGGCGGGAAGATCGTCCCACTGCCTCCGTAACGGCCGGGTTCCGGCTGATGCGACGGGGGTTCCGGCCCGCTCAAGGTGAGCCTCCGAGCCCGACATGCTGTCGCACGAGCAGATCTGGAACGCCATCGACCGGCTCGCCGAGCGTCACGGCTACTCGGCCTCGGGACTGGCACGCCGCGCCGGCCTGGACGCGACGAGCTTCAACCGCTCGAAGCGCGTCGGCGCCGACGGGCGCAAACGCTGGCCCTCGACGGAATCGGTCTCGAAGGTGTTGGCTGCGACTGGATCCAGCTTGGACGAGTTCCTGCGCCTCATCGAGGCCCGCGAGATCCCCGCCCGGACCATGGTGCCGCTGATCGGTCTCACCCAGGCCGGTGCCGGTCGCCTGTTCAACGACGAGGGCATGCCCACCGGCGGTGCGGGCTGGGAGGAGATCGAGTTCCCGGACCTCGGCGAGGAGCGTGCCTTCGCGCTGGAGATCCAGGGCGATTCCATGCTGCCGCTGTTCCGGGACGGCGATGTTCTGATCGTGTCGCCCACCGCCGGCGTGCGCAAGGGCGACCGCGTTGTCGTCCGCCTTCACGGCGGCGAGGTCCTGGCCAAGGAACTGAGACGCCGGACCGCCCGCACCGTCGAGCTCGCCTCGCTCAACCCAGAGCACGAGGATCGCACCCTGAATCTCGGCGAGGTCGCCTGGATGGCTCGGGTCATGTGGGTGCGCCAGTAGACCATCCCCGGATCCGCGTTCCGGGCCCCGTCTTGGCCGGACGGCCGTTCGTCGCTATCGAGGGCGCGTCGCGGGCCTTCCGCATCCGCTGAGCGCGAACGCAGCATGGCGCAACCCGGCACGGGTCACGGTTCGGACGACGACGTGCCCCTTTCGGAGGAGGCTCGCGCGCTCCTCGATGCGTTGCCGACGCCGAGCCTGCTCTTCGACGAGGGAGGCCGGGTTCTGCACGCCAATCCCGCCCTCGAGCGCCTCTGCGGGCGTCCGGCGGCGTGGCTCAGGGAGCATGGCCTCGATCCGATGCTGGCCAGCCGCGCGCCCGCGCCGGATCCGGCCCAGGACGCCATCCAGGAGTTCCCGGCGCTGCGCGCGGACGGGACGAGCTTCTGGGCCAGTCTGACGGTGGCCCCGCTGCCGACCACCCCCTTCCGGATCGGCCAGATCCTCGACGTCACGGCACGACGGGAGGCGGAGGGCGCGCTCGCCCTGTCCCGCCAGCGCGAGGCGCTGGGCCTGCTGACCAACAGCGTGGCTCACGAATTCAACAACTTCCTCCAGATCCTCATCGGCTACATCGACGGCCTGAAGCGTCGGTTGGGCGACCGCCCGGAGCCGTTCATCCAGCGCGCGATATCGCGATCGGCCGATGCCACCGAGCGGGCTGCCATCCTGACGCGCCACCTCCTGGCCTATTCCCGGCGGATCGCGCCCGAGGTCCGCGCCGTCGATCTCGACGTGATCGTGGCCGACCTGGCCGGGCGCCTCGCCCCCGATCTGCCGGCCGCGATCCGACTGAACGTGGCTCGGACACCCGGCCTGCCGCCCGCGATCAGCAACCCGACTCAGATCGAGTTCGCCCTGCGTCACTTGGTCGCGAACGCCTGCGAGGCGATGCCGGCTGGTGGCACTCTGACGTTGTCGACCTTCCGGATCGAGCCCGGCGATCGGATGATGCAGCAGCCCGGCGACGGCATCGTGGGGATTGCGGTGAGCGATACGGGCCAGGGCATGTCGCCCGAGATGCTGACCCGGGCCCTCGCACCCTTCCAGACCAGCCACGAGGCCGGCCGCGGCGCGGGCCTCGCGATCGTTCACGGTCTGATGAAGCGCCAGAACGGCACCATCACCGTCGACAGCCGATCCGGGGAGGGCACCCAGGTGCGGTTGTCGTTTCCCGCCGCGCCCGAGCGGGCGCTGCACTGACGGGCGGAAAACTGCCATCGCGCCGTCGTGGGGCAGGACTAAAACGCGGGCCCAGCCGTTCCCATATTGTCACTGGCGCTCAGCGCCATCCAGTTCTCGTCCTCAGAGGCGTGTCTATGCTCACCCAGATTTCGCGTCGCCGGCGCGTGGCCAGCCTGCTGGCTCTGGCCGCGGCGTTGACTGTCGCGGCTCCCGTGGTCGAAGCCCGTCCGGGCGGCGGCGGGTCCTTCGGGTCGCGCGGCTCCCGCACCTACACGGCACCGTCCGCTACGCCGACCGCTCCGGGCGGCGGCATGACGATGCAGCGGTCTCAGACCGCTCCGTCTCCCGGCATGGGCAGCCCCGGTATGCAGGCTCCTGCGACGGGCCGCCGGTTCGGCGGCGGCTTCTTCGCGGGCCTGCTCGGCGCCGGCCTGATCGGCGCGCTCCTCGGCGGCGGTTTCTTCGGCGGCCTGGGCGGCCTCGCCTCGATGATCGGCCTGCTCTTCCAGGTGGGCCTCGTGGTCGTGGTGGTGATGCTGGCCCTGCGCTTCTTCCGCCGCCGCAACCAGCCGGCCGGCGCCGGCGCGCCCTACGCCCGCTCATCCCTCGACGGTGAGCAGGGTCCCGGCGGCCCGATCGGCGGTGCGCCCGGGGCTCCCGCCGCGGGCATGTTCAGAGGTGGTCAGCGGCCGCCCCAGGCGCGTCCGGTGCAGATCGGCCCCGCCGACTACCAAGCGTTCGAGCGGCTGCTCGGCGATATCCAAGATGCCTATTCCCGCGAGGATCGCGT
Organism: Methylobacterium sp. E-046; assembly: GCF_022829625.1. NCBI lineage: Bacteria > Pseudomonadati > Pseudomonadota > Alphaproteobacteria > Hyphomicrobiales > Methylobacteriaceae > Methylobacterium > Methylobacterium sp. E-046. The sequence goes on along the minus strand of NZ_JAKSYP010000073.1, from coordinate 127,858 downwards.
GACCCTCGGCAACCTGTCCACGCCCGAGATGGTCAGCTACTTCGACGAGGAGTTGCGCAATAACGCGTCCCGCGGCGTCGTGAACAAGATCACGGACGTGAAGCTGCTCCAGGGCGACCTGGCGGAATCGTGGGGCGAGGACCGCACCGACTACGCGACCGTGGCGATGCGCTACGCGCTCAAGGACGTGATGATCGAGCGCTCCAGCGGCCGTGTCGTGCAGACCGACTCCTCAGAGGCCACGGAACTGTGGACCTTCCTGCGCCAGCCCGGTCGCGGCTGGGTGCTCTCGGCGATCCAGCAGACCCGCTGATCGCTCGGGCGTCCCGGTCGGAGGACCGGGACCGTCGCATTCACGCCGGTGCCGTCTCGACGGTGCCGGCGTTTTTATTTTGCTCCCACAGGTTGGCCAAGTCGACGAAGCCCGACACGGGCACTTCTTCGGCGCGCGCGGTCTCGGCGATGCCGGCCGCGGCCAGCATGGTGCCGGCGTCGGCCGTCAAGGACTTCAGGCTCTGGCGCAACATCTTGCGGCGCTGGCCGAAGGCCGCGCGGGTCACGGCTTCGAGAGCCCCGCACCGGCACGCGAGAGGCCGGGCCCGCGGCACGATCCGTACCACGCTCGACGTCACCTTCGGCGGCGGAACGAAGGCCGACGGACTGACGTCGAACAGGATCTCGGCCTGTGTCCGCCAGCCGCACAGCACGGCGAGCCGGCCATAATCCGCCCGCTGCTCGGGTCCGGCGACGATGCGCTCGGCGACTTCCCGCTGGAACATCAGGACGGCCTGATCCCACCAGGGTGGCCACGCCTCACCGCCGAGCCAGCCGGTGAGAAGCGCCGTACCGACGTTGTAGGGCAGGTTGGCCACGATGCGCGCCGGACCGGGACCGATCAGCGGCCGCGGATCGAACACCAGCGCGTCCGCATCGACCACTTCGAGCCGGCCCGGATAGTGCGCCGCGATGTCGGCGAGCGCTGGCAAGGCGCGCGGATCGCGCTCGATGGCCACGACCCGCGCCGCCCCTTCGGCCAGCAGCGCCCGCGTCAGGCCGCCGGGACCTGGGCCGACCTCGACCACGGTCACACCATCGAGCGGTCCCGCAGCACGGGCGATCCGTCCGGTGAGGTTGAGGTCGTAGAGGAAGTTCTGACCGAGCGCCTTCTTGGGCTCCAGGCCATACCGGGCGACGACCTCGCGGAGCGGCGGAAGCCCGTCCCCGGCGCTCAAGATCCCGCCCTCACAGCTCGTCCTCCGGACCGAAATGCCGGGCGCCCGCGGGCATCGGCCGGCCTGCGTAGATGCGGAACGGGCCCGCGTCGCCGCCGGACGGGACCGCGCCTGCGGCGGATCCGGTGGCCGCCAGCCGGGCGGCGAGCCGCAACGCCGCCACGAGGCTGTCGGGCCGGGCGATCCCCTTGCCGGCGATGTCGAACGCGGTGCCGTGGTCCGGCGACGTGCGCACGAACGGCAATCCGAGGGTGACGTTCACGCCGTCGTCGAACGCGATGGTCTTGATCGGGATCAGGGCCTGATCGTGCGTCGGCGCGAGGGCCACGTCGTAGGTCTCCCGAGCCCGGGCGTGGAACAGCGTGTCGGCCGGCAGCGGGCCGCGGATGTCGATGCCGGCCGCGCGCAGCCGGGCCACGGCCGGGGCGAGCACGTCCCGATCCTCGTGACCGATGGTTCCCGCCTCGCCGGCGTGCGGGTTCAGGCCCGCGAGGACGAGGCGCGGTTCGTGCAGTCCGAACCGGTCCCGCAGATCGCGGGCGACGATGGTGGCGGTCTCCTCCACGAGGTCCTGGGTGAGGAGCTCCGGCACCGCCCTCAGCGGGACGTGGATCGTCACCGGAACGACCGCGAGCATCTCGCTCCAGATCATCATCACCGGCCGGGGCGGCGTCCGGCCGGGGGGCACCGAGAGCGCGGCGAGGAACTCGGTGTGGCCCGGATGGGCGAAACCGGTCCGCGTCAGCACGAACTTGGCGATCGGGTTGGTCACGATCGCGCTGGCGCGCCCGGCCTTGACGAAGCCCACGGCGGCGGTGATCGACTCGATGGTCGCGCCCGCGTTGACGGAATCCGGCATCCCGGGCTCCGCCGCCACGGTGGCGCCGCTCGGTAGGGGCACCACCGGCAATGCGTGCCGGAACACCTCGGCGGCGGTCTCGGGATCGACTTCGGCGACCGGGACAGGCCGGTTCATCCGGTGGGCGAGACGTTCGATGAAGGCCGGATCACCCACGAGGAAGAACGGCGGCAGCAGGCGCGGACCGCCGCGCCCGAGCCAGGCGCTGAGGGCCAGTTCCGGGCCGATCCCGGCGGGATCCCCGAGGGTGAGGGCGAGGGGTGGCATAGACGGTCTATAGCGCCCGCGGCGGCGCCGGTCACCGCACTGAGGCGATGCCGTCCGCCGTGGTGGCCGTTCCGACGTTCTGGCGCAGATCCGCCTCGCCCAGGGTCTTCAGCTCGACACGCAGCAGGACGGTCTGGTTGCGCTCGCGCACGCCGGTGGCGGTGGCGATCGGCGAGTTGATGTAGTTCAGCGAGACGGTGGTGCATTCGTCCTGATAGCCGCCGCCGAAGCTGGCACCCGACAGGTAGAACCGACCCGGATTCTGGTAGATCGGCACGGTCCCGATCGGGTTGGCGAGGTAGGAGGTCAGCGCGTCCTGGTAGGTGTTGCGCACGTCGAGGTAGTGCGTGAGGTCGACCAGCAGCGAGCCGGAGACGAACCAGTTCGGCGTGATGTTGTAGGTCGCCGAGGCGGTGATGCCTTCGCGGTAGTGGCTGTAGCCCAGCAGCGGCTGCGCCTCGTAGTACGAGTAGAACGCCGACAGGGTGAGCGGCGCGAACGGTGCGAACCGGGCCGTCGCCCCGGCCTCGAACCGCGACACGTGGAAGTCCGACTGATTGAAGCGGGCCCGGCTGATGAACGTGATGTTCTGGTTCGGCGAGACTTGGAACCGGCCGACGAAGTCGGACCGCTGGGTCTCCAGACCGGAATCGAGGCCGACATTGGCGATGTCGCCGCGGCGGAACGAGTTGACGCCGGCGAGCTGGATGGACTCGCCGAAGAGCACGTTGGCGTACCAGCCGGAGGGCGTGACCACGGAGTACTGGCCGCCGAGATTGGTGCGCACGCCGCCTTCGACCCGGTCGTAGCCCGAGAACTTGTCCCATTCGAAGAGGGAGGTATCGTCGAACACGAGGCTCTGCGCATCCTCGTTTGGCAGCCGGCCGATCCGTGTCTCGGACGGCCGCGCGATGACCTGCCCGATCGGCTCAAGGGTGTGGACGCCCAGCGCGCCGAAATTCGCCACGAAGGGGTACCGGTAGTCGAGGCCGATCGCCGGCATGACGCGGCCGGCGAAGCCGTCATCGATCTTCGCCACCTGGGGGGCGAGGTCGTTCTGGTAGCCCGAGAAGCTGGGGTTGGTGAAGAACGCGTCGGTCCGCAGGTAGGCGAACGGCGTGAACTTCTGGCCGTAATCATCGATGAAGCTGCGGCGCCAGGACAGCTCGGCGGAGGCGCGCGTGTTCGTTCCCGCAAGCCCCTGGATGAGGCAGGTGCCGCGCTGGAAGATCGTGCAGGTCTGGTAGAGCGGGAAGCTGACGCCGTTCACGCTCGGCGAGAACAGGTAGCTCGAGGTGCGCGGCAGCCCCTGATACTGCGTGGTCTCGCGGGTCAGGCTGGTGATGTTGGCCTGGAAGCGCACCTCGCCGCCGATCTCGGACGGGCCATTGATGCGCTTGTCGTAATCGATGACCGGCGCCACGATCGGCTGCTGCTTCTGCCAGTCGAAGCTCGACAGGCCCTTGAAGTAGTAGCCCCGTGCCTCGAACCACGACCGGTCGCCCTGGCCGATCAGGTAGGCCGTCGAGGTCGCCTCGCGGAAGTAGTCCGTGGTGATGTTCTGATTGCGGATCCGGTAATTGTCGAGGAACCACTTGTCGGTGACGCCGACGAGGTCCCAGCCGGTCCGCCAACGCGGGTTGATGTAGAACCGGCCCTGCGATTCGACGGAGCCGCGGAAGTCACGCTCGCCGGCGCCGAGCGGGCTCGGCAGGAAGGCGGAGGGCGTCGTCTGCGAGATGCCGGACAGGCGCAGGTTGTAGAAGCCGTTGTCGATCCGCTGGCGGAACTCGCCCTGGGCCAGAAGGCCCTGGCGGCTGAGCAGGGTCGGCGTCAGCGTCAGGTCGTAGCTGGGCGCGAGGGCGATGAAGTACGGCAGCGACGCGCCGCTGCCGAGGGCCGTCGTCGTGATGAAGCGGGGCGCCAGGAACCCGGTCTTGCGCCTTACCGTCGGATCCGGAGCCTCGAAATACGGCAGGTAGGCCACCGGGATGCCGGCGATCTCCAGCGTGGAATCGTCGAAGTAGACGGTATGGGTCTCGTTATCGTGGACGATCTTGCTCGCCCGAAGCTGCCAGAGCGGCGGCGATTCCGGATTGTCCTTGCAGGGCTCGCAGGCAGTGTAGCTGCCGGAGTCGAAGCTCGTCTGCTCGCCGTTCAGCCGTTCCGCCCGGGGCGCCGAGAAACGCGTCCGCACGGTCTCGAACTTGCGCTGGACGGTCTGCTGGCCGCGGAAGGCGTCGATGAAGCCGGTCTTGAAATCGTCGGTGAGCTCCATGCGCTCGCCGGTCACCACGCCGCCATCGGCCTCGGTGAGGCGGACGTTGCCCTCGGCGAAGACGCGGCTGCTGCCGCGGTCGTAGCGCACGCGGTCGGCCTGGAGGGTCCGGGGGCCGTAATGCAGCTCGGCGTTGCCGCGGGCCGTCACGGTGCTGCGCTCGTTGTCGTAGACCAGCTCGTCGGCCTCGACGAGGAGCTTGTCGCCCGGCTTTGCAGCCGCCACGGCAGGGAGAGTCTGCGCGCGCGCCGACGCGGCCGCCGTCAGGGGCACGGCCAGCGCGAGCGCGGCCAGAAGGCCCGCTTTCCGCAGGATGTCGGTGACCTTACGCAACGCGCGTCCCAACCCCTGTGACGTGTGCCGCCACGACCCTCAAACACCCGTCTCCCTGCCGGCGACGCATCGCAGCGGTCAGCCGTCTTCCTGGTACAGAAGCGTGAGCGTACCGAGAAGACTGCCTACCACGGCCGGGAACCAGGCCGCCACCGGTGCCGCGACGAGTCCGGACGCTCCGAGCCCCTCCATGACCTGTCGGACCACGTAGAGGGCGAAGCCGGCCGCGACGCCACCGAGGACGAGTTTGCCGACACCACCAAAGCGGAAGAACCGTAAGGAAACGGTTGCGGCGACGAGCACCATGGCGACGAACAGGACCGGCCTCGCCCACAGGACATCGTACTGAAGCCGGTATCGGGTGGCGTCCAAACCGGCCCGCTCGGTGCGTGCGATGGTTGTGGGAAGTTGCCAGAAAGGCACAGATTCCGGAGGGGTGAAGCGCTGCCGGACCTGCCCGGGATCGAGATTGGAGGCGATCAGGTAGGTGTCGAACGACTCGGGGGGCATCTCGGGTGTGAGAACGCGCACGTCGGAGAGCTCCCAGTACCCGTCGTGGAGCGTCGCCCGGGCCGCGACCAGCTGCTGGGCGAATTTGCCGGCCTCGTCGAAGGTGAAGACGGAGACGCCCGCGAGCGTCGTCGTGCCTTCGATGGCGGTCTCCGCGCGCACGATCGCCTCGCCGTCCAGGCCCCGCTGCCGGATCCAGAGGTCCTTGCCCGAGCCGGCCTTGGTGGCCTTGGCGAAGATTTTCGCCTCGATCTCCGTGGAGCGCTGCTTCAGCATCGCCGAGACCGGGTTGTAGATCCCCACGGCCGCCGCGCCGAGGGCCAGCGCCACGAAGAAGCCGGGCTGCAGGAACTGCCACGCGGAGATCCCGGCGGCCCGGGCGACCACCAGTTCCAGCTTGCGCGAGAGCTGGAGCAGGGCCGCCATGGAGCCGAACAGGACCGCGAAGGGCAGCACGCCCTCGGCCACCGCGGGGGTACGGTAGAGCGAGAGCTGCGCCATCAGCCCGGTGGATGCGCCCTCGGCCTCGCCCGCGCGGCGCAGCAGCTCGACGAAGTCGAGGGTGTAGACCAGCGCGAAGACGGTGATGAAGACGCCGAGCACGGTTCGGGCGAAGCGGGCGGCGAAGTAGCGCCCGAGGGTGGGACCGATCAGCATCATCGGTCAGGCCGCCGGCGCGAGGCGTCGCCCGCGGTGCAGGCCCCGCACGCCGCGGACCAGCGCGACGTTGAACGCCCGCACCCGCGGTCCGAAGAAGATCAGGAGGCTGGACAGCGCCATCGCGGCAAGCGGGACGCCATAGATCGCCGCCACGGCCCCGGAGCTGCGCGCAGCGGCGCTGACGGCCGCGAAACCGCCGATGCGCAGCGCCACGACGGCGAGGATCGCCCCGGCGACCGCCAGGCCGCGGCCCTGACGGGTGGTGCGCGGGTCGCCGAGCGCCGCGAAGGCGATGAAGACCAGGGCCAACGGGTAGAGGCAGGCGGAGAGCCGATCGTGCAGCTCCGCCCGGAAGCGGCCCTTCTGCAGCTTGTAGTAGCCCTCGCTCTGGTCGGGGAACAGGAGCTGCGCCGTTGAGCGCTCCCGGGGCTTGTAGATTGTATCGGAATCCGGGGGCGCGAAGGCGGCGAGGTCGATCGTGTACCGCTCGAAGGTCAGGATCGAGGAATCGCGCGAGTCCTTCTGCTGCTGGTGGACGCTGCCGTTCTCCAAGATCAGGTAGCTCTGGCCCTCGACGTCGACGGCGTTGCCGCGCTCGGCGAGGTAGACCTTGGTCTTGCCGGCTTCCCGGCGGTCCTGGATGAACAGGCCCTTGAGGGTGCCGCCCGGCCCACGCTCGCGGAAATGGAAGGTGATGCCGTTGTCGAGCTGGGTGAACTGGCCCTCCTTGACGACGTTCGCGATGAAGTCGCCGCGCACCCGCGTGATCACGTCGCGCAGCTCCTGGAAGCTCGCCGGCATCACCACCACCACCAGGAACCCGACCAGAAAGCTGACGATCAGCGCGAGGGTCAGGAAGGGCCGGAGGAGCGAGCGCGGCGGCATGCCGGCCGCCGACATGACGATCAGCTCGGAATCGCCGTTGAGCTTGTTGAGGGCGTAGACGGTCCCAATGAACAGCGCGACGGGCGCGATCACCACGACGAGCGTCGGCAGCGACAGACCGGTGACGAACAGGAAGACCAGCAGCGTCTGGCCCTTGGCGGTCACGAGGTCGAGTTCGCGCAGGGCCTGCGTCAGCCAGATCGTGCCGGTGAGGCCGATCAGGCAGGCCAGGGTGGACCCCAGGGCGATCCGAAAGATGTAGCGCTCGATCTGCCTCATTGGCCCGGCAGTCCCGCTCGTCCTCTCGCGCCCTCGAGCTGGCAGGGACCCGACAAAAGGGGCGATTCCAGGGCTGTCGCGTCGCGTTGCGTTCTCCGCCTCAGCGGCTACACAGGGCGAATGGCTCAGGCGGCGACGCGTGGGCGCGATGTGCGGCTCCGGGATGACGGGCAGGGCGACGGGTATGGCGGACGGTATCGAGATCGGTTTCGGTCCCCTCGGACAGAGCGGGCAGGGCCCGGGCGGATCCGGCGATCTCGTCGTCTTCGTCGGTGACGACCTCACCCTGAGTGCTGCGGCCCGCGACGCGCTGGGCGCGGCCGGGTCGGATCTCGTCGCGCGCGCCGCGGCGTCCGAGAAGTTCAAGGGCCGCTCCCTCAGCGCCTTGAGCCTGCCGGCCCCGTCCGGCGTCAGCGCGGAGCGCCTCGTGGTGGTCGGCCTCGGTTCGGACAAGGACCGCGCCAAGACCGACTGGCCGGTGCTGGGCGGCTTCACCGCCAGCAAGGTCTCCGGGCGGACCGCTCGGATCGTCCTCGACTGGCCGGGTGCATCGGTGACGGCTGCGCAGGCCGGCGAGTTCGCCCTCGGCGCCCGGCTGCGCACGTACACGTTCGACCGCTACAAGACCAAGAAGAAGCCCGAGGCCGAGGAGAAGGCCGCGACGGCTCTAACCCTCTTGCTGGCCGACCACGGCGCGGCGGCCCGAGAGGGCGACACCGCGCAGAGCCTCGCGGACGGCGTGATCCTGGCGCGCAACCTCGTGAACGAGCCGCCGAACGTGCTCTTCCCCGAGGAGTTCGCCCGTCGCGCCGCCGAACTCGCCAAGCTCGGGGTCGAAATCGAGGTCATCGAGCCGGCGCGGATGCGCGAACTGGGCATGGGCGCGTTGCTCGCGGTGGCGCAGGGCTCGGCCCGCGAGCCGCGGATCGTGATCATGCGCTGGAACGGCGGAACCGCTGGCGAGGCACCCGTGGCCTTCATCGGCAAGGGCGTGATCTTTGATTCCGGCGGCGTCTCGATCAAGCCCGGCGGCGGCATGGAGGACATGAAGGGTGACATGGGCGGTGCTGCCGCCGTGGTCGGCGCCCTGCATGCCCTGGCGGCCCGCAAGGCGCGCTGCAACGTCGTGGGCGCCATCGGCATCGTGGAGAACATGCCGGACGGCGGCGCCTACCGCCCCTCCGACATCCTGACGTCGATGTCCGGCCAGACCATCGAGGTGATCAACACCGACGCGGAAGGCCGCCTCGTGCTGGCCGACGTGATCACCCACGTGGTCCGCAGCGCCAAGCCGAAGGCGATCGTCGACCTCGCCACGCTCACGGGCGCGATCATCGTGGCGCTGGGCCAGGACATCGCCGGCATGTTCTCGAACGATGACGCGCTCGCCGGGAACATCCATGCGGCGGGCGAGGCGACGGGCGAGAAAGTCTGGCGGATGCCGCTGATCCCCGCCTACGACAAGGCGATCGACTCCAAGTTCGCCGACATGAAGAACACCGGCGGCCGTCACGGGGGCGCCGCCACCGCGGCCTCCTTCATCAAGCGCTACGTCGAGGAGGTGCCGTGGGCCCACCTCGACATCGCCGGCGTCGCGATGTCGTCGAACGCCAGCGAGATCAACCGCAGCTGGGGCGCCGGCTGGGGGGTGCGCCTCCTCGACCGGCTGGTGCGCGACCACTACGAGGCGCGGTAGGATCGCGCCGGGTCGTGCGGGTATGCGCACATCCCGCATCGGCTCCGATCATCTAACGGTCCCCGCAGCCCCGGGACCCGCTGGGATCCGGAGCGAACGATGAACCGCGCAGGGCTCAGCGCGGTGCCTGATCCTGTCGGGACGTCGGTTGCGGCCGCGCCGCGCCGGTGGACGAGCCTCGTCGGGCCGGCATTGCCGGTCCTCGCCATGCTGATCGCCCTGGCCCTGGCCGCCGCCACGGGCTTCAGCCAGCGCTCCGCACTGCCCGAGGCGGTCGAGCCCTGGATCTTCGGCTATTTCGCCACGCGCTACCCGCTCTTCGCCTTCGCGCTGATCTACGGCGTCGCGCATCTCGCCCGCGTGGCCGTCGGGCCGGGCCCGGCCTCTATACCGCGCCGGGCGCTGTTCGGGGTCGCAGGTGTCGCCGCACTGCTGACGGCGGGGCTCTACCCGACCTTCGGCGGCCTCATCCTGCGCGCCGGCTTCGCCACCGGCGGCATGGCGTTCCTGACGCATCAGCCCCTCTGGCTGGCCTACGGCCTCGGCGCCGGGGTCGCGGCCGGCCTGTTCGGTGCCATCCTCGGCCTGTCCGCCATCGCCACGAACCGGCCGTTTCGACCGCGCCTGCACCGAATCGGATTTGGCGCTCTCGCCTTCCTGGCTCTCTGGTTCGGCGCCGCCGTGATCGGACTGTCGGATACGGTCGGGTCGGGGCCGTGGCCGCGGCGGGCTTTCGCGCCGGGCGAGGCGGGCCTCGCCGCCCTCCTGCTCGTCGTCGCGGCTCTGCCACACGTCGCATCGGCGACAGCCCTCCTGCATCGTCGGGAGGCCTGACGGCATCGCCTTGCGGGTCAGCGCCCGTTCACGCAGAGTCGGCCCGTACTGCGTTGAAGGACCCGGCCGCCGAGAGCCGCGCCCGTGGGAGGCATCGCGATGCATGAGGCCAGCGTGATCGGGCACGGCGCTCAGGCGACCACGTCCGGACGGGCGACGGGTTCATCGACGGGTTCATCGACGGGCCGAGGACCGGAGCGGCCCTGGCTCGCCGCGTACCCGCCCGGTGTTCCGGCGGAGATCGACGTCGCGAAGCTCGGCACCCTCAACGGGCTGTTCGAGGCCAGCATGGCGGCCTTCGCCGACCGGCCGGCGATGCTGTGCTTCGGCTCGACCATGACCTACGCGACCCTGGGCCAGCACGCCCGCGATCTCGCCGCATGGCTGAAGAGCCAGGGTCTGGCCAAGGGCGACCGCGTGGCGATCATGCTGCCCAATGTGCCGGCCTACGCGGTGGCGATCTTCGGCGTGCTCCTGGCCGGCGGAACGGTGGTCAATACCAACCCGCTCTACACGCCCCGGGAGCTGACCCAGCAGATCACCGATTCCGGGGCGCGGATCCTCATCGTCCTGGAGAATTTCGGCGCGACCGTCGCCGCTTCGCTTCCGGGGCTCACCTTGGATCGGGTGCTTCTGGTCGGCCCCGGCGACGGGCTCGGGCTGAAGGGCCACGTCATCACCCTCGCCAGCCGGCACGTGCGCAAGGCGGTTCCACCATTCCGGCTGCCGGACGGCCTCGCGGTGCCGTTCGCCACCGTGCTGCGCCGCGGCCGCAACCTGCCGCGCGCCGCGGTCCCGGTCGGGCCCGAGGACCTCGCCTTCCTGCAATACACGGGCGGGACCACCGGCATCGCGAAGGCGGCGATGCTCAGCCACCGCAACATCATGGCGAATGTCGAGCAGTCGCAGCTCTGGTTCAACTCGAAGGACCCGAGCGTGCAGCGCTGCGCAGTGACGGCGCTGCCGCTCTACCACATCTTCGCGCTCACTGCGTGCTTCTTCCAGTTCATGCGCAGCGGCGGCTCCTGCCTGCTGATCCCCAATCCGCGCGACTGCGACGGCATGGTGAAGACGCTGAGCCGCACGCCGTTCACCCACCTGATGGGCGTGAACACATTGTTCAACGTGCTGATCAACCACCCGCAGATCGCGACGGTCGATTTCTCGAAGCTCGATTTCGTGGTTGGCGGCGGCACGGCGGTGCAGCGCGCGGTGGCGGAGCGGTGGAAGGCGCTCACCGGCAGCACCATCGTCGAGGGCTACGGCCTCTCGGAAACCTCGCCGGTGGTATCGGCTAATCCGCGAAACCTGCGGGACTTCACCGGCACGATCGGCTTTCCACTCCCCTCGACCGAGGTCTCGATCCGCGACGTCACGGGACAGCCGGTTCCGATCGGTGAGCCGGGCGAGATCTGCGTGCGGGGTCCGCAGGTCATGCGCGGCTACTGGAACCGGGCGGACGAGACGGCTCGGGCCATGACGGAGGACGGGTTCTTCCGCACGGGCGACGTCGCCGTCATGCTTCCGGACGGCCAGTTCCGGATTGTCGACCGGATGAAGGACATGATCCTCGTCTCCGGCTTCAACGTGTACCCGAACGAGGTCGAGGACGTCCTGGCGACCCACCCGGCCATTCTCGAATGTGCCGTGGTCGGCGCGCCGAGCGAGGAGACCGGCGAGATGGTCGTGGCCCACGTCGTCCTGAAGGATCCGTCGGTTTCCCTCGACGACCTGCGGGCGCATGCGCGGGCGCAGCTCACCGGCTACAAGGTTCCCCGCCGGGTCGTCCTGCACGACACGCTGCCGAAGACCAACGTCGGCAAGGTGCTGCGGCGGATGCTGCGCGACGAGACGCCGCCGGACGCAGCGTAACCGACCGCGGGGGCCAGCCGAAAGATAAGGGTGCGGCGCTTGTTCCCGTGTCGGCCGGAGCTGATCTGTGGAATGGCGGCGGGGGGACTCAGGAGAGGCGGCGATGGTGATTAAGCGCAAGCGCGGATGGGAGATGCCGGAGCATCTCGCCACGTCCGAGGCCCTGTTCCTGAACCGACGTGTCCTGATCGGCGGCGCGGCCGGCCTCGCGGCGGGCTCCCTCCTCGGCGGTCGGGCCGCCCTGGCGGCTGCGGGCGACCAGACACTGTACCCGGCCGCACAGAACCCCGCCTATACCCTCGACCGTGCGATCACGCCGGAACGGTTCAGCGCCGACTACAACAATTTCTACGAGTTCGGCACGTCCAAGACCGTGCTGCCAGCCGCCAACGCGCTCAAGACCCATCCGTGGACGCTCAAGATCGACGGGCTCGTGGAAAAGCCGTTCGAGATCGGCGTCGACGACCTGATCCGGAAGGTGGGCCTTGAGGAGCGGCTCTACCGCCATCGCTGCGTCGAAGCATGGTCCATGGCGGTACCGTGGACCGGCTTCCCGCTTTCGAAGCTCGTGGCGCTGGCCAAGCCGGCATCGGGCGCGAAGTACATCCGCTTCGAGACCTTCATGGACAAGGCCATGGCCCCGGGGCAGCGGGCCTTCTTCTATCCCTGGCCCTACACCGAGGGCCTGACGCTCGCCGAGGCCGGCAACGACCTCGCTTTCGTGGTGACCGGCGTCTACGGCAAGCCGCTGCCGAACCAGTTCGGTGCGCCGATCCGCATCGCCGTGCCGTGGAAATACGGGTTCAAGTCCGCCAAATCGATCGTGAAGGTGTCATTCACCGCCGACCGACCGAAGACCTTCTGGGAAGGTTTGCAAGCATCCGAGTACGGCTTCTGGGCCAACGTGAACCCGGCCGTGCCCCATCCCCGCTGGAGCCAAGCGACCGAGCGAGTGCTCGGGACCGATCAGCGCGTGCCGACGCTGATCTATAACGGCTACGGCGAGCAGGTCGCCGGACTCTACAAGGGGCTTGAGGGCGAGCGGCTTTTCCTCTGAGGCGACGTTCCGTCGGCGGGACGGTGTCACCGTCAGCACAGGCTCAGCGAACGGCTAGGACGGCGGGAGGCGGCGCAGGTTCGCGCCGCACGAACTGCTGTGATCCGCGCGCGACGGCGGGCACGGATCCGGTCCTGCCCGTCCTGGGCGGGCCGTCCGACCCGCGCAATGCGCCCGCTGCCTTGATCTGAGGGGTGGCGTCCGGCCTTCGGAGAGAAGGTCGCGTCAGTAGGTCCAGCGCTGCGCCTTCGAGACCAGGAAGTCCCGGAATGCCTGGACCCGCGCCACCGAGCGCATCTCCTCGGCGTAGACGAGATAGCTCTCCAGGCTCGGCATCTCGGTCTCGCGCAGGACCTGCACGAGCTGCTGGTCGCCGTCGACCGCGTAGTCGGGCAGGATCCCGATCCCGGCTCCCGCCTCCATGGCACGCTGTAGGGCGCCGATGTTATTGACCGTCAGGTGGACGTGCCGCCGCTCGCGACCGTCGCGGCCCGCATCGGCCAGCCAGTGCGCGGCGAGCAGGTACGACGGTTCGTTGCCGCCGAACGACACGAGGCGGTGATCGTCGAGATCCTCGATGGTCTTGGGCTCGCCGAATCGCTTGACGTAATCCTGGCTGGCGAAGGCATGGTAATGCACGGTGAACAGCCGGCGCTGGATCAGGTCCGGCTGAGCGGGCCTGCGCATGCGGATCGCCACGTCCGCCTCGCGCATGGCGAGGTCGAGTTCCTCGTTGGTGAGGATCAGCTCGATGCGCACGTCGGGGTAAAGGTCAAGGAACTCGCCCACCCGCTGCGACAGCCACGAGGTGCCGAGCCCGACCGTAGTGGTGACCTTCAGGTCCCCGGTCGGCCTCTCCGAGGTCTCCACCAGCCGGGCACGGGTGTTCTCCAGGCGCAGCTTCATGTCCCGCGCCGCGCGGAACAGCAGGTCGCCCTGCTCGGTGAGCAATAGCCCCCTCGCGTGGCGATGGAACAGCGGCGCCTTGAGTTCGCGCTCGAGGGCGCTGATCTGGCGGCTGACGGCGGACTGACTGAGACCGATGTCGTCGCCGGCCTTCGTGAAGCTGCCGGCTTCAGCGACGTTCAGGAAGATCCGGATCTTATCCCAATCCAAGGCCAGAACCCCCACCAGCGCAGCCCCTCAGGCCGCGTCCCGGCTTCACCGGCACACAGCGTTTCAGGCGGATCGCCGGGCGAACTGCGCGATGTCGACGGCGTATCGCCGCTTCCGACACCGCGCGGGTATGCATGCGCTGCATCCCGGCGCAGTCAAAACCCCTATGCACACAGCGCATGGTCGGGCGCAAGCACACGGATCGGGAAGTTGTTGAAATACCGGTGCGATTGCACCGGTTGACCACCGCTATACCGACCGCCGCGCGATTGGCGGGGATTTCAGTCCCCCGCCGCGGCGCAAAGCGTCCGGCGGGGCACCGATCATTCGGCCGCCGCGGCCTGGACCGGATCCTCGCCGATTTCGAGGTTGGCCAGGAATTTCTCCGCCTCGAGAGCGGCCATGCAGCCCATGCCCGCCGCCGTGATCGCCTGCCGGTACACGTCGTCGGTGACGTCGCCCGCCGCGAAAACGCCGGGGATCTCGGTCTCGGTGGTGCCGGGCCTCACCGACAGGTAGCCGCCGTGACGCATGGGCAATTGACCTTCGAAGATTGCGGTGGCCGGCTGATGGCCGATCGCCACGAACACCCCGTCGGCCTTGACCTCGCTGATCTCGCCCGAGCGCGGATCCTTCAGACGCACGTGGGTGACGTTCGGCGCGGGCTTCTGCACGCCGCAGATCTCGGCGATCTCCCGGTGCCACAGCACCTCGACGTTCGGGTGCTTGAACAGGCGCTCCTGCAGGATCCGCTCGGCGCGGAAGCTGTCGCGACGGTGGACCACCGTGACCTTGCTGGCGATGTTGGCCAGGTACAGGGCCTCCTCGACGGCGGTGTTGCCGCCGCCGACCACGACCACCTCCCTGCCGCGGAAGAAGAAGCCGTCGCAGGTCGCGCAGGCCGAGACGCCGCCGCCCTGGAACGCGGCCTCGGACGGGATTCCGAGCCACTTCGCCTGCGCGCCGGTGGCGATGATCAGCGCGTCGCAGGAATAGGTCTCCCCCGAATCAGCCTCCAGCCGGAATGGCCGCTGCTTGAGGTCGACTTTGGTGATGTACTCCGAAACGATGCGCGTGCCGACATGTTCGGCCTGCAGCCGCATCTGCTCCATCAGCCAGGGCCCCTGGATCGCCTCGGCAAAGCCAGGATAGTTCTCGACATCGGTGGTGATCATCAACTGGCCGCCCGGCTGGAAGCCGGAGATCAGCAGCGGCTCGACCATGGCGCGGGCTGCGTAGATCGCCGCCGTATAACCGGCGGGTCCCGAACCGACGATCACGAGCTTGGCGTGGGTGTGGGCCATCTCTCTCGGACTCCTCAGGCCGGCTCGGCCGCGCGGCGCGCAGCATAGGCGTCCGCGAGCGCCTGCGCGATAACCGGCGTCGCGTCGATCGGCTTGTACGTCAAATCCACCAACTGACCGGTGAACGGTCGCAGGGCTCCGGCGATGGCCAGCCCGGCGAACATCCGCCGATGCCGGATATAGGTGCGCGGCAGGTCAAACAGCAGGACCGGTGCGCCGGTGGCGACCGCCTCGCTGACCATGTTGGCGGAATCGGAGGTGACGACGATCGCCTCGGCGAGAGCCAGCATCCCGACGTAGGGATTGTCGCCGGTCCCGTCCCAGAGAAAGCCGCCGGTCTCGGCGGCCAACGTCCTCACCGCGTCGCGGAGCGGGTTCGGTGTCCGGCGGGAGATCGTCACCATCAGCCGGCAGCCCCGATCCGCGAGGGCCCGAAGGTCTTCGACCAAGCGGATCATGTCGGTCTTGCGATAGCTCAGATGGCGGCTGTCGCCGCCGACCAAGACGGCCACCCGCGGTCCGCCGAGCCGCGCGAGCCGGGGGTCGGGGCGCGCCCTGGCCGCGGCGAGCCGCGCCGCCGTGACGAGGTGCGGCGCCGTCAGCGTCGTGAACACGTTGGGACCGCGCAGGTCGTCGTAATCCGGCACCCAGATGAAATCCGCGCTGTCCTCGCCGGTGCGCGGATCCTTCAGGAAGGCCGTGAAGGTTCGGCCTCCGGTAGCCCGACGGACGGCGCGAAGATACGGGACGGCCCGTCGACCCGAGGCGATCAGGATGTCCGGATAGGGTCCCGACAGGGCGCCATCGCGGCGGCGCGGGCCCTCGCGCGGATCGATCGGCCCCCACGGTGCCATCCAGCCGAAGGGGCCGGCAGCCGGCACCTGCCGGATCTCGAACGCGAGGCCGAGCGTCTCAGCGAGGCCGACGCACTGGTTCTCGTCGCCCGCCTTGCCATCGGTGACGATCCAGGCGCGGGCGCGGGACAATTTGGGGAGGCGCTCGATCCCCCGATCCGGGCGGCTGAGTGCAGCGGAACCCGTCTTCGACACGTCGATACTTGCCATGCGCCTCGCTCGAGAAACCGGCGACCGGGTCCGTTCGGCCGCCGCGGCATGTCACCAGTGCTTGATCGGTCGGGCCCGTCACGGAAATCGGACGGCCGTGTCTATCTTGAAATGCCCGCGACGCGCATCCGCATCTCAGGATGGGGACATGGATCCGACGGCCCTGACCAAACGTCGCCACAGCATTCCGGTCGGCCGCCCATCCCGGCACGACCTGCGACACCGGAACTCGGCGCAGTCCTTCTAGTCCCGCGGCAGGTCCCGCGCGAGCCACTGCGCGTAGATGTCCGCGATCGCGGCCAGCCGGCGGTTCTCGAACTGGGGATCGTACCACGCGCCGCCGTAGCTCGACGGCGTCGCGGTCATCTGCGCATGCCGTCCGAGGACCTGACCCTTGGGGCCGACGAGCAGTGCCTCGCCTTCGAGATAGTCGGTCTGGAAATTGCCCCCGTAGCCCGGTCGCGCCCCGCTGCCGGCGAAGGGCCGCAGCGACAGGCTGCTCACCACGACGACCAGACGGGGTCCGCGTCCGCCGATCCGGCCGGCGAAGCTCTTCCGCAAGGCCTCGGTCAGATCGGCCGCGAGGGCATCGGCCTGGACGCCAGCGCCCTTCTCCAGGAGCGGCCGCACGTCGACCCGGATATCGGAGAAGTAAGCCGTCGCCGGGAAGTCGCTCGCCGCCGCGGACCCCGCGACGGCGCCGAGAAGCAGGCCGGCAAAGCGGCCCCAGGCACGTGGCCGCATCGGCTCAGCCGCCATACTGGACGGCGACGACCTCATAGGACTTGCCGCCGCCGGGAGTCGTCACCTCGACGGTGTCGCCGACGCCCTTTCCGATCAGCGCGCGGGCGATCGGGGAGGTGATCGATACACGGCCGGAGCGCACGTCAGCCTCGGGCTCGCCCACGATCTGGTAGGTCTTCTCCTCCTCGGTGTCCTCGTCGACGAGCTTCACCGTCGCGCCGAACTTGATCTTGTCACCCGAAAGCTTCGTGACATCGATCACTTCGGCCCGCGCGATCATGCTCTCCAGCTCGATGACGCGACCTTCGTTGTGCGACTGCGCCTCCTTGGCGGCATGGTACTCGGCGTTCTCCGAAAGGTCGCCCAGGGCGCGGGCCTCCGCGATCGCCTGGATGATGCGCTGGCGCTCCACCTGCTGGCGGTGCTTCAGCTCCTCTTCGAGGGCTGCGAGCCCGCGCACCGTGATCGGAACCTTGTCTATCGCCATCGTCTCGCGCCACAATGAAGAGGCCCGGCCGAGAGTGTAGCACTCCCTCCGGGCCACGAAATGAAGTCAGCGGAACCCTGAGGTTCAGGCCGCGAAGTATTCCTGCAACGCGCGGACCTTGAGATCGCCTTCTAGATAGGCCTTGATCCCCTCGGCCGCGGCCATCGCGCCGGCTAGAGTGGTGTAATACGGCACCTTATGCAAGAGGGCCGCGCGCCGGAGGGAGCGCGAGTCCGACAGCGCGCCGGCTCCCTCGGTTGTGTTCAGAACGAGGTGGATCCCGCCGTTCTTGATCGCGTCGACCACGTGCGGACGGCCTTCGAGAACCTTGTTGATCCGTTCAGCTGGAACGCCGTTCTCGACGAGATAGCGCTGCGTGCCGCCCGTCGCCAGGACGCTGAAGCCGAGATCCGACAGGAGCTTCATGGTGGGGAGGATGCGGGCCTTGTCGGCGTCCCGCACCGAGACGAACACGGCGCCCGCCTTCGGCACCTGCGTGCCCGAGCCGAGCTGGCTCTTGGCGAAGGCCACGCCGAAGCTCGTGTCGAGTCCGATGACCTCGCCTGTGGAGCGCATCTCCGGCCCGAGCAGCACGTCGACCCCGGGGAAGCGCGCGAACGGGAAGACGGCCTCCTTCACGGCGATGTGCGGCAGGATCTTCGGCTTCAGGCCGAACGTGGCCAGCGGCTCGCCCGCCATGATCCGCGCCGCGATCTTGGCGATCGGCTCGCCGATCACCTTGGCGACGAACGGCACGGTGCGCGATGCCCGCGGGTTGACCTCCAGCACGTAGATCACGCCGTCCTTGATGGCGTACTGGACGTTCATCAGGCCGACGACGTTGAGCGCCAGCGCCATCGCCTTCGTCTGACGCTCCAGGTCGTCCACGGTCTCGGGAGACAGGGAGCGCGGCGGCAGCGAGCAGGCCGAGTCGCCGGAATGGATGCCGGCCTCCTCGATGTGCTCCATGATGCCGGCGATGAACACGTCCTTGCCGTCGCAGACCGCGTCCACGTCCACCTCGACGGCGTCCGACAGGTAGCGGTCGAACAGGAGCGGGTTTTTGCCCAGCACCGTGTTGATCTGGCCGGTCTTGTCGTTCGGGTAGCGGGCCTTCACCTCCGAGGGGATCAGGCTGGGCAGCGTGTCGAGGAGGTAGTCGGCGAACTGGGTCTCGTCGCGGATGATCGCCATGGCGCGGCCGCCCAGCACGTAGCTCGGGCGCACCACGAAGGGCAGGCCGAGATCGGCAGCGATCAGCCGGCTCTGCTCCACCGAGTAGGCGATGCCGTTCTTCGGCTGCTTCATCGCGAGCTTGTCGAGGAGCCGCTTGAACTGGTCGCGGTCCTCGGCGAGGTCGATGGCGTCGGGCGAGGTGCCGAGGATCGGCACGCCGGCGGCCTCCAGCGCCCGGGCGAGCTTCAGCGGCGTCTGGCCGCCGAACTGCACGATCACGCCGTGCAGGGTGCCGGCCTGCCGCTCGGTCTCGATGATCTCCAGCACGTCCTCGGCGGTCAGCGGCTCGAAGTAGAGCCGGTCCGAGGTGTCGTAGTCGGTCGAGACCGTCTCCGGGTTGCAGTTGACCATGATGGTCTCGTAGCCGGCATCCGACAGCGCGAAGCAGGCGTGGCAGCAGCAATAGTCGAACTCGATGCCCTGGCCGATCCGGTTCGGGCCACCGCCGAGGATGATGACCTTATTGCGATCCGAGGGCTGGGCCTCGTCCACCACGGCACCGGCGAAGGGCGCCACGTAGGTCGAGTACATGTAGGCGGTGGGCGACTTGAACTCGGCCGCGCAGGTGTCGATCCGCTTGAAGACCGGGCGCACGGCCAGGGCGCGACGAGCGGCACTGACGGCGGACTCGTCGGTCTTGGCCAGCACCGCGAGGCGGGCATCCGAGAAGCCGGCAGCCTTGAGCTGGCGGAAGGCGCCGGCCGTCTGCGGCAGGCCGTGGGCCTTCACACGATTCTCGAGGTCGATGATCGCCTGGAGCTGCTCCAAGAACCACGGGTCGATCTTGCAGGACGCGTAGACCTGCTCGTGGCTCACGCCCAGCCGAAGGGCCTGCGCGACCTTGAGCAGCCGATCCGGGGTCGGTGTGCCGATGGCGGCCTTGATGGCGTTGTGATCGTCCCCCTTGCCGAGGCCCTCGATCTCGATGTCGTCGAGGCCGGTCAGGCCCGTTTCCAGGGAGCGCAGCGCCTTCTGCAGCGATTCGGCGAAGCAGCGGCCGATCGCCATGGCCTCGCCCACCGACTTCATGGCGGTGGTGAGCGTCGGCTCGGCGCCGGGGAACTTCTCGAAGGCGAAACGCGGGATCTTGGTGACGACGTAATCGATCGTCGGCTCGAAGGAGGCCGGGGTCGCGCCGCCGGTGATATCGTTGGCGATCTCGTCCAGCGTGTAGCCGACCGCGAGCTTGGCCGCGACCTTGGCGATCGGGAAGCCCGTCGCCTTCGAGGCGAGCGCCGAGGAGCGCGAGACGCGCGGGTTCATCTCGATCACGATCATGCGCCCGTTCTCGGGGTTGATCGCGAATTGCACGTTCGAGCCGCCGGTCTCGACGCCGATCTCGCGGAGCACCGCCAGCGATGCGTCGCGCATCACCTGGTACTCCTTGTCGGTGAGCGTGAGCGCGGGGGCGACGGTGATCGAATCACCGGTGTGGACGCCCATCGGATCGATGTTCTCGATGGAGCAGACGATGATGCAGTTGTCGTTCCTGTCGCGGACGACCTCCATCTCGTACTCCTTCCAGCCGAGCACGCTCTCCTCGATGAGCACCTCGTTGGTCGGGGACGCGTCGATGCCGCGCTCGACGATCTCAAGAAATTCCTCGCGGTTGTAGGCGATGCCGCCGCCGGTGCCGCCCATGGTGAAGGACGGGCGGATGATCGCCGGCAGGCCGACCTCGGCGAGCGCCATCAGGGCCTGGCCGATCGCGTGCTCGCCGTAGCGCTTGCGCCGATCGGTCTCCCCGGCGGCCCAGCTCTTCTCGAAGGCCGCCAGCGCCGTCTGGCGCGCGGCCGGGTCGTCGTTGGCGGCCTCGATCCGGGCGATCTCGGCAAGGTAGGCCCGCCGATCGGCCTTCTTGGCCGCCGAGGCGTTGGCCAGCGCCGATTTCGGGGTGTCGAGCCCGATCTTGGTCATGGCGTCGCGGAACAGGTGCCGATCCTCGGCCTTGTCGATGGCCTCCGCCGTGGCCCCGATCATCTGCACGCCGTACTTCGCCAGCACGCCCATCTTCTGCAGCGACAGGGCGCAGTTCAGCGCCGTCTGACCGCCCATGGTCGGGAGGATCGCGTCGGGGCGCTCCTTCTCGATGATCTTGGCGACGATTTCCGGGGTGATCGGCTCGACATAGGTCGCGTCCGCCATGTCCGGATCGGTCATGATGGTGGCGGGGTTCGAGTTCACCAGGACGATCCGATAGCCCTCCTCGCGGAGCGCCTTGCAGGCCTGGGTGCCGGAATAGTCGAACTCGCAGGCCTGTCCGATGATGATCGGACCCGCACCAATGATCAGGATCGAGGAGATGTCGGTGCGCTTGGGCATCTGCGGCCTTCTCAGGCCAAGCGCGCCCGATCGGGCACGGCTGAAATCAGCCCTGCTCCCGGACGCGCGTGGCGGGATTGTCGTTGAGCCCTGCGTTTACACGGGCGACGGGCGCATTGGAAGGCCGACGATGCAGCGCGGCCGCGGCCCGCGTCCCGTGCATGAATACGACGCGCGACCGTGCCGATCCGACAGCGCCGTTCTCATGGCCCGAGAACTGGATGCGCGTCCGGGCACCAACATATGCGGCGCGGACGTCGAGCCGCCGGTCTCGGATGTCGCGCGAGCACAAATTGTCCGTCTTGCCGGCGACCCGCAGGAGGGGCCGGAGCTGAGAGGAGGGCGGTTTTCGTCGGGTCGGTGGCGCGCTGCGCGGCGTCGCCGCGTTGTCCAGCGGGCGATCCGGTGGCCAGCGCGAGAGCCGAGGAACGGCAGGAAGGACGTGCGCCGCGAATCGGCTGCCGGGCGCTGCGGGTCCCTATCGGTCCGAAGCGGTCGGGCCCGGCGGCATGGCCCGCCGCACCGCGCGGTGTCAGAAGCCGGCGTAGAGGGCGGCAACGGCCCGATCGATCGAGAGGTAGAACACCCCGAAGGCCACCACGGCGGCCGCCGCGAACTCGACGGCGACGTTCGAGAGCGTCTGCGCCCGGCGCAAAACCTCGCGCCCGAAATACAGGGAGACCCAGGCCAGGGCCAGGACGGCTGGCAGAGCGAACAGATACGACACCGTGCTCTCGACGCGGTCGAGGCCGGCGGCCGGATCGATCAGGGCGCGGATATTGCGCACCCAGGGCGCGTAGACGGCGGCATAGAGGGCGGTCAGCCAGGACAGACCCACCGCGACGCCGAGATGAAGCGTGAAGGTGCGGTGCAGGCGGGAGAAGTCATCGCGCGCCTCGTCGATGGTCATACGGCAATCCCCTGCGACGGGCCGGCGCTGGCTGGCGCGGTTGCGCCGCCGTTCACAGGCTGTCGTAGGCGCCGTTAAGACACCGGATCTGGCGGATTTTATGACCCCGCGGCGGCCCGATTGGGGTCGCACGGCGGGTCCCGTTCCGCACTCGTCTTCCTGGCGGCGCCGAGCCCTCCCGCGTCCAGCAAGACGCGCCCCAGGCCGCGGCGACCACGGAAACGCGGCGCGGCCCGGAGCGCCGAACTCCGAACCGGGAAGACGAGGCCGGTCGACACGGAGGAGGAGAAGCCGCGTCAGGCGTCCTTCGGGGTCTCCGGCTCGCCTGAGCGCATCAACGTCACGAAGCGCTCGAAGAGGTAGTGGCTGTCGCGCGGGCCCGGCGAGGCCTCCGGGTGGTGCTGCACCGAGAAGGCCGGACGATCGGTCAGCGTCAGGCCGCAATTGGAGCCGTCGAACAGGGAGACATGGGTCTCGACGGCCGACGCCGGAAGGCTGGTCGGGTCCACCGCGAAACCGTGGTTCATCGACACGATCTCGACCTTGCCGGTGGTCTTGTCCTTCACCGGGTGGTTTGCGCCGTGATGACCCTGGCCCATCTTCACGGTCCGGCCGCCCAGCGCGAGGCCCATGAGCTGGTGACCGAGACAGATACCGAAGGTCGGCACCTTCTGGTCCAGCAGCTTGCGGATCACCGGGACCGCATAGGTGCCGGTGGCCGCCGGGTCGCCCGGGCCGTTCGACAGGAACACGCCGTCCGGCTCCAGCGCCAGGATGTCCTCCGCCGTCGTGGTGGCGGGCACCACGGTCACGTCGCAACCGGCCTGGGCGAGGAGGCGCAGAATGTTGCGCTTCACCCCGTAATCGATGGCCACGACCTTGAGGCCCTCGCCCGGAGCGCGCTTGCCGTAGCCGTTGCCCAGCGCCCAAACGGTCTCCGACCATTCCGACGGTGCGCGGCTCGTCACCGGCGGCACGAGATCGAGACCCTCCATGGGCGCCAGCGCGGCGGCGCGGGCCTTCAGTGCCTCGCGGTCGAACTTGCCCGCCGGGTCGTTGGCGATCACCGCGTTCGGCATGCCGTGGTCGCGGATGCGGGCGGTGAGCGCCCGGGTGTCGACGCCGGTGATGCCGACGATGCCGCGGGCCTTGAGCCAGCCGTCGAGATGCGATGACGAGCGCCAGCTCGACGGCTTCGTCACCGCCGAGGCGATGACGGTGCCGCGCACGCCCGAGGCCGGTGCCGCCTCCAGGCTTTCCAGATCCTCGTCGTTGGTGCCGACGTTGCCGATATGCGGGAATGTGAAGGTGACGATCTGCCCGGCATAGGACGGGTCGGTCAGGATCTCCTGATAACCGGTCATCGCCGTGTTGAAGCAGACCTCGCCATCGGCGATCCCGGTCTGACCGATGCCGAATCCCTCCAGGATGGTACCGTCGGCCAGAACCAGCAGGGCCGTCGCGACCGGCTCGGCCCAGGGTTCCGGAGCCCGAGCCTCGGGGGCATGCGCGGCGTCTTGCAGCATCGGGTGAGTCTCGCTTATGTCCGGCCGAAGGCGGGCGTCGGGTTGCGACGCTCTCGGCTTGCGGCATGATCGTGTGTGGCGCTCTTAGCGAGCGGCCCGCGATGGGGTCAATGTGGCTCCTCAAACCGCAGGGCTCAACACCCGCAAATCGCAGGCCAGCCCCCTGTTTCGACCGTTGGAAGGCCCATAAAGATGCTCCGCGCGCGCTTAACAACCGAGATGAAGGAGGCCATGAAGGCCGGCGACAAGGACAAGCTCGCCACCGTGCGGATGATCCAGGCCGCCCTCAAGGACAAGGACATCGAGGCAAGGGGCCTCGGCAAGGAGCCGACATCCGACGAGGAAATCCTGTCGCTGCTCCAGAAGATGATCAAGCAGCGCAACGAATCGGCCACCGTCTACGAGCAGGGCGGACGCCCGGAGCTTGCCGCAACCGAGCGCGCCGAGATCGCCATCATCGAGGGCTTCCTGCCCAAGCAGATGGACGAGAGCGAGACGAAGGCAGCCGTCGAGGCGGCGATCCTTGAGACCGGCGCCGCCGGGCCGAAGGACATGGGCAAGGTGATCAGTGCCCTGAAGGGTGCCTTCGCGGGCCGGATGGACTTCGGCAAGGCGAGCGGGCTGGTGAAGGCGGCGCTCGCCGCCAAGGCCTGATCCGCTTCTGACAGGCCTCTCCCCGTAATCCTCTGCCGGCTTCCCGGCCGGCGGGGGACTCCGCCGGCTTCGACGCGCTATAGAAGCGGGTTCAGGCAACCCACCCAGGCCCCGTGCGCTACCCGCCCCACATCCTGGAAGAGATCCGCGCCCGCCTGCCGGCCTCATCGGTGGTCGGACGGCGCGTGCAGCTGAAGAAGGCCGGACGCGAGTGGCGGGGCCTGTCCCCGTTCAACGCCGAGAAGACGCCATCCTTCTACGTGAACGACCAGAAGCAGTTCTATCACTGCTTCTCCTCCTCCAAGCACGGCGACATCTTCACCTTCCTGATGGAGACGGAAGGGCTGAGCTTCCCCGAGGCGGTCGAGCGACTGGCGGGGGAGGCCGGCGTCAGCCTGCCCGCTCAGACCGAGGACCATCGGGAATCCGAGACCAAGCGCGCCGGGGCCATCGAGGTGATGGAGATGGCGGCCCGATGGTTCGAGGAGCGGCTGCAATCCGGGCAGGGCAGCGAGGCGCGCGCCTACCTCGAACGCCGCGCCCTCGGCCGGGACGTTCAGCAGCGGTTCCGCCTCGGCTACGCGCCGAACGAGCGCTACGCCCTGCGCGATTATCTGGCCGGCAAGGGCGTCGAGAAGGCGCTGATGGTCGAGTTGGGCCTTCTCGCCGCCGGGGAGGGCGTGTCGGTCCCGTACGATTATTTCCGTGATCGGGTGATGTTCCCGATCACCGATACCCGGGGCCGGGTGGTGGCCTTCGGTGGCCGGGCGCTCGCCAAGGAAGTTCGGGCCAAGTACCTGAACTCGCCCGAGACCCCGCTCTTCCACAAGGGCCGCACGCTCTACAACCTTCACGGCGCCCGCAAGGCGGCGCACGAGCGAAGCTCGATCATCGCGGTCGAGGGTTACGTCGACGTCATCGCCATGACGCTCGCCGGGCATCCCGAGACGGTGGCGCCACTCGGCACGGCGCTGACCGAGGACCAACTCGCCCTTCTCTGGCGCCACGCCGACGAGCCGATCCTGTGCTTCGATGGCGACAAGGCCGGCCAGAGAGCTGCCTTTCGCGCCCTCGACATCGCGCTGCCGCTCCTCGAACCGGGCCGGTCTCTCCGGATCGCGCTCCTGCCCGGCGGCCAGGATCCCGACGACCTGCTGCGCTCCGGGGGCCCCGGGGCGATCGACCAGGTCCTGGCGGCGGCTCTGCCCCTCTCCGAGCTGCTCTGGCGGCGTGCCGTCGAGGCCGGGCCGGTCGATACGCCGGAGCGGCGCGCCGGCCTGACTCAGACACTGCGCACCACCGTCGCCACGATCCGCGACGAGACCGTGCGGCGCTACTACCGCGACGAGATCGAGGAGCGCCTTCGCGGCCTTTCGCCCCGGGGCACGCGCACCGCCGCGCCGGGACCGCGCGGCCGGCCGCGCTTCGTCCGGCCGGGGGAGGTGGTCTCGCCGCGCATCACCGGCAGCCCGAGCCCGTCGGTGACCGCGTCGGCAGGCTTCACGGGCGCCGCGCCGGTACGAGAAGCCGTGATCGTCGGCACCTTGCTGGCGCATCCCGAGATGTTCGCGGAATTCGGCGAGGAGATCGCCGACCTCGACTTCGAGGATCCCGATGCGCGGGCGCTCGTGTCGGTGTTGTTGTCCTGCGCCGCGGAGGACGAGCACGCTTCACTGGAGGTGTTGCAGAACCGCATCAGCCGCACCGGTCTCGCTGCCGCAGCCGACAGAATCCTCGCGCTTGCCCGGTCGCGGGACCGTACGACGCTGGCGCCGCACGCTGATCCCGCTCTGCGTGCAGACGCGCTCAGACAAGCGATGATCTTGCACCAGCAGGCAGGAGCGCTACATAGCGAACTTCGCGAAGCACGGCAGGCATTTGAGAACGATCCGACCGATTCCGGTTGGGCCTGGCTCTGCGAAGTGAAGGCGAGGCTGGAAACCGTCATCGCCGCCGAGGCTGAGGCCGACGTGCCGGTGTCGAGCGACTCGACGGCCGCGTGATGGCTGTGCCATGGCGGTGGCGGAGGGGAAAGCCCTGCCATAGTTAACAATCGGTCAAGCCTCAGGCTTGCATACGGAAACCGACGACTCACGGTGCCCGGAGCGATCCGACACCGATCTCATACAGCGGCGCCGACGGCGTGGACCGGCCTCTTCACGGCCTCCGCAGCGCGCCGCGTGCGAAACAATAGGCTGATCATGGCGACGAAGGCAACGGAACGGGACGAGACGGACGCTGCCCCCGAGCAGCAGACCGACGGGCCGCTCCTCGACCTGACGGATGCTTCGGTCAAGCGGATGGTGAAGCTCGCCAAGAAGCGCGGCTACGTGACCTACGAGGAGGTCAACGAGGTTCTGCCCGAGGGCCAGTCCGATCCGGACCAGCTCGAGGACGTGCTATCGCAGCTTTCCGAAATGGGCATCAACGTCGTCGAGGCCGAGGAGACCGACGAGGCTGCCGGCGAGAAGGCCGCCGAGGGGGAGGAAGAGGAGGCTGAGGGCGGCGAGGTCGCCGAGGTCGCGCCCGCGCGCGCCGTGACGGTCGCCGCCACCACCAAGGAGCCGACCGACCGCACCGACGATCCGGTGCGCATGTACCTGCGCGAGATGGGCTCGGTGGAGCTCCTGTCCCGCGAGGGCGAGATCGCCATCGCCAAGCGCATCGAGGCCGGCCGCGAGGCGATGATCGCCGGGCTCTGCGAGAGCCCTCTGACCTTCCAGGCGATCATCATCTGGCGGGACGAGCTCGTCGAGGGCAAGGTCCTCCTGCGCGACATCATCGATCTTGAGGCGACCTACGCGGGCCCCGACGGCAAGAACGCGCCGCAGATCGCCGACGGCGAGGGCGAGGACGGGTCCGAGGACGGCGAGTCGCCGGCTCCGCCGGAGGGGGGCGACGACGAGGACGATCTCGAGAACAACGTCTCGCTCGCCGCGATGGAAGCCGAGATCAAGCCGCGGGTCCTCGAGACCTTCGACGCGATCGCCGCGAACTATCGCAAGCTGCGCAAGTCCCAGACCGAGGGCACCGAGCGCAAGGCCGCGGGCGAGAAGAACACGGCGGCGCAGGACCAGAAGCAGATCGAGCTGAAGGACACCGTCGTCGCCGACGTGAAGTCGCTGTCGCTGAACAACAACCGCATCGAGGCGCTGGTCGGTCAGCTCTACTCGATCAACAAGCAGCTGATCGGCCACGAGGGCCGGCTGATGCGCTACGCCGAGAGCCACGGCGTGGCCCGCGACGAGTTCCTGCGCCACTACCAGGGCTACGAGCTCGATCCGAACTGGATGGAGCGCGTCGGCACGCTGGGCGGCAAGGGCTGGAAGAACCTCGTCGAGAAGGGCTCGCGGCAGGTCACCGAGTTGCGCGCGCAGATCCTCGATCTCGCGTCCGAGACGGGCCTGGAGATCGGCGAGTACCGCCGCATCGTCAACATGGTCCAGAAGGGCGAGCGCGAGGCCCGCCAGGCCAAGAAGGAGATGATCGAGGCCAACCTGCGCCTCGTGATCTCCATCGCCAAGAAGTACACGAACCGCGGCCTTCAGTTCCTGGACCTGATCCAGGAAGGCAACATCGGCTTGATGAAGGCAGTCGACAAGTTCGAGTATCGGCGTGGCTACAAGTTCTCGACCTACGCGACATGGTGGATCCGCCAGGCGATCACCCGCTCGATCGCCGATCAGGCCCGCACCATCCGCATCCCGGTCCACATGATCGAGACGATCAACAAGATCGTCCGCACCTCGCGCCAGATGCTGCACGAGATCGGCCGGGAGCCGACCCCGGAGGAGCTGGCCGAGAAACTGGCCATGCCGCTGGAGAAGGTCCGAAAGGTCCTGAAGATCGCCAAGGAGCCGATCTCCCTCGAGACGCCCATCGGCGACGAGGAGGACAGCCACCTCGGCGACTTCATCGAGGACAAGAACGTCGTCCTGCCGATCGACGCGGCGATCCAGTCGAACCTACGTGAGACGACGACGCGGGTACTCGCCTCGCTAACACCCCGCGAGGAGCGCGTGCTCCGCATGCGCTTCGGCATCGGCATGAACACCGACCACACCCTCGAGGAGGTCGGTCAGCAGTTCTCGGTGACCCGCGAGCGTATCCGTCAGATCGAGGCGAAGGCCCTGCGCAAGCTGAAACACCCGTCGCGCAGCCGGAAGCTCCGGAGCTTCCTGGACAATTGAGCCCCCGTCGCGGCCTCGGCCGCGACGCTTCTCCGTCAACCGCGTTGCCACGGCGCCGCGCGGCATCCACTCTGGCGCCATGCTCGAACGCCGCCCGCCATCGACTGGAGCGCCGACGGCCTTCGCGGACGGCTCGGAGGCCGATGATGTGCCTTTCGGCTCGCTGCAGCCCTCCGTGGGCATCCGTGACTGGCTCCTCGGCGAGGGCGCCCGGATGCCCAACGCCGAGGAGATGCTCGCCGGCCTCGCCGAGCGGCTGATCGCCGTCGGCGTGCCGATCGACCGGGCCTCCACGGCCATCGACACGCTGCACTCGGAATATGCCGGGGTCGGCCGGATCTGGACCCGGGACGGCGGCACCTCCGTGCGGCTGTTCCCGCACGGCGCCCGCTCGACGGATGCCTATCTCAACAGCCCGTTCCACACGGTCCACGAGACCGGGGAGTGGCTGATCCTCGACCTCGCAGAGACGCCGGACGATGCCTACGCGATCGTTCCGGACCTGAAGGCCGGCGGCTACACCCACTACGTCGTGGCGCCGCTGTTCTTCACCAACGGCACCAAGAACGGCATCACGTTCGCCACCCGCGCGCCGGAGGGTTTCGGCGACGACGACATCGCCATTCTGCGCTTCGTCATGCCGGCCCTCGCCGCGGTGGCGGAGATGCGCGTCCTGAACAAGCAGCTCGACCACGTCCTGCGGCTCTACGTCGGCGACGAGCCGCATCGGGCGATCCTGGCGGGGGACATTCGCCGGGGACAGGTCACGCGGATCCGCTCGGCGATCCTGTTCGCCGACATGCGCGACTACACCCGCACCTCCGCCGACATGACACCGGAGGAGGTGGTGGGCCTGCTCAACGTGTTCTTCGATTGCCTGGTGCCGCCGATCGAGCGGGAGGGCGGCGAGGTGCTCAAGTATCTCGGCGACGGCCTGCTGGCGATCTTCCGCGAGTCCGGCGACGATCTGGGTGGCGCCGCCAAGGGGGCGCTGACGGCGGCCCAGCACGCCCTGGCGGCCCTCGACGAGGCCAACGCCCTGCACCAATTCCCGGTGCCGGTGGCCGCCGGCATCGCCCTGCATCACGGCGAGGCGGCCTACGGCAATGTCGGGTCGGGCTCTCGGCTCGACTTCACGGTGATCGGCCGCGACGTGAACCTCGCGAGCCGCCTCGCGCAGCTCAACCGAATCCTCGGCGAGCCGCTGCTGATGTCGAAGCCGTTCGTAGACTTCCTCTGGGGCGATCCGGTCGCTCTGGGTGAGCACCGGCTCGACGGCTTCGACGAGCCCATGGCGGTGTTCAGGCCGAAATTCCTGCGGCCGCGCAAGCCGAGCTGAGCGCCGTCAGCCCCGCAGCGTCATCGTCGCGCCGCTGACGCTGAAATCGCGCAGGCGTCTCAGGAACGACATGCCGAGCAGGCTCGTGCCGAGACGGCCCCGGGGGATCACCACCGCCTCCACGTCGCGGACGGTGATGGACCCGATCTGCATCAGGCCGATCCGGATCGGCGCCACGCGGACCGTGCCGTTGGCGGTGTTCCAGACGCGGCTGAAATCGCCGGGCGCGACCCGAATGCCGATGCGATCGGCATCCTCTTCCGAGAACGCACAGGAGCTCGCGCCGGTATCCACCATCATCGGCAGCGCGCGGCCATCCATCAGGGCGTTCACGAAGAAATGGCCGTTGCGGCCGGCCTGGAGCGCCACGCCCGCCACCATCCCGTCCGCCGGAGGCGCGGCGGCGACCGCCACCGTCGGGTCCGGACGTAGCCGCTCGCGCAGCTTCTGAAAGGCGGTGACGGACAGGAAACCGATCGTGCAGACGACCACGAATGTGCGCACGCTTCCCGCCTCGATCCGAACAATCGGATTCATCGTGGAGGAGGATCCCTGAAGGGTTGGTGGCGGGTGCGCCCGACGCGGCGACGGCCGGCCGGATTCCGGTCGGCTTGGTATCCGAGCGGTGACTGCGATCGGTGAATGTCCATCCCGGGCGAAGGGCCGGCGGGCGGCGGGGTTGACCCGGACACCGCGGACGACCAAATCTGTCTCCGTTCCAGGGAGATCCCCGGCAAGGGGCTGAGAAACCGCTGGCACGTCCGTCAGGACCTGCGGCGCGGAAATCCTTCGAACCTGATCCGGCTC
Organism: Methylobacterium sp. E-046; assembly: GCF_022829625.1. Lineage (NCBI taxonomy): Bacteria > Pseudomonadati > Pseudomonadota > Alphaproteobacteria > Hyphomicrobiales > Methylobacteriaceae > Methylobacterium > Methylobacterium sp. E-046. Next base: position 97,397 of record NZ_JAKSYP010000073.1, on the reverse strand, counting down.
ATACCGGCGTAGGGATTGGACCGTGGCCGCCCGGGAGGGCAGGCCGCAGCTTCTCACAGAAGCGCACGGCCCGCTCTCCGCGACGGCAATACGCGGAGATGCCCGTGCCCCTCGACCGCCCCGCTTCACCGATCGGCCGCCGGCGCAGTCCGGACGGCACCGCCGTGCCGGCGCGCCTTCCGGCGCGGACCGACGTCGCCGTCGTGGGCGGTGGCCTGATCGGCCTGTCGATCGCGTGGCGCCTCGCCCGGGCGGGCCGCGCCGTGACCGTGCTGGAGCGTGAGACGATCGGGGCGGGCGCGAGCCTCGCAGCCACCGGCATGCTCGCCCCGGCCGCCGAGCACGAGCCCGGCTCCGATCCGCTGCTGCCGCTCGCCCTGGAGTCGCTCCGCCGGTGGCCTGCCTTCCGCGACGCCCTCGAGGCCGAAACCGGCCGGGCCATCGACTATAGACCCGACGGGACATTGGTGCTGGCGGTCGGCCGCGATGAAGTCGAGCGTCTGCGCTTCCGCTACGACCTGCAGCGTCGATCGGGCCTCGACGCCACCTGGCTGCCCGGCGGCGAAATCCGGCGGCTGGAACCGGGACTGCGCCCCGCGGTCACCGCCGGAATCCATTGCCCGCTGGACCATCAGGTCGATCCCCGACTGGTCATGGACGCCCTCACCGAGGCCTGCCGTCGGGCCGGGGTCGTCCTGGCGGAACGGACTCCGGTCACCAGCCTGGACTGGTCGGGGGGCCGCGTCACCGGGGTGAGGGTCGGAGACGGCAGCGTCGCGGCCGACACCGTCATCCTGGCTTCCGGCGCCTGGAGCGGGGAGGGCGGCCTGCTGCCCGAGAACCTCGCCCTGCCGGTCCGGCCCCTGAAGGGCCAGTCGCTCGCTTTGAAGACGACCGCACACACCGGCACCCTCGGGCGGATGATCTGGACCGAGCAGGTCCACATGGCTCCGAAGAGCGACGGCCAGCTCATCGTCGGCGCCACCGTGGAGGATTGCGGCTTCCGGCCGGGCGTCACCGCGGGAGGCCTCTACGCATTGCTGGAGGGCGCGCGCCGGGTGCTTCCGGGCATCGAGGAGATGGAGGTGGCAGCCGTTTGGAGCGGCTACCGTCCCACCTCGGACGACGACGCGCCGATCCTGGACGTGCTCGCCCCCGGTCTGGTCGCCGCCACGGGCCATCATCGAAACGGCTTCCTTCTTGCCCCCGTCACCGCCGACGCGGTCGCCGACCTCGTGACGGGCGGCGCGCTGCCGAAGGTCGCCCAGCCCTTCACCCTGGCGCGGTTCGACCGACCGGAGCCCCGGAGGGCCTCGGCATGAAGCTCTTCGTCAACGGTGAACCGCGCGAGTGCGCCGCCGAGACCGTGGACGCGCTGTTCCGCGCGGAGGCGGAGGAGAGCGGCATCGAGAGTCCGCAGGGCGTCGCCATCGCGCTGAACGGCCGGGTGCTGCGCCGCCGGGATTGGGGCGAGACCCCGGTCGCGGACGGGGACCGCGTCGAGATCGTCCGCGCCATGCAGGGAGGTTGAACATGGACCACACCGTCACGCCGCTGCATCCCGAGAGCGGGGAGGACAGTCTGATCATCGCCGGGGTGAGCCTGTCGTCCCGGCTGTTCATCGGCACCGCCGGCTACCCGACGCAGGCGATCATGCGCGACGCCGTCCAGGCGAGCGGCGCCGACGTGGTGACCGCCTCGATCCGCCGAGTCTCGCTGCATGGCCACGGCTCCGACACGGTGAAGATCCTGAAGGGCAAGCGCTTCCTGCCGAACACTGCCGGCTGCGAGACCGCCCGCGACGCGATCATGACCGCGGAACTGGCGCGGGAGGCCCTCGATACCAATTGGATCAAGGTTGAGGTGATCGGCGACCGGGAGACGCTCTACCCGGACGTCACCGAGCTGATGGAGGCCTGCCGCCACCTCGTGGATGAGGGCTTCGTGGTGCTGCCCTACTGCAACGACGATCCGATCATCTGCCAGCGCCTGGAGGATCTCGGCTGTGCCGCCGTGATGCCCATGGGCTCGCTGATCGGCTCGGGGATGGGCGTGGCGAACCCGGCCAATCTCGAATTGATCTGCCGCCGCGCGACGGTGCCGGTGATCGTCGATGCCGGGATCGGCACAGCCTCGGACGCCGTGATCGCCATGGAGCTCGGCGCCTCCGCCTGCCTGATCAACACCGCGGTCGCCAAGGCCGACGATCCAATCCGCATGGCGCGCGCCATGCGCCGGGCGGTCGAGGCCGGCCGCGACGCGCACTTGGCCGGGCGGATTCCCCGCCGCGGCCGGGCCGAACCGTCCAGCCCGCAGCTCGGCCTCGTCGGCTCGTGAGGACGCTGCCGTCGCCGCTGCTGGCGGTAACGGACCGACATGGACATGAGCGGCCGCTCGCCGAGACCGTCCAGGCGATCCTGGAAGGCGGCGGTCGCTGGATCTGGTTCCGGGACCGCGACCTCGATCCGCTGGCCCGCCGAGGCCTCGGCGAAGCCGTGGCCGCGCGCGTCCGGGCCTTCGGTGGCGTCCTGACCGTGGGTGGCGACGCCGCGCTGGCACAGACCCTCGGTGGCGGCGTCCATCTCGGAGGCGGCTCCGGTTCCGAAGCGATCCTGACGGCGCGGGCGACATTGGGGGAGGGCGCGCTGATCGGCGTGTCGGCCCACGCGCCGCATGAGGTCTCGGCCGCCGCGGAAGCCGGCGCCGACTATGTGACCCTCAGCCCGATCTACGCGACCGCCAGCAAGCCGGGCTACGGACCGGCTCTGGGACCCGAAGGTCTCGCGACCGCACCGGGGCTCCCCGTGGTCGCGCTCGGCGGAATCGACCTGACTCGGATCACGGAATGCCGGGCCGCCGGCGCAGCCGGCGTGGCGATCATGGGCGGCCTCATGCGGGCCGGCGATCCGGCCGACGCCGCATACCGGATGCTCACAGCCTGGGAGGCGGCCGGGCCCTCGCCCGAGCCGCGGGCGTAACGCAGGCGGCTCCGGGGGGCACCGGGTGTCCCGGGGTCGGGATCCGTCGCGGTCGCGCGGTCAGGCTCCGTGACGAGCCGACGGCCTCCCGCGATCCGGAGGTCGGGGCGCGGCAACGCGCCGTGTCGGCTCGTCCGCCGCAATCCGCTAGCTGCTCGTCGGCCCGTAGGGCGGCCTCGGGATCGCGCGGTGGGCCGCTCGGAGCGCCGCCGACCAGCGCTCACGCAGGTCGTGGAAATAGCCCTCTCCGGCTTCGATCCGGTGGTTCACCTCGAGAGACAACGCGCTCCGGCGGGCGAGCGCGATGTCGATCGGCAGGCCGACGCCCAGATTCGAGCGCATGGTCGAGTCCATCGAGACCAAGCTGACCTTCAGGGCGTCGTACAGATCCGTCGTGTATTTGACCGCGCGGTCGAGGATCGGCTTGCCGTACTTGTGCTCGCCGATCTGGAGAAACGGCGCGTCGGTGCTGCACTCGATGAAATTACCCGCCGAGTAGATCAGGTAGAGCCGCATCTCGCCGTTGCCGATCTGGCCGCCGAACAGCAGCGAGATGGAGAACCGGATGTTGGCCGCCTCGAACCCGTCCTTCTCGATCGCCCGGACACGCCGGATGGCGCGGCCGATGAGCTGCGCCGCCTGGAACATGGTCGGTGCCTCGACGAGCTTCTGGGGCGGCTCATCGTCCTCGCCCGGCACGCCCTCCTGGAGCAGGCTCAGGACCGACTGGGTGATCGACAGGTTGCCGGCGGAAGCCAGCATCATCACCCGCTCGCCCGGCACGTTGAAGTGATGGAGCTTCCGGTACGTCGAGATATCGTCGAGGCCCGCATTCGTGCGGGTGTCGGCGACCATCACGAGTCCTTCCTCGACCAGGACACCGACGCAGTAGGTCATCGTCTTCGGTCTCTCGTGTGGCCGGCGGGAAGCTGTCGGCGGGATCAGGATTGGGTGGCCGCCCTGCCTTGCTCGACGCGAAGCTTCACGTCCAGTGTCTCGGTGCCGCCGCCGGTGCGGCTGCCGCGGATCGGCGCGGCGCCGAGATAGTCCAGACCGGTCGCGACGCGGATGTAGTTGTCCGACGGGCTCACGTCGAAGCTCGGGTCGAACGCCACCCAGCCGAGATTGGGCACCAGCGCCTCGACCCAGCCGTGCGGTGCCTCGACGTCGGCCTGTCCGTCGTCGCGGGCGCGGTAGCCCGCCACGTAGCGGGCCGGGATGCCGATATGGCGGGCGGCGGCGATGAAGACGTGGGCCAGGTCCTGACAGACCCCGCGCCCGGCCGCGAAGGCCTTGTCGGCCGGGACGGCGTTGGCGGCGGGGCCGGGCTCGTGGACCACCGCACCCTGCACGGCGCCCATCAACCGGTGAAGGAGAGCCAGGGCAGCGGCATCCCCCGCCGCCGCGACGCGTTCGGCGAAGGCGTGCAGTTCGGGGCTCGCCGCGCAAAGGTCCGTGTCACGGAGGTAGAATTCGTCGGGCAGGCGCTCCACGGTCCCGCGCACGACGCCGTGGGTATCGTCGGTGTCGACCTCGCCGGTGACCCGGATGGTCAGGGCGTCGGACGGTTCGTCCGGCGTGAACCAGTGGACCACGTTGCCGAAACCGTCCTCGCGGGCGGTGAGCCGCCCGTCGACCGTGGTGTCGATCCGCCAGTTCCTGACGTACTGCCCGTCATGGTCCCGCGGCGTGAGCCGCAGGACCTGCACGAGCCCGCGGGCCGGTTGCTCGTAGGTGTAGATGGTCTCGTGAACCACGCGGATGCGCATGCGCCGCCCTATCCGTTCCGTTCAGCCGACCAGATACTGCTTGGCGATCGCCTCGCCCACCCTGTTGTTCTCGGCGATGAACGCCTCCACGAACTCGTGCAACCCCGAGGCGAAGACTCGATCGATGTCCTCGCTCTCCAGCTTCGCCAGCATGTTGCCGGCCAGCCGCTGGCTCGGGCCGCGGCGGCCGTAAGCATCGGCGATCAGGTCGAGGTACTCGACGATCACGCCATAGCAGTTCGAGAAGGAGCGCGGCATCTGCTTGTTGAGTATCAGCAGGTCGGCCACCAGCAGCGGCTTGATGCTCTCGCGATACACCCAGTGATAGGCGTTGAACGCCGAGACTTCGCGCAGGATCGTGGTCCACTGGAAGTAGTCGAGGCTGCCGCCGACCGTCTCGTCATGGGGGAGCAGGATCTGGTACTTCACGTCGAGGATGCGGGCGGTGTTGTCGGCCCGCTCGATCGCCGTGCCGAGGCGGGTGAACCAGAAGGCGTCGTTGCGCAGCATCGTCCGGAACGCCGAACCGTCGAAGGTCAGCGAGACGGTCTTCACCCAGTCGAGGAAGCGGCCGAACTCGTCGCGGTTGAGATCCTTGCCGGCGTAGTTGCGCAGTTCGAGCCATGCTCCGTTGATCGCGTCCCACATCTCGGTGGTGAGCGCCGTGCGTACCGATCGGGCGTTCTCACGGGCCGATTCGATGCAGGACCGGATCGAGGACGGGTTGTGCGGACTGAACGCGAGGAAGTCGCAGACCGTGTCGGCATTCACCGCGCTGTAGTGGGTCTTGAACGCGTCCGGGTCCCCAGCCGAGGCGAGCGCCGAGTCCCACTCGTTGCTCTCGCCGCCGCCGTAATTGGACGGCAGCGACGCGAAGCGGTGCGCCGCGTCGAGGATGCGGGCGACGAAGTCTGCGCGCTCGACGTAGCGGGAGAGCCAGAAGAGATTGTCGGCAGTCCTGGAGAGCATCTGTCTTCAGCCAAGTCGTGCGGACATTAGGGTCCGCGCCGCGGAGCAACCGGGGATCGCGTGGATCTCAGGCGTCGAGCACCCAGGTGTCCTTCGTACCACCGCCCTGGCTCGAATTGACTACCAGAGAGCCCTCCTTCAGCGCCACCCTAGTCAAACCGCCGGGCACGATGCGGATCTGGTCGGCACCGTTGAGCACGAACGGCCGCAGGTCGACGTGGCGAGGTGCGACGCCGGACGCCACGAAGGTCGGGCAGGTGGAGAGCGACAGGGTCGGCTGGGCGATGAAGCCGTCCGGCGCGTGTTTCAGTTTCCGGGCGAAGTCATCCAGTTCACGCTTGCTGGCGTGGGGCCCGACCAGCATCCCGTAGCCGCCCGAGCCGTTGACCTCCTTGACCACCAAGTCCGACAGATTGTCCATCACGTACGCGAAGGCGTCCTTCTCGCGGCAGCGGTAGGTTGGCACGTTGTGCAGGATCGGCTCCTCGCCGGTGAAGAACTTCACGATCTCCGGCATGTAGCTGTAGACGGCCTTGTCGTCCGAGATGCCGGTTCCGACCGCGTTGGCCAGCGTCACCGATCCGCGCTCGTAGGCATTCATCAGGCCCGGTACACCGAGGACCGAATCCGGACGGAAGACCAGCGGATCCAGGAAATCGTCGTCAAGACGGCGATAGATCACGTCGACCCTGCGCGGTCCCTCGGTGGTGCGCATGTAGACCACGTCGTCCTTGGTGAAGAGGTCGGAGGCCTCCACCAGCTCGACGCCGAGCTTGTCGGCCAGGAAGGAGTGCTCGTAGAACGCGGAATTGTAGCGCCCGGGGGTGAGCAGCACGACCGTCGGGTCGCGCGTAGCCGAGCCCGGTGCGAGGCTGCGGAGGGTGGCGAGGAGCGCATCCGGGTAATTCTCCACCGGCGCAACCCGGTGCTTGGAGAACAGGTCCGGGAACAGCCGCAGCATCACCTCTCGGTTCTCCAGCATGTAGGAGACGCCGGACGGAATGCGGGCATTGTCCTCCAGCACGAAGAAATCGTTCTCGCCGGTCCGGACGATGTCGATACCGGCGATGTGGACGTAGAGGTCGTGCGGCACGCGGAAGCTGCGCATCTCCATGCGGTAATGCGCATTCCGGTAGACGAGGTCGGCCGGGATGATGCCGGCCTTGATGCATTCCTGCGCGCCGTAGATGTCTTTCAGGAACAGGTTGATGGCGGTGACCCGCTGCTTCAGCCCACGCTCCAGGAATCCCCATTCGGGCTTGGTGATCACCCGGGGAATGATGTCGAACGGGATCAGCCGCTCGGTCGACTCGTTGTCGCCGTAGACCGCGAAGGTGATTCCGATCCGGCGGAACAGCAGTTCGGCTTGACTGCGGCGGGTGTTGAAGTGCTCGGGCGGCGTGGTCTCCAGCCAGGCTTTGAGCTGGCCGTAGGCGTCGCGGACGGCGGCCGGATCGGCGTCACCGATCCCGTTCATCTCGTCGAAGGCCGTCACCGCCATTTCGCTCCTCCCGTACGCTCCCGCTCTTGAGGCAAGAGGCGCGCCACGTGTTCATGGCTATCGCCACGCGCGATAACGCTCAAGGCGGCCGGAGGATCAGATCAGCTTCAAACCTTTCAGGCTGGCATGACCGTTTCGGCCGAGGACCACGTGGTCGTGTACGACGATCTTCAGCGGCGCCAGCACCGTCACGATCTCGCGGGTCATCGCCACGTCGGCCGCGGAGGGGCTCGGATCGCCCGACGGGTGATTGTGGGCCAGGATGATCGCGGTCGCCGAGAGCTCCAGCGCCCGCCGGGCGACCTCGCGGGGATAGACCGGCGTGTGATCGACGGTGCCGCGCCCCTGCACCTCGTCGGCGATGAGGTGGTTGCGCTTGTCGAGGAACAGGATGCGGAACTCTTCGCGGGGCGCGAACGCCATGGTGGCGCGCAGGTACTCGTGCAGTGCGGTCCACGAATCCAGGAGTGCGCGCTCACGGATCGCGCCCCTGGCGACGCGCCGGGCGGCCGCCTCGATCACCTTGAGATCCGAAACGACACCGGCGCTCACGCCATCGACCTCCACCAGGCGCGCCGGCTCGGCACCCACGACCTCGGCGAAGCTGCCGAACCGCGCGACCAGGGCCTTGGCGAGGGGTTTCACGTCGCGTCGCGGAATGGCGCGGAACAGGACCAGCTCAAGCAACTCGTAATCGGGCAGCGCGTCGCCGCCCGCGGCTGCGAACTTGTCGCGCAACCGGTCCCGGTGGCCGTGGTAGTGCGGCGGCTCCTTCTCGACGGAGGACGGGACGGCGCTGTCCGCGAACAGCCCCGCGCCACCGTCATCCGCCCCGGAAGTCACGGCCGGTCGGCGGCAGGGTTGACGGGCTGGTGCAGACCCTTGGGCGAGACTGTGAAGATCTCGACGCCGGTCTCGGTGACGCCCACGGTGTGCTCGAACTGAGCGGAGAGCGAGCGGTCCCGGGTCACCGCGGTCCAGCCGTCGCCCAGCACCTTCACGGCAGGCCGGCCGAGATTGATCATCGGCTCGACGGTGAAGAACTGGCCGGGCTTGAACGGCACGTCGTAGCTCGCCTCGACGTAGTGCAGGATGGTGGGCGCGTCGTGATAGGTCCGGCCGAGCCCGTGGCCGCAGAAATCGCGCACCACCGAGCAGCGCTCGCTCTCGGCGTAGGATTGGATTGCCCGGCCGATATCGTTGGTCGAGCCGCCCGGCTTCACGGCCGCAACGCCGCGCATCAGCGCCTCGTAGGTGATCTCGCACAGGCGCTGCGCCTTCCGGGGAACCTCCCCGACATAGGCCATGCGACTCGAGTCACCGTGCCAGCCGTCGAGGATCAGGCAGATGTCGAGGTTGACGATGTCGCCCTCGCGCAGCGGCTTGTCGTTCGGGATGCCGTGGCAGACGACGTGGTTGATCGAGGTGCAGATCGATTTGGGGTAACCGCGGTAGAGCAGCGATGCCGGATAGGCCCCGTGATCCATGGCGAACTCGTAGGCGAGCTGATCCAGCGCCTCGGTGGTGACGCCGGGCTGCGTCGCCGCCATCAGAAGGTCGAGGGCCTCGGCGGTCAGCCGTCCCGCCCGCCGCATGCCTTCGAAGCCCTCCGGCCCGTGGATCGGCGGCTCCGGGGCGCGGCGCGTGCCCTGCGCGGTGGCCTGTTCCTGCTGCATCGTCGAGACTTTTCGCGGCGTCATCAATGGGGCGTCCGCCCTATGTACGATCTGGGGCGCGGCAGGCCAAGCGGCGTCCGGCGCCGTTCGGGCGAGGCTTGCGCCGGCCGCGGGGCTGGCGGCATAAGCAGCCGCGAGGCGCCCGGGAGCGCGCGGGCAGATTCGCCGCGCGGCGGATCGCGGGGCAGGTGAGGGCCGGATGGCAGGCAAGGCGGTACCGCACTTCCACAACGAGCCCGGCGTGCCGGTGATCACCGTGGGGGTGAAGGAGTTCATGTGCATCGGCGCGCTGCCGCCGTTCGACCACCCCCACGTGTTCCTCGACATGGGCGCCGACAGCGAACTCATCTGCCAGTACTGCTCGACGCTCTACCGCTACCGTGCGGGCCTGAAGGCCGACGAGGCGGAGCCGCAGGCCTGCGTGTGGCACGACGCCAAGCTCGCCGCGGAGTAAGGCGCGGCCGGCGGTGTCCTCCGACCTTCCATCTCTGCGGATCGGGATCGTCGGAGCCGGGATCGGCGGGCTGACGGCGGCTCTTGCGTTGTCGGATGCCGGCCATTCCGTGACGGTCATCGAGCGCCGGACCGGCTTCAGCGAGGTCGGAGCCGGGATCCAGATCTCGCCCAACGCGAGCCGGGTGCTCGCCGCGCTCGGCCTCTCGGCCGCCCTGCGCCGGGCGGCGAGCGAGCCGCCGGGCGTGGAGGTGCGCGCCCTCGGTAGCGGGCGCCGCATCGGCGGCGTCACCCTGGGCGCACAGGCTCACAGCCGGTTCGGCGCCCCCTATTATGTCATCCATCGCGCCGACCTGCAGACGCTCCTCCTCGACGCGCTGCGGAGCCGTCCCGCGATCCGTCTCATGATGGGCCGCACCGTCGCGAACGTAACCGAGACAGCTTCCGAAGCCCGCCTCTTCATGGAGAGTGCCAGCGGTCTGCAGGAACTGGGTTTCGATCTCGCGATCGGGGCCGATGGTATCCGCTCCCGCCTGCGCCCGTTGCAAGACGCGGCAAAGCTGCGACCGGCGCATGCGGCGGCGTGGCGCGCCCTGGTCCCCATGGAGGCGGTGCCCGAGCCGTTGCGGGGTGGCTCGACCGGTCTCTGGCTCGGACGCGGCCGGCACGTCGTGCATTATCCGGTTCGCGACGGTCAGTTCCTCAACGTCGTGGCCGTGATCCCCGAGGCCGTGGGCGACGAGGGTTGGGGCCGGCTCGGGGAGCCGGCCGTGCTGCGGGCCCATTTCCGCGGCTGCGCAGGGCCGCTGCGGGACTTGCTCAGCCTGCCCGATTCCTGGCTGGTCTGGTCACTCGCCGACCGGGCGACGGCGCGCCCTATGGCCCGCGGCCGGGTCGCGCTGGTCGGCGATGCGGCTCATCCGGTCCTGCCGTTCCTCGCTCAGGGGGCCGCCCTGGCCATCGAGGATGCCGCCGTGCTGACGCAGGCGCTGGCGGCGCACGCGGACGTGCCAGCGGCCCTGGCGGCCTTCTCAAAGAGCCGGACGGCCCGGGTCCGGCGCGTCCAGAGGGCAGCCCGAAGCAACGGCAGGACCTATCATGCCGGCGGCCTCGTGGGCCTCGTGCGCAACGCGGTGATGGGCCGCCTCGGGCCTGACGGCATGCGCGACCGCTACGCCTGGCTCTACGGTTGGACGCCCCCGGCTTGATCGCGCTCGCGGCCCCCGCTACCCAGAAGCGGGCGCGGACGTGGCGGAACCGGTAGACGCACGAGACTTAAAATCTTGCGGCCGCAAGGCCGTGCGGGTTCGAGTCCCGCCGTCCGCACCACGCCGAGGCGCCGATCGCAGGCGGTCCCGAAGTTTGAAGCATCGCATTTGAGCGATGCGCGAAACCGATGCTCAGCACGTCCCATGTCACGATGCCCGTCGGGAGGCTTTGACATGATCGACTCTCTTCAGACTGCCACCACGGCTATGACCCGCGCCACGGAGCGCGTCGGAACGGCCGCGCAGACCATCGCGTCGAGCGGCGTGCCCGTCGGCGGCCCGGCCCTGGCGCCATCCGACCGGGTCGACCTCTCGGGTGCCGCCGCGGAATTGATCGGCGCGAAATCCGCTTTCGCCCTCAACGCAGCCGTGGCCCGGACGTCCGATCGGATGATCGGCCGGATGCTCGACATCCGCACCTGACGGCGCGGACCGCCCGAATCGTCAGGCAGGCCGGGATGCCGGCCGCCGGGGACACGGGACCGGCGTCCGTGCGGAGTCCACGGCGGTCCGAACGCCGACGCCTTTGCTGATGAACGATGCGCAGGCCATCGCCCGATGCGGTTGTGTTCCCGGGTGATCGTCCCGGGTCGGCAAGTCGGAAACGGCTTCACGCTGATCGAACGTTCGCCCGTTCGATGCCGATATCGGTGATCCTGCCCGGAGCCTCGATCGTCGGCGCCGGCACACCGGTCATCCCGGTCTCCGGCGACGCCGGGACCTGCTCACCAGCCGCGATAGCCGTAGCCGTCGTCCCAATCGCGGCGCCAGTGGCGCGCGGGGCCATACCAGACCGGTACCCGCTCGTACGTGACGGCCCGGCGGGGGGCGTAGACTGGACCGTCCTCCTCGTAGACCCGGTACGTGGGCGCGGGCCGTACCACCACGGGCGCGGGTGCGTAGCCGTCGTCGGGGTACCCGTATCCGTATCCGGGAGCGGAACGCGCCTGGGTCGCGGCACCGATCAGCGCGCCGGCCGCGAGACCACCGATGAGACCCGCAGCGAGGGCGCCGCCGCCGCGAGCCTCGGCCGCCGACGAGGCCAGGGCGCCCGCGCCGATCAGCGTGGCGGCCGAGAGCAGAGCGATGCGTGTCATGACCTGTCTCCGAGGGAAGTGCGGTACGCCGTGGGGCGTCCCGGATCACGAGATCGACCTTCGCACGGCCACGCTGCACCGTGCCTGACGGTCTGTTGCAGTCGCCGTTCAGCTTGCCCGCTCGAACGACGCCCCGGGGCCGCCGCGGACGTAGCCGCGGGAGATCAGTCGGCTCCGTTCCCGGGTGCGCCGCTCGGCCTCCATCAGGTCCGACAGGGCGTCCGCGATGGCGCAGCGCAGGGCGATCCCGGCGTCGCCGCCGGAAGAGCCCAAATAGGCCGCGGTGATCGCCTCAACCGGGCAGGCGTGATCGTCTCGCTTGGCCGTGGCCTCGCTGAGCATTGTGGCCTCCTTCGTTGCGAACCGGAACGAAAGAAGAACAGGCCACGAGGGTTAACGTTTGGGCAACGGCTCCGCGGCGCCCCGTTCCGACATGCCGCCAGCCTGTGGACTACGGGGATGAAGCCGGTCCGCGCCTGAGGATAAGCTCCCTTACTCCGGATGGCGCGGCAGGGGCTTCCCGTCTGCAGGGATCACGTAGCGAGCGGCGTTCAGCTCCATCGCCAGGAACGTGTAGTAGCCCGAGATCGCCGCGAGATCGACGACGCCCGCTTTCCCGAACCGGGACTCCGCCCGGGCGAAGGTTGCGTCCGAGACGCGGTGGGTGTCCTGAAGCTCGGACGTAAAGTCGTAGACGATCGTCTCGTCGTCGCTCAATCGCGCGGGCCGGCGGCCGTCTCGGATCGCCGCGATGATCTCAGGCGCGATGCCGGCCTTCTCGGCGATCGGCGCGTGGACATACCACTCGTAATCCTGCGTCCAGCGGCGGGCGGTCATCAGGATCACGAGCTCCGACAGCGTCGTGCCGATCTTCGGCTTGTAGCGAAGGTAGTCTCCCATCGAGCGCGCGAGGGTCATTACCTCGGGGGAGTGCATCAGCGGCTCGAACGGACCGAAGGGCGGCTTCCCGCGCGCCTGCTCGAACGCCTCAGCTGCCTGCTTCTGATCGGGCGTGTATTGCTGCGGGGGAATGGTCGGCAGCCGATCCTGCGCCCGGGCGACGGTGAGCGCCAGGGGCAGGGCGGCCAGCGCCACAGCGAGGGCGCGGCGAGGGCTTCTCATGGGGTCACTCCCGAAAATTTTCTTGCCTTGACGCAACACCATCGCGGCATGACGCGACTTCGGCCAGGGCTCGGGCGGAACCGCCGGTATCGTTTCCCGCCCACCGTCACGCGGCGGTCAGGACGGTTGCGCTCGGGGCCGCGCCGCGCCATCAGCGGCCGCGATGGCTGGCCTCACGACCGCGTTGCCGATCGAGGCGGCGCTCCCCGATCTGCGTCGCGCACTCGCCGGACGGAACGCCGCCGTCCTGGTGGCGCCCCCGGGTGCCGGCAAGACCACGCGCGTTCCCCTCGACCTGCTGGAGGCTCCCTGGCTCGAAGGACGCAAGATCATCCTGCTGGAGCCGCGGCGGCTCGCGGCCCGGGCGGCCGCATCCCGCATGGCCCAGACGCTGGGGGAGCCGGTCGGCGGCACGATCGGCCTGCGCGTCCGGCTCGGCTCGAAGATCTCGGCCCGGACCCGGATCGAGGTCGTGACCGAAGGCGTGTTCACGCGGATGGTCCTCGACGATCCGGAACTGTCCGGCATCGGCGCGGTCCTGTTCGACGAATTCCACGAACGCTCCCTCGATGCCGACCTCGGCCTCGCCCTGGCCCTCGACGCCCAAGGGGGATTGCGCGAGGACCTGCGGATCCTGGTCATGTCGGCGACGCTCGACGGCGCCCGGGTGGCCGCGCTCATGAGCGACGCCCCAGTGGTCGCCTCCGAGGGCCGGGCCTTCCCGGTGGAGACGCGCTACGTCGAGCGCGACCCGAACCGGCGCATCGAAGAGGTCGTGGCCGACGTGACGCTCCGCGCCCTGCGAGCGGATCCCGGCTCGGTGCTGGTCTTCCTGCCCGGACAGGCGGAGATCCGTCGTACGGCGGACATCCTCGCCGTGCGGGTGGATCCCGACGTGCGGCTCGCGCCGCTCTACGGTGCCCTCAGCCCGGCCGAGCAGGATCGCGCCGTCGCGTCGACGCCCGCCGGCACCCGCAAGGTGGTGCTCGCCACCAGCATCGCCGAAACCTCGCTGACCATCGAGGGCGTGCGGATCGTGGTCGATTCCGGGCTGGCGCGGGTGCCGGTCTACGAGCCGGGCCTCGGCCTGACGCGGCTCGTGACCGCGCGGGCGTCCCGCGCGTCCGTGGACCAGCGCCGCGGCCGGGCCGGCCGCACGGAGCCGGGCCTGTGCTGGCGCCTCTGGACTGAGGCGGGCACCAGCGCCCTGGAGCCGTTCACGCGGCCCGACATCCTGTCGGCCGACCTCGCCGGGCTGCTCCTCGACTGCGCCGCCTGGGGGGTGGCCGATCCGCGGCGCCTGGCCTTCCTCGATCCGCCACCGGCTCCGGCCCTGGCGGAGGCCCGCGCCTCGCTAGCTGAACTCGGGGCTCTCGACGCAGCCGGGCGCCTGACGGAGGTCGGGGCGCGCCTTCGGGCGCTGCCGCTGCCGCCGCGTCTCGCCCGGATGGTGACGGCAGCCGCCGGGGAGGGGCAAGCCCGCGCGGCAGCGGATCTCGCGGCGGTCCTGTCGGAGCGTGGCCTGGGCGGCGACAGCGTCGATCTCGACGAGCGGGTCGAGCGGTTCCGCCGCGACAGGGGCGACCGGGCGGCCAACATGCGCCGGCTCGCGGAAGGTTGGGCGCGGATCGCAGGCGGGAGCCAGCCGGACGCGCCGGCCTCCGCGGGTCCGCTCCTGGCGCTCGCCTATCCGGATCGCGTCGCCCGCGCCCGCGGACGCGAGGGTGAGTTCGTGATGGCGAGTGGCCGGGCCGGCCGGCTCGACCCGGCGAGCCCCCTCGCGCGGGAGACGCATCTGGTGGTCGCCGACCTCGCCGGGGCGGCCGGCAATGCGCGCATACTGGCGGCGGCGGCGATCGCTGCCGAGGCGATCGAGCGGACCTTCGCCGACCGGATCGAGACGCGCACGGAGATCAACTTCGACCCGCAGGCCGCCGCCCTCCGGGCACGGGCCGTCCGCCGTCTGGGCGCAGTCAACCTCGGTTCGCGACCGCTGCCGGCGCCGGCGACGGCGGAGAGTGCGGAAATCCTGGCGGTGGGCATCGCGAATCTCGGACTCGATCGCCTGCCCTGGACGACCGCCCTGTCGCAGTGGCGCGCCCGGATCCGGTTCCTGCACGGTGCCGAGGGCGACGCTTGGCCGGACCTTTCGGACGACGCTCTCGTCGCGACCGCCCCGGCTTGGCTCGCCCCGGCCCTCGTCGGTCGCACCGCCCTGTCGGCCGTCACGGCGGACGACCTCGCCGGCGCCCTGCAGGATCTCCTGCCATGGCAGCTCCGCACCCGGCTCGACGCGGAGGCACCGACCCATGTCGAGGTGCCGACCGGCTCGCGCATCCCCGTGGATTACGCCGCCGCGGAGCCGGCCCTCGCCGTGCGCGTGCAGGAGCTCTTCGGCCTCGATCGGCACCCGACCGCCGGTGGTCGGCCGCTGGTGCTGCACCTCCTGTCGCCGGCGCAGCGCCCGATCCAGATCACCCGCGACCTGCCGGGGTTCTGGCGGGGCTCGTGGTCGGCGGTGCGGGCGGAGATGCGCGGGCGCTATCCCCGCCACTCCTGGCCGGAGGATCCGCTCAGCGAAGCTCCGACCCGCCGGGCGAAGCCGCGGGGCACTTGAAGCCGCCGCCCTATCTCACGGCCGCGACAGGCACGGACAGGATGCGATGACCACCGACACGAATCCCCGCGATCCCGTTCCCGAAGGCTTTGCGCCGATCGAGGACAGCGGCTTCATCGCCCATGTCGGCCCGCTGCACCTGCGCGGAACGGACGGATCCTACGCGTTCCGGGCGGAGCAGAAGCACGCCAACCTCATCGGCGTCGTCCACGGCGGCATGCTCATGAGCTTCGCCGACCGGGCGCTCGGCGAGACCGCGATGCGCGCGGCGGACGGCGCCAACTGCGTGACCATCCAGCTCGAGATGAAGTTCATCGATGTCGGCCGCCTCGGCGACTGGGTCGAGATCCGGCCGCAGGTGGTGAAGCGCACCGGCTCCCTCGTCTTCATGCGCGGCGATGTCCGTGAGGGCACGCGCCTGCTCGCCTCGGCGGATGGCGTCTGGAAGATCCTGCGGCGTCGGCCCGGCTGATCGAGCCGTCGGTCGCGTCATTCCGGCGCAAGGCTCACGCGGTAGATGACGACCGCCGTCATCGGAGGAGCAACGATGAAGCCGTGGGGGAAATGGAATCCGGGGATGGAGGGCGGACAAGCCGCACCGTCGCGACGCGCCCTGTTGGCCGGGGCCGGGGCTGGGGCCGTTCTGGCAAGCACGAGCGGCGTTCTGGCCCAGCCGCAACCGCCCAGCACCATCACCGATCCGCCGCGGGATTTCCGGCCCGCCGGGCCCCCGACCACCTACTTCACCGATCCTGACGTGATCACGGTCGATCCGGCCTTCGCGCCGTACGTGGTCCCGAACAGCGCCATCCGCCGCCTCTGGACAGGTGCCCTCTGGGCGGAGGGGCCCGCCTGGAACGCCGTCGGCCGCTTCCTCGTCTGGAGCGACATCCCCAACAATCGCCAGTTGCGCTGGCTGGAGGAGGATGGACACGTCTCGGTGTTCCGCGCGCCGAGCAACAATTCCAACGGCAACAGCTTCGACCGGCAGGGCCGCCAGCTCTCCTGCGAGCATGCCAGCCGGCAGGTGGTGCGCTACGAGCTCGATGGTTCTGCGACGGTGCTGGCCGACGCCTTCGAGGGCAGGCCGCTCAACGCCCCCAACGACGTGGTCCAGCACGCCGACGGATCGTACTGGTTCACCGATCCGCCCTATGGCGGCCTGCTCTACGAGGGCTTGCCGGACGAGGCCGGCGGCCCATCCAACCCGACGGGACGCATCAATCCGCGGCTCGGGCAACCGGCCGGCACCGTCACGAAGCGGCGTGTACTGCCCAACGCGGTCTACCGCGTCGACCCCTCTGGCCGGATCGACCGGGTTCTGACCGACGATCAGGTGCCCGATCCGAACGGCCTCTGCTTCTCGCCGGATCACCGTATCCTCTACGTCTGCTCCACCGGGACGGGGCCGGGCGATACGGGTCCCGGCGGCAAGGGCGAGATCTACGCCTTCGATGTCGGGATCGACTCGGCGCTCTCGAACCAGCGGCTCTTCGCGGATTGCGTCGTGGACGGAGTGAAATGCGGGCCCGACGGCCTGCGCGCCGATGTGGACGGCAATCTCTGGGTGTCGAGCAACGCGGGCCGGGCGGTGGGTTACAACGGTGTCACCGTGTGGACGCCGCAGGGCACGCTGATCGGGCGGATCCGGTTGCCCGAGGTGTGCGGCAACATCACCTTCGGGGGGCCGAAGCGGAACCGCCTGTTCATGGCCGCCAGCCAGTCGCTCTACGTGCTCACGGTCAACACCCAGGGCGCCGGACCGGCCTGACCGCCGTCGCAGACGCGTCGGTCGAACCGGTGCGGCGACCATGGCTGCCGACCGACGGGGCGCTATCTGTTCGACTATGAGCGAGGACATTGCCCCCGATCCCACATTGAGCCGCCTCAGCGCTGCCTTGGACGGCGTGCCGAAGCGCGGGCTGCCGCCCGTGGAGCGCTGGGATCCGCCCTACTGCGGCACGATCGACATCCGCATCGCGGCGGACGGGACGTGGCACCACAACGGCTCGCCCATCCGCCGGGAGAAGCTCGTCCGACTCTTCGCGTCCATCCTGCGGCGCGAACCGGATGGACGGACGGTCCTGGTGACCCCCGTAGAGAGCGTCGGAATCACGGTCGAGGACGCGGCCTTCGTGGCGGTCGAGATGGCGGTCGACGGCGCCGGGGAGGCTCGACGCATCTCCTTCAGGACCAACGTCGACGATCTGGTCAGCGTCGATGCCGAGCACGGCCTGCGCTTCGAGGAGGCGCCGGACGGGGCACTCAAGCCCTACATTCACGTCCGCCGCGGCCTCTGGGCCCTCCTGACCCGTTCGCTCACCTACGATCTCGTGGATCTCGCTGAGGAGCGGAGCGTGGACGGTGAAGCGTGGCTGGGCCTCTGGGCCGGCGGCATCTTCCACCCCATCGCGCCGGCCGTCATCGGTGAGTGAGCAACTGATCGACTTCCTGGCCCGCGCCGAGTCCGGCCTGTCGGCGGACCCGCCGGGACCGGACGATCCCACCTCGAATCCCCGCGGCGATCACAGTCTCGATCCGGACGGCTCGGCCGTGATCCCGCCGCCGCCCCACCGGCGCGCGGCCGTGCTGGCGCCGGTGATTCTCCGTGCGGGCGGCCCGAGCTTGGTGCTGACCGAGCGCGCCGCGAACCTGCGCGACCATTCCGGGCAGGTCGCGTTGCCTGGCGGCAAGATCGATCCCGCCGATCCGGGACCTGCGGACGCGGCCTTGCGGGAGGCCCACGAGGAGATCGGCCTGCCCCCCGCGTCGGTCCGTTTCCTCGGCTATCTCGATCCCTACCTGTCGGGCACCGGCTTCCTGGTCACGCCGGTGATCGGTCTCGTCGCACCCGACGCGACGTTTCGGCCGAACCCCAACGAGGTTGCGGACGTTTTCGAGGTGCCGCTGGCGGTGCTGATGGATCGGGAGCGCTACCGGCTCCGCTCCAGGGCCTGGCAGGGCCGCACGCGCTGGTTCTACGCTTTGACCTTCGGCGATCGCCTGATCTGGGGCGTCACCGCCGGGATCCTCAACAACCTCCGGGAGCGCCTCTACCCGGAAACCGAGACCGGTGAAGTCCGCCGCTCGGCGGGATAGGCCACGGGAAACCATGCTGCGTCGCGTCCTCGAAGAGTTCGGCCTCTTCCTCATCCCCTTCGTCCTGTTCCTGGTCTACCTCGTGCTGGCCGGCCGCAACCCGCTGCGACGCGGGCACTGGGATCCGCATCTCCTCCGGCTCGTCCTGGCCGGACTGGCCGTGGTGATCGGCACGCTGGTCTACGAAGGCTTGTTCTCGGAACGTCGGCCCGGCGGCTACGTGCCCACCCATATGGAGAACGGCCGCCTGGTCCCGGGCGGCTTCCGTTGAGGCGCGACCTCGATCGCGCGGCCGTGTCGGCGCTGCTCGAGCGCCCCGGTATACGCCACGTGCTCGCATCCCTCGATCAGCCCGGCGCCGAGACTCGCTTGGTCGGAGGCTGCGTGCGCGACGCGCTCCTCGGAACGCCCTCCGCGGATATCGACCTCGCGACGACGTTGCGGCCGGACGCGGTCATGGCCTGCGCCAGCCGGACGCCCGGCCTGAAGGCGATTCCGACCGGGATCGAGCACGGCACGGTCACCCTGGTTACCGCGGACGGCCCGATCGAGGTCACGACCCTGCGCGAGGATGTCGAAACCGACGGCCGCCACGCAGTCGTCCGGTTCGGCAGCGACTTCGCACGGGACGCCGAGCGACGGGACTTCACCGTCAACGCATTGTCGTTGGATCGCGACGGCTGTCTGCACGACAGGGTCGGCGGGATACCGGACCTTGAGGCAGGGCGCGTCCGGTTCATCGGCGATCCGGCGACGCGGATCCGGGAGGATGCCCTGCGGATCCTGCGCTTCTTCCGCTTCCACGCCCGCTTCGGGATCGGGGAGCCCGACGCAGCGGCCCTCGCCGCCTGCGTGGCCGCGCGGAACGGCTTGGACCGCCTCTCCCGCGAGCGGGTCCGATCCGAATTCCTGAAGCTGCTGGCCGCCGCGGGCGGTCCCGCGATGGTGGCGATCCTGAGCGGCACGGGCCTGCTCCAGCGGATCACCGGCGGCGTGGCCGAGCTCGGCCGGCTGGAGCGCGCCGCTGTCGCCGCGCTGTCGCCCGTGATGCGGCTCGCGGCCCTCGCGGTCGGCGCACGGCACGACGCCGACCGCCTGCGCGAGCGGCTGCGCCTCGCGAACCACGAGCACGCGCAGCTGACCGATTATGCGGAAATCCTGGCGGGCCTGCACGGTCGCGCGACGATCGCGAGGGACGCAGTGCCGGCGCTCGCGGCGGAGCACGGCCTCATGATGCTCCGCGACACTCTGGAGATCGTATCGGGCGAGCCACGCCCCGCCATCGCAGACGACGCGCGCCGGGCGCTGCAGCGTCTGAGCGACGTCCCGGTCTTCCCGATCACCGGGGCGGATCTCGTGGCCGCCGGGGTGAAACCCGGTCCGGCCATCGGCCGTGGCTTGGCGACGGCGCGCGAAACCTGGCTGGCCCGCGGCTGTCTCTCAGGAGAGCAGGCGCGTGCCGATCTGCTGGCGCAGGCGCTGGAGAGCGCCCGCGGGTCCTAGCTCAGAGCTTCAGGAGCGCCTTCGTCTCCTGGAGCTGGACGATCTGGCCGTTCAGCTCCTCGCGCTTCTGGAGATCCTCGGTGGCGTCCCGCTGCATCTCAACCGCCTCGATGTCGCGGTCGAGCGACTCGTTGGTCAGTTCCTCGATCGGAGCCGCCCGCTCGGCGAGAACGGTCACGGTGGTCGGCCCGATATCGGCGAAGCCGCCGCGGACGTAGATCCGCTTGCCGCTGCCCTGGCTCTCGGTGATCACGATGACGCCCACGCGAAGGGAGGTCAGCACCGGGGCATGTCCCGGCATCACGGTCATCTCGCCCTCGATGCCGGGCAGCTGAACGGCCGTCACCTCGCCGGAATACAGCGTCCGCTCAGGGCCGACGAAATCGAAGTGGAAGGTGGCCATAGCCTGACGTTTTCCCGAACCCGCGTCACGTGCTCCTGCCGGAATACCGGAAGGACCGGAGGTGGAACGGGTCGGGATGGCGCCGCGACCGGCACCCCCCGACCCCTGGCCCTCCCCGCTGGGGGGAGGGACGCGCTGACTTACGCAGCCTTCATCTTCTTGGCCTTCTCCTGAGCCTGCTCGATGGTGCCGACCATGTAGAAGGCCGCCTCAGGCAGATCGTCGTAATCGCCGTTCACGAGGCCCTTGAAGCCCTTGATGGTATCCTCCAGCGGCACCTGCACGCCCGGCGAGCCGGTGAACACCTCGGCCACCGAGAAGGGCTGCGAGAAGAAGCGCTCGATCTTCCGGGCGCGGGCCACCGTCAGCTTATCCTCCTCGGACAGCTCGTCCATGCCCAGGATCGCGATGATGTCCTGGAGCGCCTTGTAGCGCTGCAGGGTCTGCTGGACGCGGCGGGCGACATCGTAGTGCTCCTCGCCGAGGATGGCGGGGGACAGCATGCGCGAGGTGGAGTCCAGCGGATCCACCGCCGGGTAGATGCCCTTCTCGGCGATCGAGCGCGACAGCACGGTCGTGGCGTCGAGGTGGGCGAACGACGCGGCGGGGGCCGGATCGGTGAGATCGTCGGCCGGCACGTAGATGGCCTGCACCGAGGTGATCGAACCCTTGTTGGTGGTGGTGATGCGCTCCTGCAGGGCGCCCATGTCGGTGGCCAGGGTCGGCTGGTAGCCGACCGCCGACGGGATGCGGCCGAGCAGCGCCGACACCTCGGAGCCCGCCTGCGTGAAGCGGAAGATGTTGTCGACGAAGAACAGCACGTCCTGACCGTCGTCGCGGAACTGCTCCGCGATGGTCAGGCCGGTCAGCGCGACGCGCGAGCGGGCGCCGGGCGACTCGTTCATCTGGCCGTAGACCAGGGCGCACTTCGAGCCCTCGGCGGAGCCGTTATGCTCCTTCGGGTCCATGTTGACCTTGGACTCGATCATCTCGTGGTAGAGATCGTTGCCCTCGCGGGTGCGCTCGCCCACGCCGGCGAAGACCGAGTAACCGGAGTGCACCTTCGCGATGTTGTTGATCAGCTCCATGATCAGCACGGTCTTGCCGACGCCGGCGCCGCCGAACAGGCCGATCTTGCCGCCCTTCGCGTAGGGGGCGAGCAGGTCCACGACCTTGATGCCGGTGACGAGGATCTGGGCCTCGGTCGACTGGTCGGCGTAGGACGGGGCCGGCTGGTGGATGGCGCGGTAGGTATCGGCCTGGACCGGGCCGGCCTCGTCGATCGGCTCGCCGATGACGTTCATGATGCGGCCGAGCGTGTTCATGCCCACCGGAACCTTGATCGGCTCACCGGTGTCGAAGCATTCCTGACCGCGGGTCAGGCCCTCGGACGTGTCCATGGCGATGCAGCGGACGGTGTTCTCGCCGAGCTGCTGGGCCACCTCAAGGACGAGGCGGGCGCCGTTGTTCTTAGTCTCAAGGGCGTTCAGAATCTCGGGCAGGTGGCCCTCAAACTGCACGTCGACCACGGGGCCGATGACCTGGGTGATCTTGCCCGCCTTGTTGGAGCCGGTGCCGGGGATTGCGGTGTTCGCCATCGTAAACCTACCCTTCAAGCTGTGCGTTCAGGTCGCGGCGCCTCAGAGGGCTTCCGCACCCGAGATGATCTCGATGAGTTCCTTGGTGATCATGGCCTGACGCGTGCGGTTGTAGATCAGCGTCTGCTTCTTGATCATCTCGCCCGCGTTGCGGGTGGCCGAATCCATGGCGCTCATGCGCGCGCCCTGCTCGGACGCGGCGTTCTCCAGGAGCGCCCGGTAGATCTGAACCGTGAGGTTCTTCGGGAGGAGCGTCTCCAGGATCGCCTCCTCGGACGGCTCGAATTCCAGGGCGGCGTTGCCCGCCGTGGAGGTCGGGCGCGCGTCGGTCGCCGGCAGCTCGGCCGGGATCAGGCGCTGGGCCGTCGGGATCTGCGAGATGACCGAGCGGAACTCGGAGAAGAACAGCGTCGCGACGTCGAACTCGTCGGCCTCGAAGCGGGTCAGGATCTTGTCGGCGATCTCGGCCGCGAAGGCGTAGTCCACCGGGCGGTTGCCGCGGATGTCCATGCTCTCGATGATCTGGTCGCGATACTGCCGGCGCAGCATGTCGAGACCCTTCTTGCCGACCGTCATGATCTTGACGGTCTTGCCCTCGGCCGTGAGCTTCTGGGCGTACTCGCGGATCGCGAGGCGGGCGATCGAGGAGTTGAACGCGCCGGCAAGGCCACGATCGCCGGTGCAGACTACCAGGAGGTGCGTCTGCTCGGAGCCCGTCCCCGACAGAAGTTTCGGCGCGCCGACGCCCCCGACGAGATTGCCGGCGAGGTTGCCCAGCACGGCCGACATCTTCTCGGCGTAGGGACGGCCGGCCTCGGCGGCCAGCTGCGCCCGGCGCAGCTTGGCGGCGGCGACCATCTGCATGGCCTTGGTGATCTTCTGCGTCGCCTTCACCGAGGTGATGCGGTTGCGCAGGTCCTTCAAACTCGCCATCGGGTGAGGTCCAGGTCCGTTCCTAAGGGCCTCTCCTCCCCGTCGCGAGGAGGAGCCGGAGGTGAAGGTGGCTTCGAGGGTGCCGAACCGTCCGGTCCTGCGTCGCCCCCACCCCTACGCCTCCCCTGAAGGGAGGAGCCTCCCCACGCGGGGGAGGGGGCTTATGCCTCAGCCGATGGTCTTGACCACGCCCTCGACCACGCTCTTCAGCTTGCCGGCGTTCTCGTCCGACAGGTCCTTGGAGGCGGCGATCGCGTCGAGCAGGTCCTTGTGCTTCGAGCGCAGCGTGCCGAGCAGGCTGTCCTCGAAGGCGCGGATCTTGGCGACCGGGAGCTTGTCCAGGTAGCCGTTGACGCCCGCATAGATCACCGCGACCTGCTCCTCCATCTTCAGCGGCGAGAATTGCGGCTGCTTAAGGAGTTCGGTGAGACGCGAGCCCCGGTTCAGGAGCTGCTGGGTCGAGGCGTCGAGATCCGAGCCGAACTGCGCGAAGGCAGCCATCTCGCGGTACTGCGCGAGCTCGCCCTTGATCTTGCCGGCGACCTTCTTCATCGCCTTGGTCTGGGCCGAGGAGCCCACCCGCGACACCGAGAGGCCCACGTTCACCGCCGGACGGATGCCCTGGTAGAACAGGTCGGTCTCGAGGAAGATCTGGCCGTCGGTGATCGAGATCACGTTGGTCGGAATGTAGGCCGAGACGTCGTTGGCCTGGGTCTCGATGACCGGCAGGGCGGTCAGCGAGCCGTTGCCGGCGGCGTCACCCATCTTGGCGGCGCGCTCGAGCAGGCGGCTGTGGAGGTAGAACACGTCGCCCGGATACGCCTCGCGGCCCGGCGGGCGGCGCAGCAGCAGCGACATCTGACGGTAGGCTACGGCTTGCTTGGACAGATCGTCGTACACGATCACGGCGTGCATGCCGTTGTCGCGGAAATACTCACCCATGGCGCAGCCGGCGAAGGGCGCGATGAACTGCATCGGGGCCGCGTCCGACGCCGTGGCGGCGATGACGATGGAGTATTCCAGGGCGCCCTGGTCCTCGAGGACCTTCACGAACTGGGCGACGGTCGAGCGCTTCTGGCCGATCGCGACGTAGATGCAGTAGAGCTTGGCCTTCTCGTCACCGCCGGCGGTGTGGCCGGGCTTCTGGTTCAGGATCGTGTCGAGGGCGATGGCGGTCTTGCCGGTCTGGCGGTCGCCGATGATCAGCTCGCGCTGGCCACGACCGACCGGGATCAGGGCGTCGATCGCCTTAAGGCCGGTCGCCATCGGCTCGTGCACGGACTTGCGCGGGATGATGCCCGGAGCCTTCACGTCGACGCGGCGACGCTCGGTGGACTGGATCGGGCCCTTGCCGTCGATCGGATTGCCGAGGCCGTCGACCACGCGGCCGAGGAGGCCCTTGCCGACCGGCACGTCCACGATGGCGCCGGTGCGCTTGACGGTCTGGCCTTCCTTGATCTCGCGGTCGGAGCCGAAGATCACAATGCCGACGTTGTCCTGCTCGAGGTTGAGGGCCATGCCGCGCACGCCCGACTCGAACTCGACCATCTCGCCGGCCTGGACGTTGTCGAGGCCGTAGGCGCGGGCGATGCCGTCACCCACGGACAGGACCTGTCCGACCTCGGAGACCTCGGCCTCCTCGCCGAAGTTCTTGATCTGGTCCTTCAGGATCGCGGAAATCTCGGCGGCGCGGATGTCCATACTCGGGCCTCTGTCGCTGATGCGTCTATGTGTGTTCGGATCGGATGGGGGCGCTTAGCGCGCGGCCCGCATCGCGAGGCGGATACCGTTGAGCTTGGTCTTGAGGGACGCGTCGACCATACGCGAGCCCATCTTCACGACGAGACCGCCGATCAGGCTCGGGTCGACGACGAGGTCGACATCGACCTCGGCCTTGGCGATGTCGCGGAGCGACGCCTTGATCTCCTCGATCACGGCGTCGGACGGCTTCTCGGCGACGCGGACCTGCGCGCGCACGATGCCCTTCGAATCCTGGACCAGGGACCGGAACGCCGCGATCATGTCGGGGAGCGCGAAGAGCCGGCGGTTCGCGGCCGTCAGGCGGATGAAGTTGGCCGCGAGACCGCCGATGCCGGCCCTGTCGAGCACGGCGCCGATCGCGGCCTTCTGCTCCTCGGCACTGAAGACCGGGCTGCGGACGAGGCGGCGCAGGTCCGCGCTCTCGTTCAATAACGTGTTGAATTGGTTGAGCGCCTCGGCGACTGCATCGACCTGGCGCTCGTCGCGCGCGAGTTCGAACAGGGCGGAAGCGTACCGGCCCGCCACGCCTGCGACCAGGGGACCAGCCTCGGAACCGTTCTGCGCCACCCGTCGCTCTCTTCTCTGGTTGCCCGCCCGCTCCGCGCGCTCCGGCGGGAGCGCGGTGCGAGACCGTTCGGGACGTGGGATCGCGCCGACAGCAGGCAGGGTCGAGGACCGGACCTTGTCGCGCGGCGACCGCCTAGCATGCCAGCATGGCCGCACGCAACACGGACGCGAGCGCCGCAGCGCGATAGGACGGCGGAAGTGTGACGCCGTGCGGTGTCAGCAGGCGAGCCGATCGCAGCGCCGGACGCTGGCAATCATCTTGGCCATGGCGCGGGCGCCGGGATGACCGAGGATGCCGCTGTTACCGACCACGTAGGACGGCGTGGCGTAGAGACCGAGATCGGCCGCCATGCGCATCTGGCTCTTGAGCGCCGCGCGCACCTCCTCGCTGTCGGCGATGGCCTCGATCTCGGCCTGCGGGATCCCGAGGGCCGCTGACGCGCCCAGCGCCCCGGGGCCGTCGATGCGCCCCGGCTTCCCGAGGAGTGTCAGGTAGAAGCCCCAGGCCGCCTGCGCACCCAGCCGGCGCTGCACGGCGAGCATCACCTTGGCGGCCTGGGCGGATTGCGGCGACAGGATCGGATTGTGGACAAGGCCGACGCGCAGTTCAGCATCGCTGTCATGCAGTGCAGCCACGTCGGCCGCGGCCTTCCGGCAGAACGGGCAGTTGAAGTCGAAAAATTCGTAGAGGGTGGTCCCGGCGTCGCGCGGCCCGACATAGGTCACCCCCCGCAGGGCCGGGATCTGTCCGGTGATCTCGCCCGGCAGGATCGAGTTGGCCACCGCCTTGCCGTCGTCGCCGGTGACCGCCACGCGCTGCCCGTAGGATTGGGCGGCGGCGCGGCCGATACCGGTGCCCAGGGTGGCACCGGCTGCAGCGAGGAAAAGACGTCGGGAAACAGGCATGGGATTCGTCCGGGGCATCGTGCGCCCCGCGCCGGCTGCACCGAAGCGGGGCCGGACGAGGAACACGGGGTCGGGTCGTTGTGATGGCCGAAGCGCGTGAACGGGATCCTAAACCAGCCCTACCTGAGCCCCTTCGGCCGGTCGCCGGTCGCCCAGGCCAGAGCGAGGTCCAGGCGGTCGTTGCCCCAGAACAGCTCGCCGTCGTCCGCCAGGAACGTCGGCGCCCCGTAGATCCCGCGGGAGCGCGCCTCCTCGACGCTGACCCGCAGCTTGGTCTTGTTGGCCTCGGCGGCGGCAGCGCGGACGGTCTGCGTCCCGTCGAGGCCGAGCGAATCCAGGATCTCGACCACGGCTGCGGGCTCCGCGATGGACCGCCCCTCGGCGAAACTCGCGGTGAAGACAGCCTTCGAGAACGGCACGAGCCAGTCCTGATCCTGTCCGTAGACGGCGACCCGCACGGCGCTGAGGCTGTTCTGCGGGAACTGGGCCGGGCGGGTCAGCGGCGGCAGGCCGAGGCGCGCGGCCTCGCGCTCCACGTCGCGCCACATGTTCTTGCCCTTGGCCGGGTAGAGATTGAAGGGCGACGTGGTCCAGCCCTGAGAGGCGAAGAGCGGACCGACGAGGAAGGGCCGCCACCGCACCGCGACGCCGGCCTCCGCGGCTGCCGCCTCGACGCGCATCGCCGCAAGGTACGAATACGTGGAGGCGAATTCGTACCAAAACTCCAGAATCGGCTGGCGCGCCATAGACTTCGCTTCTCCGATGCAATCTCGTGGCGGTGACGACTGGCAACGCCCGCGCCATGTCTGGCACAGCTGCAAGGCCGCCGTGAGGCGAAACACGCTCCATCGTCCAGCGACAGGGCTACGCGCGAGGCGACACGCCGGTTGCAGGCCAATGCCACCCGCGATAAGCGGCAAAGGCCCCGTCCCAGTTCCGGAAGCCGCATGTCCGATCCCGCGAAAAGTCCCGTGAAAAAGGTCGTGCTGGCCTATTCCGGAGGCCTCGACACATCGATCATCCTGAAGTGGCTGCAGACCACCTACGGCTGCGAGGTCGTGACCTTCACGGCCGATCTCGGCCAGGGCGAGGAGCTGGAGCCGGCCCGGCGCAAGGCCGAGCTGCTCGGGATCAAGCCCGAGAACATCTACATCGAGGACCTGCGCGAGGAGTTCGTCCGGGATTACGTCTTCCCGATGTTCCGGGCGAACGCCGTCTACGAAGGCGTCTATCTCCTGGGCACGTCGATCGCCCGGCCGCTGATCGCCAAGAAGCAGATCGAGATCGCGGAACGCGTCGGGGCCGACGCGGTCTGTCACGGTGCGACCGGCAAGGGGAACGATCAGGTCCGGTTCGAACTCGGCTACTACGCGCTCAAGCCGGACGTCACCGTGATCGCCCCCTGGCGCGAGTGGGATCTGCGGTCCCGCGAGCAGCTCATCGCCTTCGCCGAGCAGCACCAGATCCCGATCGCCAAGGACAAGCGCGGCGAGAGCCCGTTCTCGGTGGACGCCAATCTCCTGCATGCCTCATCCGAGGGCAAGGTGCTGGAGGATCCGGCCGTCGAGGTACCGGACTACGTCTACTCGCGCACCCTGTCCCCCGAGGAGGCGCCAGACCAGCCGACACTCATCACCATCGGCTTCGAGCGCGGCGACGCGGTCTCGATCGACGGCGAGACGCTGTCGCCCGCCAGTCTGCTGGCCAAGCTCAACGAGCTCGGCCGGGCGAACGGCATCGGACGCCTGGACCTCGTGGAGAACCGCTTCGTCGGCATGAAGAGCCGCGGCATGTACGAGACGCCGGGCGGCACGATCCTCCTGCCGGCACACCGGGCGATCGAATCGATCACGCTGGACCGGGGTGCCGCGCACCTCAAGGATCAGCTGATGCCGCAATACGCGGAGCTGATCTACAACGGCTTCTGGTTCTCGCCCGAGCGCGAGATGATCCAGGCGCTGATCGACAGGAGCCAGGAGCACGTCACCGGCACGGTGCGGCTCAAGCTCTACAAGGGCGGCATCCACGTGATCGGCCGCGAGAGCCCGCACTCCCTGTATGATCAGGACCTCGTGACCTTCGAGGAAGGCGCCGTCGCCTACGATCACCGTGACGCGGCGGGCTTCATCAAGCTCAACGCCCTGCGGCTTCGAACCCTGGCGCAGCGCAAGAAGCGCGAGGGCTGAGTTTTACCCGTCGATGGCGCCGCTCCCCTCGAGAGCGGTGCCGAGCGGGAAGAGCCGCCCCCCACGTGTCGCTGCCCCAGGCCAAAGTGCAACGGCAGCGCCACGTCGAGCGAAGGCTCGAACCGGAACCGGCTTTGGCTGCCCCGCCCGCGGAGGCTGCGTCGCTTCGGACGCTGTGTCGCGTCAGGCGGGCTCCCAGCCCTCGGCCGAGCGCCGGAAGTCCCCGGGTCCGAGGTCGGCGTAGCGCAGGAAGATCTGCAGCGCCGGCTGCAATTCGCGATGCAGGCGCACGAGCCGATTCTCCGAATCCTCGTCGTCGTTCGCGGCCGCTCCCGGGACGGCGGCGAGATGGCGAGCCATCGCGGCGGTGTACGAACCCCCGTCGCCGTAAGGATGCTGCGGATCCACGTGTGGCACGTCGTGCGCGATGTCCCAGCCGTAGGTGAGCCTCGGTATCAGCGCGATGTGCTCCGGCGTTACCGCGAAGGTAATGAGCTCGGGCGTCTCACCTGTCTCCGAATCCCGGAAGACGTCGCCGACCGCGCCGTGGTCGAGCTTGGCGAGGGCGTTGTGGTACTGGTAGCGACCGGGCTTCAGCTGCGCGTTTTGGGCGAACACGGCGAGGCCATCCTTCAGCGCGCGGTGTTCGTCCTCTGCCCCCTCGTCGTCTCCCGTAACGTTGGCGATGTCGCCGTCGCGGTCGAGGCTGCCGTAGGGTGCCTCGGGATGGACGGTCGGGGCCCCCGGATCGGCACCGCCCCAGGCGACGACCATCCGGCGGATCAGGGCGATGCGCTCCAAGGTCAGGTCGTAGACGGCGTCGCTCATTGATATCGGTCCCGGCTTCGGATCTGGCGCACCTCTTATCAGACCGCGTTCGGCGGCTACTACCGCCGGTGGCTGCCGTTTTCGTCGCGATCCGGCCGATCGACCTAGTTCATCGGGAACGCACGCGACCGGCCTGTCGACGTTCCCGCCGCGCGTGGTCGCGCAGCCACGGCGCGGCCTCCGGATCCGGACGTCCGCGATGGCCGTCGCTGCCCCCGGTTCGCCGTGACGGCATGGAAACGCGTCGCCTCGATCGCGCGGCACCGCGCGCGGCCGTCGACCCTAGGAAGCGTCATCGCCGGAGACACCCCGTCAGACCGTCGATCCGGCCCATCATGGCCTGGATTCGCGCGGCGCGGCGGCGCACGCCGGGGGACGGACGGCCTGCGCTGCGGCTGATCGGGTTGGGTAGGACCGCGGCGAGGAGCGCCGCCTCGCCCGATGTCAGCCGGCTCGCGTCCTTGCCGAACCAATGGCGGCTCGCCGCCTGCGCCCCGTAGACCCCGTCGCCCCACTCGGCGACGTTCAGGTAGATCTCCATCATGCGGCGCTTGCCCCACAGGGTGTCGAACGCCAGGGCCAGAGGGATCTCGATGGCCTTCCGGATGTAGGAACGGCCGGGCCACAGGAAGACGTTCTTCACCGTCTGCATGGCGATGGTCGAGGCACCGCGGCTCGGCGAATCTTCATCCTCGACCACGTCGCGAATCGCATCGAAATCGACGCCATGATCCAGGCAGAAGCGCTGATCCTCCGACGCGATCACGGCCTGGATCAGGACCGGGGCGATGGCGCTCAGCGGCACCGGATCCCGACTGACCGGCTGAAGCGTCAACCACCGGCCGAGCATCAGGGTCGACGGCGGCATCACCGCGCTATAGACGAGCCCCAGCGTCAGCGCGGAAACGAACGCGAGGGCGGGGAGCAGGAGCAGCACCCCGAGGATCTGGCGGACAGGGCGGGAGCGCCGCGGGCGCGCGAGCGGAAGGTCGCGATCTCCCGCGTCTCGCCTGCGTCTTGCCCCGCCCACCGTGATCCCGTTCCCGCTCAACTGACGTGCGATTCTTTTTTGCAAGGCCAGGACCGGACGTAAGCCCGATGACCCCGACCCCCTCAACGCAGGCACCGACCGGTTCGGTCAAGGCAGGCTCGCCGGCCATCGATTTTACCCACAGGTTGACGGAAGTCGCCGGCATCGTGGAATCCTTCCTGGTCGAGCGCCTCGGCCCCACGGTCGGCGTCGGCGAGATCGCCCGTCCGCCGCGCCTCATGGAGGCGATGCGCCACGCGGTGCTGGGCGGCGGCAAGCGCCTTCGACCGTTCCTGGCCATCGAGACGGCCCGGATGCTCGGCGGCTCCGAAGCGGCGGCCCTGGCGGCCGGGGCTGGCGTCGAGCTCGTCCATTGCTACAGCCTCGTCCACGACGACCTGCCCGCCATGGACGACGACGACATGCGTCGCGGCAAGCCGACCGTCCACAAGGCCTACGATGAGGCCACCGCGATCCTGGTGGGCGACGCGCTCCAGACGCTGGCCTTCGAGATCGTCGCCGACCCGGTATGGCAGCCGGATGCCCGGATCCGCGCCGACCTCGTCCTGGGCCTCGCCCGGGCTTCCGGCCTCGGCGGGATGGTCGGCGGGCAGTTGCTCGACCTCACGGCCGAAGGCCGGTTCGGCGTGGCCACCATGGACGTGGACGACACCCTGCGGATGCAGGCGATGAAGACCGGCGCGATCCTGGCCTTCTCGGTGGAGGCCGGCGCGATCGTCGGCGGCGCCGACGAGGGGCAGCGGTCGGCCCTGTTGCGCTACGGCCTCGCTCTAGGTCAGGCTTTCCAGATCGCCGACGACATCCTCGATCGGGAGGCCTCGCCCGAAGCCATGGGCAAGGCGACCGGTAAGGACAAGGAGGCCGGCAAGGCCACCTTGGTCGATCGCCTCGGCGTCGACGGTGCCAGGGCCGAGTGCGACCGGCTCGTGGGCGTCTGCGAGGATGCGGTGGCGGGTTGGGGTGAGGGCGCCCGTGTCCTGCGCGACGCCGCCCGGTTCACGGTCGCGCGCAAGACCTGAACCAGCGGCGGCAGGGTCCAGCGCGGATGCGTCCGACCGCGCGGTGAGGGCGGGAGGCCGTAACCTGTCGCCTCGGGATTCGGTTTCCGTCGTGCGGACCGACGCTTCGGCCGCCGGGCCAGAGTGACCGCGACGCAGCGATCCGCGGGAGCGTGCCGCCGACGGGCGCGGCGCTGCCGCGTCGTCCCGCTTCCACCGGAGGCCGAGCTGGCGAAGCGCTTGGACGGTTTTCGTCTGTCCCGCATGCGCAAAGCGGCGCGAACGTCAGAGCCGGTTGTTCTTGTTGTGCACGTCGAGACATACGGCGGCGAGCAGGACGATGCCCTTGATGACCTGCTGCCAGTCGACGCCGATCCCCATCATCGACATGCCGTTGTTCATGATGCCGATGATGAACGCGCCGATCACGACGCCCGACACCTTGCCGATGCCGCCGGCCGCCGAGGCGCCACCGATGAAGCAGGCCGCGATCACGTCGAGTTCGAAGCCGACGCCGGCCTTCGGATTGGCCGTGTTGAGCCGCGCGACGAAGATCAGCCCGCCGAGCCCGGCGAGGGCGCCCATGTTGGCGAAGGTCAGGAAGGTAAGCCGCTCGGTCTTGATGCCGGAGAGGCGGGCCGCCTTGATGTTGCCGCCCAGCGCGTAGATCCGGCGCCCGATCGTCGTCCGGGTGGTGACGAAGCCGTAGAGCATCACCAGCACGAAGAGAACGAGCAGGACGTTCGGCAAGCCGCGATAGACGCTCATCTGATACGCGAAGGCCAGGATCAGGATGGCGGCCACGCCGTTGCGGACGATGAAGGCCGCCGGAGAATCGGCCGGGCTGCCGTACCGGATCTGCGCCGTCCGCCGCCGCCAGTTCAGGCCGACCAGCGCCGTGACGAGGACGAGGGCGATCAGGAGGGAGGTCGAGGATCCGGCGACGTTGGCGAGATAGCCCTTGGAGAGGAGTTGGAATGCCTCCGGAAAGGGTCCGATGGAGGTTCCCTGCAGGAGCGCCTGTGTCTGTCCGCGGAGGACCAGCATGCCCGCCAGGGTGACAATGAAGCTCGGGATGGCGAGGTAGGCCACGAAGTAGCCCTGGAGACCGCCGATCCCCGCCCCCACCATCAGGCACACCAGGGAGGCCGAGATCGGGTCGAAGCCGAAGCGCACCATCAGCAGGGCTGCCAGGGCGCCCACGAAAGCAACCAGGGAGCCCACCGACAGGTCGATATGGCCGGCCACGATGACCAGAAGCATGCCCAGCGCCATCACGACGACGTAGCTGTTCTGCATGATCAGGTTGGAGAGGTTCAGCGGTTGGAACAGCACGCCGCCGGTCGTGTACTCGAAGAACAGGGTGATGACCGCCAGCGCGAAGACGAGCCCGTACTCGCGCAGCTGCGCCGTCCGGATGGCGGCGCGCGGCCTCCGAGATCGGTCCCCGGTCGCCACGTCCGGTGCGGCGGCGACCGGAGACATCAGGGCCTTGCTCGAAGGGATATCGGTCATCCGTTCAGGTCCTTGGAGCGCATGATGGCGCGCATGAT
The DNA here is from genome assembly GCF_022829625.1 of Methylobacterium sp. E-046. Classification (NCBI taxonomy): domain Bacteria; kingdom Pseudomonadati; phylum Pseudomonadota; class Alphaproteobacteria; order Hyphomicrobiales; family Methylobacteriaceae; genus Methylobacterium; species Methylobacterium sp. E-046. The sequence goes on along the minus strand of NZ_JAKSYP010000073.1, from coordinate 64,561 downwards.
CGCCTCCTGACTCGCGTCGGCGCGCCGGAACTCGCCGACGAAGCGTCCCTCGTTCATGACGTAGATGCGGTCGCAGAGGCCCAGCAGCTCGGGCATCTCCGATGAGATCATCAGCACGCCTCGTCCGTCTCCGGCGAGTTCGTTGATGATGGTGTAAATCTCGTACTTGGCCCCCACGTCGATGCCGCGGGTCGGCTCGTCGAGGATCAGCACCTTGGGCTCTGTGAAGAGCCACTTGCTGAGCACGACCTTCTGCTGGTTGCCGCCCGACAGGTTCACGGCCTGCTGCGCCACACCGAAGGAGCGGATGCGCATCTTGGTGCGGTACGCGCCCGCAATGCGGTGCTCGGCATCCCGATCGATCACCGTGGCGGTGGAGACGCCCGGCAGGTTCGCGAGCGTCGTGTTCTTGGCGATGTCCTCCCCGAGGATGAGGCCGAGCTGCTTGCGGTCCTCGGTGACGTAGGCAAGGCCGGCCGCGATCGCCCGGTCGATGGTGGACACGTCGACCTCCGCGCCGTCGATGGTGACGCGGCCGCTGATGCCCTGCCCGTAGGATCGTCCGAACAGGCTCATGGCGAGTTCCGTCCGGCCCGACCCCATCAGGCCGGCGATCCCGACGATCTCGCCCCTGCGCAGGTTCAGGCTGACGTTGCGCACCACCGGCCGGTCGGCATGGACGGGGTGGTGCGCCGTCCAGTCGCTCACCTCCATGAGCACGTCCCCGATCCGCGGTTCGCGGGTGGGATAGCGGCTGGCCATCGCGCGGCCGACCATGCCGCGGATGATGCGGTCCTCGTCGATGGCGGTGGTCCGGCAATCGAGGGTCTCCACCGAGGTGCCGTCGCGCAGGACGGTGATCCGGTCGACCACCCGGGAGATCTCGTTGAGCTTGTGCGAGATCAGGATCGACGCGATGCCCTGATACTTGAAGCGCAGCAGCAGGCGCAGCAGCGCCTCGCTGTCCGGCTCGCTGAGGCTCGCGGTCGGCTCGTCGAGGATGAGCAACCTGACCGCCTTGGAGAGAGCCTTGGCGATCTCCACGAGTTGCTGCTTGCCGACACCCAGATGGGTGACGAGGGTGTCGGGGCTCTCGTCGAGCCCCACCAGCGCCATGAGCTCGCGGCAGCGGGCACAGGTCCGTTCCCGGTCGATGATCCCGAAGCGCGCCTGCTCGTTGCCGAGGAAGATGTTCTCGGCGATCGACAGGTCGGGCACCAGGGCCAGTTCCTGGTGGATGATGACGATCCCGAGCCGCTCGCTGTCCGATATGGCGCGGAAGTGCCCGGGGCGCCCTTCGTAGGTGATCTCGCCTTCGTAGGTGCCGTGCGGGTAGACGCCGCTGAGGACCTTCATCAGCGTGGACTTGCCGGCACCGTTCTCGCCGACCAGCGCGTGGATTTCGCCGGGCTCGACCGTCAGATTGACGTCGTCGAGGGCTTTGACGCCGGGAAACGCCTTGGAGATGCCCCGCATTTCGAGGATGGGCGGCATGCCACCTCTTTCCGGTAGGTCTCGAGTGGTGCACCCAGCGCCGCCGGGTCCGGCGCGGGGACGGATCGGTCCGGGCGGGGCCCGGCGGCGCTTACCTGAGCTGGTCGAGCGTGTAGTATCCGGAATCGACGAGCGCCGGCTTCTAGTTGGCCTTGGTGACGATCACCGGCGTCAGCAGATAGGACGGGACGACTTTCTTGCCGTTGTCGTAGGTCTTGTCGTCATTGATCTCGGGGCGATGCCCGCCCTCGATGGCGTCGATCATCGCCACCGTGACCTTGGCCAATTCGCGGGTGTCCTTGAAGATCGTCGCCGTCTGCTCGCCGGCGATGATCGACTTGACTGCTTGTAACTCGGCGTCCTGACCGCTCACCACCGGCAGCTTTACGGTACCGGAGCCGTAGCCGACGCCCTTCACCGACGAGATGATGGCGGTGGAGATGCCATCGTACGGCGAGAGCACCGCATCGAGATGCGCGTTGCCGTAGAAGGCCGACAGCAGATTATCCATCCGAGCCTGGGCGGTGGCCGGGTCCCAGCGCAGGGTCGAGACCTTGTCCATGCCGAACTGGCCCGAGCGCACCACGAGCTTCCTCGAGTCGATGTAGGGCTTCAGCACAGACAGCGCGCCGTCGTAGAAAAAGTATGCGTTGTTGTCGTCCGGAGAACCGCCGAACAACTCGATGTTGAAGGGCCCCTTGCCCTCCTTCAGGCCGAGGGCATCGACGATCGATGTCGCCTGCTGCACGCCGACGATGTAGTTGTCGAACGTGGCATAGTAATCGACGTTGGGTGTCCCCTTGATGAGGCGATCGTAGGCGATAACCTTCACGCCGCGCTCGCCCGCCTTCGCAAGCACGTCGCTGAGCGTGGTCCCATCGATCGAGGCGATCACCAGGATCTTCACGCCCTTGGTCAGCATGTTCTCGATCTGGGCGAGCTGGGTCGGTATGTCGTCGTCGGCGTATTGCAGGTCGGGCTTGTAGCCTTTGGCCCACAGCAGCTTCACGATGTTGTTGCCGTCATCGATCCAGCGCTGGGATGACTTGGTCGGCATCGCGACCCCGATCGGATCGCCGCCGGCGGCCTGCGCACTCGGCGCGGCCAGACATCCCAGGAGCGCTGCTCCGAAGGTGAATCTGAGAAACGACCACGTGCCAAACATGACATTCCCCCCATTTTTTATGAAGTTAGGAATAGACGGAACTTATTGCTCGAAAATACTGAGTTTTACTCGCATATTTTGTAATTTTAGTTCAAATAGATTTTATCAATAGGAGGCTCAGCAATCAAATCCTAGATATGTAGGCGATAAATTTTTTATAATGAAATATTCAATACATCACAACGACGACTCTGAGCATCTGTCAAAAGGACTGAAAAATTTGATGAATGTCTGAGCGGAGACGTCCTTGCTGTTTCCTCTGGCGGCCGCGTTTCGGTCCCGGACGTTTCGTTCCCTGATTTGTATGAGTTAATGGACAGGTCGTCAATCGGGCCGTCAGCATCCGGGTGGCGCTGCACTGGATGAGCCTGTCTGCCAAGGCGGAATCGGCCGAGGCCGTCGGGCCGCGATCCCGGCTCAGGCCACGCCCGCACACTCACCGAGTGGGCAACAGCACCCGCCGGACCAGCGTATCGCGCCGGCGAAACGCCGCGGACCTGTGGCGCATCCGCGCCCACGCCAACCAGAACGGCAGTCCATGCCCGCCCGCCGCCCGCTCAACGACTCACCGCCGCGTCGGCGGCGCGGCGTCGGTCCGACCGGAAAGCCGCCCCGACGTGTCCTTCAGGGATCGCGGGGCGCTCCAGGGCTATTCGAGGCCGCGCCGCGGAGCGCAGGTCGATGTGCGCTCAGCAGCCATGTCCCTCACCGGGCGCTCAGCCACGCCCGACGAACGGCATCTTGGTGGCCATGATGGTCATGAACTGCACGTTGGTCTCCAACGGCAGGTTCGCCATCGTGAGGACCGCCTGGCCGACATGGTCCGGATCCATCACCGCCTCGGGGCGCAGCGATCCGTCCGCCTGGGGCACACCCGCCTTCATCTTCCCGCCCATCGGCGTATCGGCATTGCCGATGTCGATCTGTCCGCAGGCGATGTCGTAAGCGCGGCCATCCAGCGAGGTCGCCTTCGTGAGCCCGGTCACGGCGTGCTTGGTCGCCGTGTAGGCGATCGAGTTCGGCCGAGGGGCATGCGCCGAGATCGAGCCGTTGTTGATGATTCGCCCACCCTGGGGGTTTTGATCGCGCATGATGCGGAAGGCGTGCTGGGTGCACAGGAACAGGGCCGTGAGGTTGGTATCGACCACTTGGCGCCACGTCTCCAGCGGCAGATCCTCCAGAGGCACCGCGGGAGCGCCGATCCCGGCATTGTTGAACAGCAGGTCGAGGCGGCCGAACTTCGCACGGGTCTGCTCGAAGAGGCTCGCGATGGAGCCGGGATCGGTGACATCGGTGGGAACCACCAAGGCCCGATCGCCGATCTGAGCCGCCACCTCTTCGAGGGGCGCCGGCCGCCGGCCGGACAGCACGACGGTCCATCCGCCCCCGGAGAGCGCCAGGGCCGCCGCCTTGCCGACCCCCGTGCCCGCCCCGGTCACGATCGCGATCCGACCCGCCATCGACATGCGTTTCTCCCGGCCCTGCTGGTGTTGTCCGCCTGTAGCGGATGGCGGCCGCGACGCGAAGACACCCGCGTTTCAGATGCGGCACGCGGTCACGAAGTTCGGCCTTTACGCTTAGGCTGTACCGCGTTTGTGGACCGGGGAGGGTGGGGGCGATGCGGCGGTGTCCTGGGAAGAGCCTGCGCCATCCCGCCGGTCCCGTGAGGGACGCGTGAGCACGCCCCTGATTCCGTTCCTGGCCGGGCTCGACGCGCCGGCGATCGATGCGGTGCGCGCCCGGATGGTGCCGGTGGCGGTGCCCGGCGGCCGAACGCTCTTCGAACAGGGCGCGCCCGGGGACGCGCTCTACACCCTCGTCTCGGGGGTCGTCGGAGTCTCGGCTCGCGACCACAACGGGACGCCGACGCGGATCGCGCGCCTCCGCCCGCCCGAGACGTTCGGCGAGATGGCCCTGTTGTCCGACACGCCCCGGGCGGCCACCGTGATGGCGCTGCGGGACTCGCATCTCCTGCAGCTCACCCGGGACGCCTTCGAAGCGGTGATCACCGAGCATCCCCACACGCTCCTGTACTTCGCCCGCATGCTGGCGGACCGGTTACGCGCGGTCTACGACGGCTACTCGCTTCATCACGCCCCGCGCATCTTCACGATCCTCGCGGTGACGGAAGGCCCGGATCCGGCGGATCTCGCGCGGCGGCTCGCCACTAGCTTCGACGCGATCCTGCCCGGTGAGACCGGCTGCCTCACGGACTGGCCGGCGGGCGCCGACGAGACCTGGTTCCAGGATTTCGAGGGCCGGTGCGCGCGCACGATCCTCGCCGCCCGGGAGATCGACTGCCCCTGGTGCCGTCAGAGCCAGCGCCGCGGCGACCACGTGCTTCTGCTCGCCGAACCCGGCGCCCCGCCGCGCCCGGGCGCGGCCGCCTACCTCGAGCGCGTGCGCTCGGACTGGATCCGCATGGACCTCGTGATCCGGCAGGAGGCGGGCGCGCGGCGCCCGAGATCCCTGCATCCCGCGGTCGCCGCCCTGCCATCGGCGCTGCGGATCCAGCTGCGCGACGACTGTCCGGCGGATCTCCAGCGCCTCGCCCGTCTCGTCAGCGGCGCGGCCCGGGGCCTGGTCCTCGGCGGGGGAGGCGCGCGGGGGCTCGCCCATCTCGGAGTCCTGAAGGCCCTGGACGAGGCCGGCTGCTCACCGGATTTCGTCGGCGGCACCAGCATGGGCGCCATCATCGCGGCGAGCCTCGCGATGGGCTGGAGCACCGCCGAGATCCACGCGCAGACCGAGGCGTTCTTCGCAACCAGCAACCCGATCAACGATTACACGCTGCCACTTCACGCCCTGACCCGTGGCGCCAAGGTCGATGCCGGTCTCGCCGCGCGCTTCGGCGGCGTGCGCATCGAGGATCTGTGGCTGCCGTTCTTCTGCGTCTCGTCGAACCTGACGACCGGCAGCACCATGGTCCATCGGTCGGGCGACCTGCCGAAGGCGCTGCGTGCCAGCATCGCGATCCCCGGGCTCCTGCCGCCGGTGCTGTGCGACGAGGGCGTGCTGGTCGACGGCGGCATGATGAACAACCTCCCGGCCGACGTCGCCGCCGGCATGGAACGGGGACCCGTTCTGGCCGTCGACGTGGGCAGCGACCGCGCCTTCCAGGACATGCCGTCGCGCGGCTGGAGAGGCCGGCTCGTGCGAAGGCTGATCGGCTCGCCGCTGGCGATGCCGGGGCTTGCGCCGCTGCTGCTGCGGGCCGCCACCGTGTCGAGCGACGCCCAGAGCCTGATGGCGGCCACCCACGCCACGGCGGTGCTGAAGCCGCAATTGTCCGGAATCGACCTCAGGGCTTGGTCGCGCTTCCGCGAATCCGCAGACCTCGGATATCGCGAGACGCAGGTGGGCATCGCGGGCGGGACACTCGCGCGCTGGCTCGAGCCGGTGCGCTGACGTGTCCACGTGCGGCGCCGCACGCGCACGCTCGCCGGCCCTGTAACTGAACGCGCCGGGCGCCGATCTGTCCTGAGAGACACGGGGAGCCTCCGATCATGACCGACACACCTTCGAACCCGATCCACCCTCATGCCGCCGGGGCGGATCGCGCAACCGCTGGCGGGGGCCTGCTGCAGGGTGCCGCCTTCGTCCTGCTGTGCCTCTGGACCCGGACCTCGCCGGTCCGTCTTCGGGACCAGCTCTCTCCGGAGACGGGCGCCTCCGCGGCGCTCGGTTACTGAGGGCCCGACGGGGCGGCTACGGGGAGCTCGGGCGGATGGAAGTGGCAGACGTAAGCTTTCGCCGGATCGCGCTGCCGCAGGTGACCCTGCACGTCGCGGAGGCGGGGCCGGATGACGGACCGCCGGTGATCCTGCTGCACGGCTTCCCGGAGTTCTGGTTCGGCTGGCGCCATCAGATCGGCCCCCTCGCGACGGCCGGCTTCAGGGTGATCGTCCCGGATCAGCGGGGCTACGGCCTCAGCGACAAGCCGTCCGGAATCGCCGCCTACCATCTGGACCGGCTGGCGGGCGACGTCGTCGCCCTGGCCGACGCCTGCGGCGCTCCGACTGTGCGGCTGGTGGGCCACGACTGGGGCGGTCTGGTCGCGTGGTGGACCGCGAGCCTCCACCCCGAGCGGATCGACCGCCTCGCCATCCTGAACGCGCCGCACCCTGCCGTCGTCGGCGACTACATGCGGCACCATCCCGGCCAGTGGCTGCGCAGCGTCTATGTCGGCCTGTTCCAGCTCCCCCGGCTGCCCGAGCGCCTGCTCACGGCCGACCGGTTTCGCGCGCTGCGGCAGGCGCTGACCCGCACGAGCCGGCCGGGCGCCTTCACGCGGGCCGATTTCGAGCGCTACGTCGCGGCATGGCGGCAGCCCGGCGCAATGACGGCGATGCTGAACTGGTATCGCGCGCTGGTGCGCCTTCCGCGGACGAGCCCGCCCCGGGTTCGGGTGCCGACGCTGATCCTCTGGGGCAAGCGGGACACCGCCCTGCAGTCCGGCTTGGCCGAGGCGAGCCTCGCGTTCTGCGACCACGGCAGCATCCGCTGGTACGACCAGGCCACCCACTGGATCGCGCATGAGGAGCCGGCCGCGGTCAACGCGGATCTGGCACGCTTCCTGGCCTGAAGGACCGGTCCGATCCGAGTCGACGGGCCCCGGCCACCCTGTCGAGCCTGCCGGTGTCAGCGGTTCTTGAAGTCCCCCCCGCGGTGCGAAGCGGGGATCGGGATGTGAACGCGCAAGTCGGCGGCCTCGAGCGCCGAGGCCTTGCGCCACCGGATTGCAGTAAAGATAGGAATTCGCCTTTAAGTTATATCTGACGCTCGATGGCTGATTGCAAGCACGCGCCGGGAGATCAGTTAATCCCTGAACTCGACAAAGGCAGGGGCTTCTTTTCCGGTTGGCGCGCGGAACATTTCAATCGCTTCCCCCTTAGTCTGTGACTTATGAGGTCAAACCGAGGTTCTGCATAATGTCGTTTCGCAATTTGTTGACCGCCGGCCTGCTCGCGGTGGGCGTCCTGGCCGGGACTGCGTCGGCGCAGGCAGCGCCCGCGATGCCGCAATCCGGTCTGGCCGGGGGCGGTTTGCTGGAGAACGTCGCGATGCAACACCGCCACCACCGGATGCACCGGCACCACACCACCCGGCACCAGCGCCGCATGCGTCGCATGAACACGATGCGTCACGGCAGCCCGAACGCGAAGAACCCGGCCATGCGCGGGTATCAGCAGAATCTCGGCAACACCACGAACGGCCCGCGCTACTGAGGTCCGGCCGGCCCCGGATGCTGGGGCCGGCCGCCATCCACTGCCGCGGCGGCTTCTCCCCAGCCGCGTCGGTGCCCGCGTCCTGATTCGCGCGCGGCGCTCTGCTAAGAGGCGCCATGGCCATTCCCGCCGTCCGCCCCGCCGCCGACAAGACCCCCGGCCTCGACCCGACCGGCGCCACGCCCATGATGGCGCAGTACATCGAGATCAAGGCCGCCAATCCGGACTGCCTGCTGTTCTACCGGATGGGCGACTTCTACGAATTGTTCTTCGAGGACGCGGAGATCGCCTCCCGGGCGCTCGGCATCGTGCTGACCAAGCGCGGCAAGCACGCCGGCGGCGAGATCCCGATGTGCGGCGTGCCGGTGGAGCGCTCCGACGACTACCTCAACCGCCTGATCGCCCTCGGCCACCGCGTTGCGGTCTGCGAACAGACCGAGGATCCCGCCGAGGCGAAGAAGCGCGGCCCGAAATCGGTGGTGCGCCGGGAGGTCGTCCGCCTCGTCACGCCGGGGACCATCACCGAGGACCGGCTCCTCGATCCGGCCCGGGCGAACCTCCTCCTCGCCATCGGGCGCCGCAAGGCCGGAGAGGGGGCCGTCGCTTACGGTCTGGCGGCCGTCGACATCTCCACTGGACGCTTCGCGTTGAGCGAGGTCGCGGGCGGCGATCTCGCCGGCGCCATCGCCCGGCACGACCCGCGTGAGATCGTCCTGTCCGAGGCGATCCACGCGGATCCCGCCCTCGCGCGGATCTGGCAGGAGAGTCGGGCCGCGGTCGTGCCGTTGGCACAGGCGGAGCTGGAACCCGCGGCAGCCGAGCGGCGCCTGCGCGAGCAGTACGGCGTCTCCACGCTTGACGGCTTCGGGCAGTTCACCCGGGCCGAGATCGCCGCGGCTGGGGCAGCGCTGCTCTACATCGCGCGCACACAGCTCGCGGCCCGACCCACGTTGGCGGTTCCGAGCCGGGAGGACGGCGGCGCCACCCTGGCGATCGACGCGGCCACCCGCGCCAATCTCGAATTGACGCGCACCCTGTCGGGGGAGCGGGCGGGGAGCCTGCTCGCCACGATCGACCGGACCGTGACGGCGAACGGTGCGCGGCTCCTGGCGGAGCACCTTGCCGGCCCGCTGACCGATCTCGGCGCGATCGCCCGGCGCCACGCGTCCGTGGCGCATCTGGCGGACGATGGCTCCCTGCGCGGCGTCCTGCGGGAGGCCCTGGCCCGGGCCCCCGACCTCGCCCGGGCGCTGGCGCGCACCGGGCTCGGCCGGGCCGGGCCCCGAGACCTGGCTGCCATTCGCGACGGAATGGCGGTGGCCGCGGATCTCGGGGCGCGTCTCGCCGCAATTCCGGACCTGCCGGCGGACCTCGCCCGGTTGGCCGGGCACCTGTCCGAAGCCGATCCGGACCTGATCGCAACCCTGGCGGCGGCCCTGGCCGACGAGCTTCCGCTGAGCCGCCGCGACGGCGGCTTCGTGCGCGGGGGGTACCATCCCGAGATCGACGAGGCGCGGGCCCTGGGCCAGGATTCGCGCAAGGTCATCGCCGCTCTCCAGGCGCGCTACGCCGAGCAGACCGGCTGCCGAACCCTTCGGATCAAGCACAACAACCTGCTGGGCTATTTCATCGAGGTCCCGCAATCGGTGGGTGAAGCCTGCCTCAAGGGACTTCAGAGCGAGTTCGTCCATCGCCAGACCATGGTGGACGCCATGCGCTTCACCAGCGTCGAACTGGGCGGGCTGGAATCCAAGATCTCTGGAGCGTCCGACCGGGCGCTCGCCCTGGAAGCCACCGTCTTCGACGACTGCGCCGCCCGCGTCCTCGCGCGCGCCGAGCAGATCGCCGAGGTGGCCGAGGTACTGGCCGGGCTCGATGTGGCCGCAAGTCAGGCCGAGCTCGCCGTCGAACTCGATTGGCGGCGGCCGGTGGTCGACGACTCGTTGAGCTTTGTCATCACGGGGGGACGGCATCCCGTCGTCGAGGCGGCCCTGCGCCGGGCGGGCGAGCCGTTCATCGCCAACGATTGCGACCTGTCAGGCGATACCCGCGGCCGCATCCGGCTGATCACCGGCCCGAACATGGGCGGCAAGTCGACGTTCCTGCGCCAGAACGCGCTGATCGCGGTGCTGGCCCAGATGGGCGCCTTCGTTCCGGCGTCCGAGGCGCGCATCGGCCGCATCGATCGCCTGTTCTCCCGGGTCGGCGCCGCCGACGACCTCGCCCGCGGGCAATCGACCTTCATGGTCGAGATGGTCGAGACCGCATCGATCCTCAATCAGGCGACGCGCCGCTCCCTGGTGATCCTCGACGAGATCGGCCGTGGCACCGCCACCTTCGACGGCCTCTCCATCGCCTGGGCCTGCCTGGAGCACCTGCACGAGGTGAACGCCTGCCGGGCGCTCTTCGCCACGCATTTCCACGAGCTGACCGCCCTCGGCGATCGGCTGGCGCGGCTGGAGAACGCCACGCTCAAGGTGGCCGAGCATCGGGACGGCGTCGTGTTCCTGCACGAGGTGGTGGCCGGAGTCGCGGAGCGGAGTTACGGCCTGCAGGTCGCGCGGCTGGCGGGCCTCCCGGGCAGCGTGGTGACGCGGGCCGGGGCCATTCTCAAGAGCCTGGAGAAGGCGGAGCGCGGCCGACCGGCGCGGGCTCGGATCGACGACCTTCCGCTGTTCGCCGCCCTGGCGCCGCCCCCGCCGCCGGAGCCGCCGCCCGAGGATCGCCTCGGCACGCTCCTCGACGCGATCGATCCCGACACGCTGACCCCGCGGGAGGCACTGGATGCGCTCTACAGGCTGAAGCGCGAGCGATTGGCAAAGAGCTGAGCCGCTCTGCGCTGGATCGGCTGGAGCCTCAACGCGGCGCGGGCGAGAAGCCGTCCGGCAGATCGGAGTCGCTGCGGCCGGCGCGCCGGTCCGCCACGTAATCGAGGGTGCTGGCGACGACCCGCTCGGAATAGGGTTTCGCGATTACCCCGATGGCCCCGGCGAAATCGGGCGGGATGCGCTTGGCGTTGGCGGTCATGAAGACGACGGTGGTGCGCCGGTCGGCCGAAAGCACCCGCGCAACCTCGATGCCGGTCGGACCGTCGACCAGATGGATGTCCACCAGGGCGACGTCCGGCGCCGTGGTTTTGGCCATGGCGATGGCCTCGGCCGCGTTGCCGGCGACACCCACGGTGACGTGGCCGAGGTCATCGAGGAGGCATTCCAGCTCGAGGGCGATGAGCGCCTCGTCCTCAACGACGAGGATGCGAAGGGCGGCTTCCGCGGCTGCGTTCCCCGACCCCATGTCCACTCCGTTCTCCGACGTGAGCACCGCCGAGTTTGCCGCGACCTTGTAGCGTCAGCACGGAATCCTCAAGACGATCCCTGGATCGGAATGTCGATCTCCACGGTGGTGCCGGGTCCGGCATCCGCCCACGCGATCGTCCCGCGCATCTGGCGGACCACCATCTCCACCAGATTGCGTCCGAAGCCCGCCGGGTTCGGGGGCACCGCCGCGAGGCCGACGCCGTCGTCCCGGATCGTCAGGTGCATGCCCGATGAGGTCCGCCGGGCGGCGATCGACACCACGCCCTCACGCTCTTCCGGGAAGGCGTGCTGAAGGGCATTCGCGGTCAACTCGTGGAGAAGAAGCGCCAGCGGCGCGGCCATCGCGGCGGCCACGGCGATCGGCTCGACATCGGCCTCCACCCGACGCCGCCCCGGATCGAGGCCAGCGTTCATGTCGGCGAGTAACTCGGTCGCGAAGTCGCCGAGGTTGAAATGCGTGCAGTCGCCCTCCGAGTAGAGCATCCGATGGGCGGTCGACAGCGCTCCGATGCGCTCCGCCATGCTCTGGAGCGCGTCGCGTGCCTCACCCTCGGGAGTGCGTCGCGCCTTGAGCAGCATCAGCGAGGAGATCACCTGGAGGTTGTTCTTCACCCGATGATCGACCTCGTGGAGCAGGGCCGTCTTCTGCTCCAGCGCCGCGCTCAGATCACGCGTCCGCGCGTCGACCAGACGCTCCAGTTCGTCGTTGGTGCCGCGCATGGACACTTCGAGCTGGTGGGTGTGCGTCATGTCCGCCTGAGCGGCGTAGTAGAACGCCACGCCCTCGGCATCGCGCACCGGCGTGATGGTCATCGCGTTCCAGAAGGTGGTGCCGTCCTTGCGGTAGTTGAGAAGTTCCACCGAGATCGGCTCGGCCGAGCGAACGGCATTGCGGATCCGCGCGACGGTCGCCGGGTCCGTGGCCGGTCCCTGGAGCATGCGGCAGTTGCGCCCAATGACTTCCTCGACATCGTAGCCCGTGGCCTGCAGGAAGGCGTCGTTCGCCCAGGCGACCGGGTTGTCGGGCGCGCGCGCGTCCGTGATGACCATCGGTGACGGACTGCTCGCGAAGGCGTCGACCAGCGCCATCGGCGGTGGACTGGCTTCGATTCGAATACTCAACGCACTCTTCCATGCACGGGCGATGTCAACCGTTCGTCCGGCGGCGCCTCCCTCACGCCGCGATCCGCGGGTGGTGAACACCGCGTTAAGCAAGCTTCAATCAAGATTGGGGCGAAAAACATCACAATCCAGCGAAAAGCCCTGCGGCGTAAGGCTGCCACGATTTCGCGGGATCAAGGCCACGCAGGCTCAGGAGTTCCATGCCATGGCCAACCCGCCACAGGCTGTGCACCGCTTCCGTCTCCGCGACATCGTCGAGGATCGGCGAATCGTGCTGATGCTGGCCCTCGGATTCTCCTCGGGCCTTCCGCTTCTGCTGGTGCTCGGGACCTTCACGCTCCGGCTGGCTTTCTCCGACATCGACGTGCGCGCCATCGGGCTGTTCAGCTACGTGGCGCTGCCCTACTCCCTGAAATTCCTCTGGGCGCCCGCCATCGACCGCCTGAACGTCCCGGTACTGACCGCCCGGCTGGGGCGTCGCCGGGCCTGGATGGTGACTACGCAGGCCGCCGTCGCCCTGTGCCTCGTGCTGATGGCCTTCTCCGATCCGAAGACCAACCTCGCGCTCCTCGGTCTCGGCGCCTTCCTGGTGGCGTTCTGCGCGGCGAGCCAGGACGTCGTGATCGACGGCTGGCGCATCGACGCGGCCGGAAGCGATTTCCAGGGCATCCTGGCGGCGACGTCGAACCTCGGCTACCGCCTCGGCCTGATCAGCGCGGGCGCCGGCGCGCTGTTCATGGCGTCGTCCGGCGGCTGGACGCTGGCCTACCTGATCATGGCGGCGCTCATGCTGGTCGGGATGATCGCGGCCCTGCTGGCTCCGTCCTTCGATGCGCCGCGCCGGGTCCGGGCCGAGACGCCCGGCCGGTCGCGGTTCTGGTCGATGCGCCGCGCCGTGCTCGAACCGCTGACCGAATTGCATGGCCGCTTCGGCAACGCCCTCTGGGGCATCCTGCTGCTCGTCGCCCTGTACCGGCTGCCCGACTTCCTGTCGGGCGTGATGGCGAGTCCCCTCTACCGGACACTCGGCTTCGACCTGAAGGAGATCGCCACCGTCACGAAGCTGTACGGCATCTGGGTCGGCATCGCGGGTGGCTTCGCGGGAGGCTGGGCGCTCGCCCGCGTCGGATTGTTCCCGACGCTGCTCCTCGGCGCCTTCCTGGCCGCGTCCTCGCACCTCGCCTTCGCGTGGCTCTCGGCCGGGCCCGCCGACATCTGGCGCCTGACCGTGGCCATCTCCATAGAGAATTTCTGCGGCTCCTTCGCGGGGATCGTGCTGATCGCCTACATGTCGAGCCTGACCAGCATGGCCTACGCGGCCACGCAGTACGCGCTGTTCTCCTCGCTCTACGCCCTCCCGGGCAAACTCGTGGCGGGCTCCTCCGGCTTCGTGGTCGCCGCCATCGGCTATCCCGCCTTCTTCGTCATGACCTCGCTGGTGGGGATACCGGTCCTCGTCCTCTGCCTGGCCGTCGGGCGCCGGAACGGCCAGCCCCCGGCCGAGGCGCCGGCGGCGGGCGAGGCGGGGAACCGCATCCCGGGGCCCGAACTTCCTTCCACGGCGCGAGCCCCGGGGGCGGCGTGAGCCCCGCGGGCGGCGTGAGCGCGACAGAACCAGGAATCCTCGGATGAGCACGAGCGACCTCACCCGCGTCGAGACGACGCTTCCGGCGGCGACCCCGGAGGCGATGCTGAGCGAGGCCGATCTGGCCGCCCTGCGACGGGCGGTCCAGGTGCTGGAGCGGCCGAGCCTCGCGGCCCGCCTCTCGGCGGCCGCCGGCGCGCCCCTCGACATCATCGGACGCTCGCTGCCCGCACCGGTGACGGAGGCGGTCGGACGAAGCACCGAGGCCGCCATGCGGGGCGCGATGCGCGTCGCCCTGGCGACGCTGCCGCGCACGGATCTCGCCCCGGCCGAGGACGACGGGCTCGGGGCGGCGGCCGCGAAGGTCGAGAGCCGGGTCTCGCGGCTGCTCGGTTCCGGGGACACCAAGCACAAGGCGATGGCGGCCCTCTCGGGCGCCCTCGGCGGCGCCTTCGGACTTGCCACGCTCGCGGTCGAACTCCCGGTCTCCACCACGCTGATGCTGCGATCGATCGCGGAGATCGCCCGAGAGGAGGGCGAGAATCTGGAGACGCCCGAGGGCGTGCTCGCCTGCGTGCAGGTCTTCGCTCTGGGCGGCCGGGCGGCGGCCGCCCCGGAGGCGGGCTCCGCGCTCACGGAGAGCGGCTACTTCGCGGTCCGCGCCGCCCTGGCCAAGACCCTGGCGGAGGCGGCCCGGTACGCCGGCAGCAAGACGCTCCTCGACCAGTCCGCCCCGGCGCTGATCCGCTTCACGGCACAGATCGCGGCGCGTTTCGGCCTCGTGGTCTCGCAGAAGGTCGCCGCGCAGGCCGTGCCGATCCTCGGCGCTTTCGGGGGTGCCGCGGTCAACACGGCCTTCATGAACCACTTCCAGGGGACCGCACGGGCCCATTTCACCGTCCGGCGCCTGGAGCGCGCCTACGGCGCCGCCGCCGTCCGGGCCGCCTACGAGGTCGAGAAGGCCGCCCTCGGGGTTGCTTGATAGCCGGCTCATAATCCGCGAGTGTCCCGGCCGCGCGGCGCGGGAACGGGGAGGCGGTCCTGATCGGCAACGGCGAGATGGTGGCGCGGCTCGCGCTGGCAGCCCTGTTCGGCAGCGTGGTCGGGCTGGAGCGCGAGCGCCTGCTCTGGGCCGCGGGCCTGCGGACCCACATGCTGGTCTGCGTCGGCTCCTGCCTGATCATGCTGGTCTCGGCCTTCGGCTTCGCCGACGTGCTCGGCACCGAACACGTGGTGCTCGACCCGTCCCGGATCGCCGCGCAGGTGGTCTCCGGCATCGGCTTCCTCGGAGCCGGCACGATCCTGCTGCGCGGCGAGGTGGTGAAGGGCCTGACCACGGCGGCGAGCCTCTGGGGCGTGGCGGCGATCGGGCTTGCGATCGGCAGCGGCCTCTACGTGCCGGCCCTCGCCACGACCGCGCTGATCGTCGGCATCCTGGCCGGCGTGAAACCCTTCGAGGAGCGGTGGCGCGAGCGGATGCGGGCGCACACGCTTCGGCTGACGGTGCGCCGGGGCATGATGTCCATCGACACCCTGCAGGCCGCCACCGGCGAGCGCGCCTCGCGGGTGCGGACCTTCACGGTCCACCCGAGCGACGATCCGGCACTCGACGCGGTCACCGTCACCTTCGTGCGCCTGTCGCGCACGAGCGTCGCAACCATCGCGGCGAAGCTCCGGGCGATGCCCGACGTCGTCGCGGTGGCGGAGGAGTGAGCCGGCACCCGGGCGCATTGTCGAGGCGCAAGCGCGGGTCCGTCATCGCGCCCTGAGCGCAGCGCCGCGGGTCGGCGCATCGACGGGAGTCCTGGCCCCTGGCCGCATCACGCCCGGGCGCGCCGGCACCTCACGCCGCTCCGCGACCCTCGCCGTCGAGGAACAGCCGGTAGCTCGGATTCTCGGTCTCGTCGGTGGCCGGGTAGCCGAGCGCCTCGATGACGGTGTCGAACCGCGCCCGCTCGCCCGGGGGGACGGCGATGCCGGCGAGCACGCGGCCGTAATCCGCGCCGTGGTTGCGGTAGTGGAACAGCGTGATGTCGAAGTCCGGTCCCAGCGCCTCGAGGAACTTCATCAGCGCGCCCGGCCGCTCGGGGAACTGGAAGCGGAACAGGCGCTCGTGCGCCACGCCCACGGCCCGGCCGCCGACCATGTAGCGGACATGGACCTTGGCCATCTCGTTGTCGCTCATGTCGAGGACGCGGTAGCCGGCCTCGCGCAGCGTACCGATCAGCGCCTGCTTCTCGCGCTTGCCGCCGCCGACGTTGATGCCGACGAAGATCTGCGCCTCGGAGCCCGGGGCGTGCCGGTAGTTGAACTCGGTGACGGCGCGCGGCCCGAGTGCCTGGATGAAGGCCCGATAGGCACCGGGCCGCTCGGGGATCGTGACGCCGAGCAGGACCTCGCGCTGCTCGCCGATCTCGGCGCGCTCGGCGATGTGGCGCAGGCGGTCGAAGTTGAGGTTCGCCCCCGACGAGATCGCGATCAGCGTACCCGCGCCGCCCTCGCGTTCGGCGTAGAGCTTGGCGCCGGCGAGGCTCAGCGCCCCGGAGGGCTCCGACACCGCGCGGGTGTCGTCGAAAATGTCCTTGATCGCGGCGCACATGGCGTCGGTGTCGACGGTAATCACCTCGTCGAGGTGCTCGCGGCAGAGCCGGAACGTCTCCTCGCCCGCCTGACGGACGGCCACGCCGTCGGCGAACAGGCCGACGGAGGGCAGGCTGACCCGCGTGCCGGCGGCGAGCGCAGCGGCCATGCAGGCGGCGTCCTCGGGCTCGACGCCGATCACCTTGGTGCCCGGCCGCAGGTACTTCACGAAGGTGGCGATCCCGGCGGCCAGTCCGCCGCCGCCCACCGGCACGAAGATCGCCTCGATCGGCCCGGTATGCTGCTCCAGGATCTCCTTGCCGATGGTCCCCTGGCCGGCGATCACGTCGGGATCGTCGAACGGGTGCAGGAAGGTCAGGCCCTGCTCGGTCTCGAGGATCTTCGCCTGCGCGAGCGCCTCGTCGAAGGCGTCGCCGTGCAGCACGACCTCGGCGCCGCGAGCCCGGCAGGCATCGACCTTGATCGACGGGGTGGTGCGCGGCATCACGATGACGGCGCGCGCGCCGAGCTTGGCGGCCGCCAGCGCCACACCCTGCGCGTGATTGCCGGCGGACGCGCAGACGACGCCGCGGGCGATCTGGTCGGGGCTCAGGCCCGACATCTTGTTGTAGGCGCCGCGCAGCTTGAACGAGAAGACCGGCTGCAGATCCTCGCGCTTCAGGAGAACCGGCCGGCCGAGCCGCTGCGTCAGGCGCGGCATCGGATCGAGGGGGCTCTCGATCGCCACGTCGTAGACGCGGGCGGTGAGGATCTTGCGGATGTAGTCCGTCACGGTGTGGAGTCTCGGCGGATGTGCAGGGCTATGCCGGCCAGATAGACCCTCCGGCCCGCGGATGCGAGCGCAGCCGGCGCGAGGCAGATCAGCCCAGCCGCTCCACCAGCGCCGCCACCCACACCAACAGGGCCGCCATCTGCGCCATGAAGGTGCCGGCGGAGGCGAGGTCCTTCACGGTGCCGATCATCGGATGATGACCCGGATGGACGTGGTCGCAGAGCTTCTCGACAGCGGTGTTCAGAAATTCGGCCGCCAGCATCAGCAGCAGGCTCACCACGAGGGCGACGCGCACCCACAGCGTCGGGCCGAGGAGCAGCGCGACCGGCACGCCGAGCGCCAGCAGGACGAGTTCCTGCCGCACCGCCCGCTCGGTGCGCGCGCCGTGGCGCAGCCCGCGCCAGGAATTGAGGAAGGCGACAACGAGGGCGTTCATCGGGCCGCCCCCGGAACGGAGCGGCTGATCCACTTGGCGAGCAACGGGCCGGTGAGCAGCACCACGAACAGGCGCAGCGTCTGTACCGCCAGCACGAAGGAGACGTCGGCCTTCGAGCCGACCGCGATGATCGCGACCGAATCGAGACCGCCGGGGCTGGTGGCGAGGACGGCGGTGAGAAGGTCGATCGGCAGCAGCAGGGTCAGGCCCCAGCCCCAGGCGGCGCAGAGGGCGATCACGGAGAACGTCGCCGCCAGGATGCCGGGGAGTGCCGTGAAGGTCAGGCGCAGGGTCTCCCGGGTGAACCGCAGGCCCACGTAGATGCCGATGCAGGCATAGGCCAGTTCGAGGAGCGGCACCGGCAGCGCCATGCGGACGAGGCCGGTGGCGTGGAGCAGGCTGCCGAGCACCATCGGGCCGACCTGCGCGCCGGCCGGGACCCGCAGCGCCAGGGCTGCGCCGGCACCGACCACGGCGACCGCCAGGGTCGCGAGGAGCGAGAGCGGACCGGTCACCTCTCCGGATCCCGCGACGGCGGCCCCCGGGACGGGGGTATCCATCAGGAATCGCGCGGCGAGGGAGGCCGAGAACACCACCGCGGCGACGCGCACGTACTGCATGAAGGCGACCAGACGCGGGTCGGCGCCGAAATCCTCGGCCATCGCCACCATCGCGGACGCGCCGCCCGGCGAGGATCCCCAGGCCGCCGTCGTCCCGGGCAGCACGCGCAGCCGGGTCAGGATCCAGCCGACGAGGCCGCTGACCGCGACCGTCACCAGCACGACGGCGACGATGAGCGGTCCGTCCTCCAGGAGGGTCTGGGCGATCTGCCCGGTGACGGCGTGTGCCACGAGGCAACCGATCGCAGCCTGCGAGGCCTGGAAGGCCGCGCGGGGCACGTGAAGGCGCGATCCGCCGACCCCGAACGCGATGGCGCCGATCATCGGCCCGAGCAGCAGCGCGGCCGGAAACTGCGCGCGCACCAGGCCGTACGAGACGGCCGCGGACGCAGCGATGAGGGCGGCCCAGAGGCCGATGGTGCGGAGAGAGGGCAAGGCGACCGATCAAGAGGGGCCCGCTGGGACCATCGGGCGTGAGGCGCGCGCTATAGCGCAATATTGTCGCTGTCACGGCAGAGTTTCGACACAGCGGATTCCGGGATCGACGCTGCGCGCCCGATTGGGCAGGGTTGAGGGTTCGCGGTTACCGGCGACGCCGTCAGCCCTGGTGCCGTGGCCGGCCCAACGGCCCTGGGCTACGCCTCCGTCACGTCCTCGTCGCGGCAGACGGCCGTACCCGGCGGCGCATGGGCCCGGAAGAATGCCGCCAAACTCGCCAACCCGGCCGCCCGCGGGTCGCTGGCCCGCCAGACCAGCGCGATGGTGCGTCCGGGTCCGTCGACGTCGAACGACCGGGTCACCATCAGGCCGCTCGGGTCGGGATGCGCCGGTACGGCGAGCGCCGGAAGCAGCGTGTACCCGGCGCCCGCCGCCACCATCGAGCGGAGGGTCTCCAGGCTCGTGGCGTGTCGCCCGACCGACGAGCCGGCGCCGCAGGCCGCGATCGTCTGGTCGCGCAGGCAATTGCCCTCATCGAGGAGCAGCAGATCCGGTCCGGCGATCTCGGTCGCCGACAGGGCGCCGCCGCGGGCGAGGGCGTGCTCGGCCGGACAGGCGAGCCAGAACGGCTCGACGAAGAGCGGTGCCACCGAGAGCCCGTGCTGCGGCACCGGCAGCGAGACGAGGGCCGCATCGATGCGGCCGTCGCGCAGACCCTCGATGATCTCGGTCGTGCGCGATTCCGACAGCGACAGCATCAGCAGCGGGTATTGCTCGCGCAGCGGGCGCAGCACGAGGGGGAAGAGATACGGCCCGAGAGTCTGGATCGCCGCGAGGACGAGACGTCCCGTCAATGGCGCGCCGCGCCCCTCGCTGGCGAGGGCGAGCAGCCGCTGCGCCTCCGCCAGCACCACGCGCGACTGCCGCACGATGACCTGACCGGCCTCGGTGAGCAGGACCCGCCGATTGGAGCGCTCGAACAATGTCAGGCCGAGCGCAGTTTCCAGTTTGCGCACCTGCACGCTGAGCGTTGGCTGACTGACGTTGCAGCGCTCGGCGGCGCGGCCGAAATGCCCTTCATCCGCGACGGCGGCGACGTATTCGAGACCGCGCAGGGACAGACCAGCCAGATTCATAGGCTGCGTCTATCAGAACCTTTGTGACGATGCATTTGCCTCGGGGTCGTCCCGGGGCCATAACCCTTCCACAGAACAGTTCCAGGCTGGCCTGTCCCCCGGAACCGTTGCACCACGGAGAAACGGAACGCATGAGCGATCAACGCCCGATCCTGACCACCCGCCAGGGCCATCCGGTCCGCGACAACCAGAGCACCCGCACGGTCGGTGAGCGCGGGCCGGCGACGCTCGAGAACTACCAGTTCATCGAGAAGATCACCCATTTCGATCGCGAGCGTATTCCGGAGCGCGTGGTCCACGCCCGCGGCGCCGGCGCCCATGGCTGGTTCGAGGCTTACGGCAAGATCGGCGACGAGCCGGCCTCCAAGTACACCCGCGCCCGCGTGCTGAACGAGACCGGCGTGAAGACGCCGATGTTCGTGCGCTTCTCGACCGTCGCCGGCGCCAAGGAGAGCCCGGAGACGGAGCGTGACCCGCGCGGCTTCGCGGTGAAGTTCAAGACCGTCGACGGCAACTGGGACCTCGTGGGCAACAACCTCAAGGTCTTCTTCATCCGCGACGCGATCAAGTTCCCCGACATGATCCACGCGTTCAAGCCGGATCCGGTGACGAACCGGCAGGAGGCCTGGCGCTTCTTCGACTTCGTGGCCCAGCACCCCGAAGCGATCCACATGGTGACGCACCTGAAGTCGCCCTGGGGCATCCCGGCCAATTACCGCGAGATGGAAGGCTCGGGCGTCAACACCTACAAGCTGGTCAACGACCAGGGCGAGGCGGTGCTCTGCAAGTTCCACTGGGAGCCGAAGCAGGGCGTGCGCAACCTGACTTCGAGCCAAGCTTCCGAGATCCAGGCCAAGGACGTGGGTCACGCCACTCGCGACCTCTACGACAACATCAAGGCCGGCAATTTCCCCGAGTGGGAGTTCTGCGTGCAGATCATGCCGGACGGCCCGAACGACCACCTGTCGTTCGATCCTCTGGACGACACGAAGCTGTGGCCGGTCGATCAGTTCCCGCTGCTGCCGGTGGGCCGCATGGTGCTCGACCGGGTGCCCGACAACTTCTTCGCCGAGGTCGAGCAATCGGCGTTCGGCACCGGCGTCCTGGTCGACGGCATCGACTTCTCGGACGACAAGATGCTCCAGGGCCGGACGCTGTCCTACTCGGATACGCAGCGCTACCGCGTCGGTGCCAACTACCTGCAGCTGCCGATCAACGCGCCGCAGCCCGGCGTGAAGGTCTACTCGAACCAGCGGGACGGGCAGATGACCTACGGGGTCGACGGCACCGGTCCGAACAAGCACATCAACTACGAGCCCTCGACGCTGGCCGAGGGGCTCCGCGAGGCACCGAAGCCCGCGAAGGACTATCATCAGCCGGTCCAGGGCAATCTCGGCCGCTACCAGACCTCGCGCACGGAGGACGACTACACCCAGGCGGGCGTCCGCTACCGCTCCTTCGAGACCTGGGAGCGCGACGACCTGATCGCCAACCTCGTGGGCGACATGAAGCAGTGCCCGGAGCCGATCCAGCTGCGGATGGTCTGGCACTTCTGGCATGCCGACGAGGATTACGGCCGCCGCGTCGCCGAGGGTGCGGGCATCGACCTGGAGAAGGCCAAGGCCCTGCCGCCGCTGCCGGGTCGCGCCGCGCCGGGCAAGCGCCTGCAGGCCGAGACCTTCACGGACGGGTCGCAGGCGCACCGGGTCGCGGCCGAGTAAGCATCCGCTGAACGGATCGATGAAAGGCCTCGCGGGCTCTCGCCCGCGGGGCCTTTTCTTCGACGCTGGGCACCCCGCGTCGTTTCGGCTCGCGTGGCGCGCGGGTCATGGCTCAAGACCGAGACGGCCGCGCTCCAGCGCCGAACCGGCGTTCATGTCGGCGGGGAACGCTCCACCCGGACAGGGACAGGGGCGTCGAATGAAGCCCCTGCCGACATGGGTTCGCGTGACCGGATCGTAGGTCCTGAACCGGCGGGCGCAGACCGCGACCGAAAGCGGATGTGCCGCTCCAACCGATTCGATCCGGCGCCGGAACGGGCATTTCGGCGAACGCCTCGTCGTCGGAGACGTAGGGGTCGGCGCAGTCGCCGAACACCCCGCCGAGGCCCAACCCCAAGCCGCCGAGCCCGAACCCGCAGCCCCACTGGCGCCCGGCTCGAGAATGCCGATGATAGGGGGGCCGCTACGCGAAGCCGCGCCGGAAGCCGCGCCCGATGAAAGGCCCTGCGGGCCTCAGGAGTACCATCGGTCTGCCCCACGCCCCGCCCCGCATACCGCTGTAGACGCCGCCCCCCGGGCCTCGACGCCCGTCGCAATCAGCGTCACCGCGAGCAGCGTGGCCGCGGCCAGGCGGATTCTCGGCCTTTCGATCTCTGCGATGCGTGTCACCCCGGCACGGTGCGGCCGAGTCGATCCGCCGTCGCGCGCGATTGCTCTGAGTAAGGGTGCGCGCGGGTCGGCACCCGTCGAGGACGTATCCGCGTTCCGGCCTAAGCCGCGGGATGACACGGATGAAGCACATGAAGCGGCGCTCCGCCCTCGCCGGAGCGATTTTCCACGGTTGTCCCGCCGAGTATCGGAGGACGCACCGGCGCCCGGTCAGGGGGTCGATGCGACAGGCCGGGCAACCTCGCCCCGCGCCTCCGGTTCTGCGACGCTGACCTTGCGGTCCCGGCCGGCGGCGAGGCCGATCAGGATCGCGGAGGTGGCGATGCCGACGAACATCGCCCCCGGCACACCCCATCCGCCCGTCGCCTCATGGGCGAGGCCGAAGATCAGCGGGCCCAGGCAGGCCCCCGTATAGCCGATTCCCTGCGCCATGGCGGACAGGCCGGCGGCGCTCGCCGCATCGGCGGCACGCAGCACGATCAGGGTGAGACCCAGCCCGAAGCACCCGCCGACGCCGAACCCGAGGGCGCAGGCGGCTGGGATGCGCAGCGCATCAGCCCCGAAGGCGAGGACGAGGAAGGCCGCCGCGGTAAAACCCGGGATGGCGACGATCCACGCCCGCTGATCCGGCCTGCGGGCGGCCAGCATGGCAGTCAGGAGGGCGCCCGGCGCCTGCACCAGCGTCGTCAGGGAGGCATACAGCCCGGCATCCAGGGGCGAGAGCCCGCGGCCCTGCAGGAGCAGGGGCAGCCAGCCGAAGAGGATGTAGGCGAGCGACGATTGCAGGCCCATGAAGCCCGTCACCCACCAGGCCAGCGGGCTGCGGAGCAGACGTCCGGCGGAGGGCGCCGCCGTCGACGTTTTCCGGCGGGCGAAGGGGACCCACAGGAAGGCCGCGGCCAAAGCCGGCAATGCCCAGATCGCGAGGGCCGAGGGCCACCCGCCGTCGAGGGCGTGCTCGACGGGCACCGCCGCGCCCGCCCCGGCGGCGGCGCCGAGGCAGAGGGTCATGGTGTAGAGGCCGGTCATCAGGCCGCCGCTGCCGGAGAAGTCGCGCTTGACCAGGGCCGGCAGCAGGACGTTGTCGAGGCCGATGCCGATGGCGGCGAGGGCGGTCCCGGCGAAGAGCGGCACGAGGCCGCCCAAGCCGCGGAGCGTCAGGCCTGCCGCCAGGATCGTCGAGCCGGCCAGCACCGCGAGATCGGGTCCGATCCGCCGGATCAGCGGCGCGGCCAACGCGCAGGCCATGCCGAGGCACAGGACCGGCAGCGTGGTGAGGATCGCGGCTCCGCCGGCGCCCAGGCCGGTGCCGTCGCGGATGGTCGCCAGCAGGGGGCCGACCGTGCTGAGGGCCGGGCGCAGGTTGAACGCCACGAGCATCAGCGCGAGCCCGAGGAGCAGGCGGCTCGGGGTTGCACGACCCGCGCTCACGGCCGTCGCGCCATCACAGCGCCTCCGAGGCAGGCGGCGAGCATCAGCGCGAAGGCCGCGTCGCCGAATTGGCCGTAGAGCGTACCGCCGATGATCCGAGCCGGCAGGTCGGCGTCGAGCCAGGTCTCCTGATCGAGGGGCGTGCGTGCGACGATCCGGCCGTGCGGGTCGATCACCGCGGAGATGCCGGTGTTGGCGTCGCGCACGAGCGGCAAGCCCTCCTCGACGGCACGCAGACGTGCCTGCGCCAGGTGCTGGCGGGGGCCAGGGGTGTCGCCGAACCAGGCGTCGTTGGTGACGTTCAGGATCAGCCCGGCGGACTGCGGTCCGGCGGGCAGGATTGCCCCCGGAAAGATCGCCTCGTAGCAGATGGTCGCCGCGGTCGGCGGCAGACCGGGTACCGTCAGTATCCGCTTCGCCGCCAGAGCGCCCGCGGAGAAGCCGCCGGGTATCGCCACGAACTGCCGCAGGCCCAGCGCCCGCAGGGCCGCGTCGAGGGGCGCGGGCAGGTACTCGCCGAACGGGACGAGGTGGACCTTGTCGTAGCTGTCGGAGATCACGCCGTCGGACCCGATCACCATGACGGCGTTGAAGTAGCGCAGGCGTTCGCCCGGCAGGGGCTCCTCGGCACGGGCCGCCCCGGTGATGAGGTGCTGCCCCGCCTTCAGCCCGGCCGCGACCCGGGCGAGGGCGTCGGGGTCGCGCTGGATCAGGAACGGGAAGGCCGATTCCGGCCAGACGATATGGGTCGGCGGGGGCTCCCCGGCCTCCACCGGGCGCTGGCTCAGCTCGATGTAGCGGTCGACGATGTCGGCCCGGTTCTCCGGCCTGAACTTCGCGTCCTGCGGCAGGTTCGGCTGCACGAGGCGCAGGCGCACCCCCGTCACCACCGGATCCGGCGGCCCGAGGCGCCCGGCGCCGTAGAGGGCCATGCCGACGAGCACGATGGCGGCGGCGGCACTCAGACCGAATCGGCTGCGCGGATGCGAGCCGGTGGCGAGCGTCGCGGGTGCGGCGCAGATCAGCACCGCGAGGATCGTGAGGCCGTAGAGGCCGATCACCGCGGCCCCCTGCATCAGCCAGAGGTTCTGGGCCAGCGCCATGCCGAGGCTGTTCCAGGGAAAGCCCGTGAACACGTGGCCGCGCAGCCACTCGGCGGCGCCCAGACCGAAGGCCAGGGCGGCGATGCGCGCGGGACCTCGTCCCCACAGCAGGCCCGCGGCGCCGAACCCTGCGCCGTAGAACAGGCCGAGCGCGAAGGGCAGGCCGATCACCCCCAGCGGCAGGGCCCAGAGGAATTCGTCGGCCTCCACCAGGAAGGCTTGGCCGAGCCACCACAGGCCGGCCGTGAGATAGCCGAAGCCCCAGGCCCAGCCGAGCAGGAAGCAGGGTCGGAAGCGCCCGAGCGTGGTCCGTCCGGAGACGGCGCCATCCTGGAGCCAGACAGCGATCGCGAGGGATACGGCCAGGGCCGGCAGGATGCCGTAAGGCGGCATGGCCAGCGCACCCAGCGCGCCCGCGAGCCACGCCAGCCCGAGGCGGCGCCATCCCGTCAGGCGCTGGATCGCCGAGACGGCGCCCGGCCCTGCGGCGCGGGCCGGATCGTCTATGGGACCGCCCACGGGGCCGCGCATGGGCGCGCCGGCCGCCGAGGAGGCCCGGGCGAAGCCGTCCACCAGACGAATCACGCCGGGACCGTCACGGGTGCGGCGTCTCGCTGGTCGGGCTGCTTGAGGGCGGAGGCAGGGCGAGCGGAACCACGGTGCCGATTCGCGCCGCACCCTTGTGGAAGCGCAGGCGCTTCAGGCGTCGGGGGTCGGCGTCGAGCACCTCGAATTCGAGGTTTCCGGGGCCGGCGATCAGTTCGCCCCGCGAGGGGACGCGCCCGGCCAGCGTGACGATCATGCCGCCCAGCGTGTCGATCTCCTCGGCCATCTCGCCGACCGCCGCGGCGAGGTCGACACCGGTCGCCTCCGATATTTCGGCCAGGGGCGTGCGCGCGTCGGCCACGAAGACCTCGTCCTCGCCGTCGACGCGCTGGACGTGCTTATCCTCCGCGACGTCGTGCTCGTCCTCGATATCGCCGACCACCACCTCGATCAGGTCCTCGATGGAGATCAGGCCGTCGGTCCCGCCGTACTCGTCGATGACGAGCGCCATGTGGGTCCGCGTCGCCTGCATCCGGACCAGCAGGTCGATCGCCGGCATGGACGGTGGCACGAACAGGACCGGACGCTGGATGCGCGCGGCCGCCAGGGTCGGGGTCAGGTCGACCTTGCCGAGGTCCAGACCTCGCGGCAGGCGGGCCGCCGGCCGGCGCACGCGCGGCGCGACCGGGGCCTCCGCCACGCCGTCGACGGTCGGGTCGACGGGCTTCGCCACGGCCGGAGCGGAGCGCCGGGCCGGTTCGGCCTTGGCGGCGATGTGGTCGACGAGGTCGCGGATGTGGACCATGCCGCGGGGATCGTCGAGCGTCTCGCCGTAGACCGGCAACCGGGAATGACCGGCGGTGCGGAACAGCTTGAGCAGGTCGCCGAGGCTCGTGTCGTTCGAGACGGCGACGATGTCGGCCCGGGGGATCATGACGTCGTCGACGCGCACCTTGTGCAGGCCGAGGACGTTCTTGAGCATGATGCGCTCGAGCGGGGTCAGGCCGCTCTCGCCGGCATCCGGCTCCGCCAGCGCTTCCTCAAGTCCCTCGCGCAGCGAGTCGCGCGGCTTGAGGTGAAGCGCCTGGAGAAGGCGGTCGTACCAGGGCTCCCGGTTCTGGGATTCGCCCTCGGTGGAACTGGGCGCGGCCAGGGCCGCGCCGCGACTTCGATCGTTGCTCATGTCTCTCGGGTCTGGGGTCGGTCGGACGTCGCGCGCTCAGGCATAAGGATCCGGGATGCCCAGGGTCGCGAGAGCCGCGACCTCGAGGGCTTCCATGACGTCAGCCTCGGCCTCGCCGATCTCGTGGTCCTGACCGAGACAATGCAGGGTGCCATGGACGAGGAGGTGCGCGAGGTGATTCTGGAGCGGCTTCGACTGCTCGGCACTCTCGCGCACCAGGGTCTCGTAAGCAAGGACCACGTCGCCGAGCGGAACGGCCGCGCCGGCCCGCGGCGGTTGCGGAGGCGCCGGGAAGGACAGGACGTTGGTGGGCTTGTCCTTGCCGCGCCACGTCCGATTGAGTTCCTGCACGGCGGCATCGTCCGTCAGCAGGATGCTGACCTCGACCGGGTCGGCGGGCTTCCCGGGGGCGACCGCGAGACCCGCCTCGACAGCGCGCCTGACATGCGCGTCGAGGCCGGGGATCGCGGATTCCCAGCGCTCGTCCTCGACGGCGACGTCGATCTCGTGGACCCCACTCACGCCGGAGGCCGCCGCCGGGGGTTTGGATTGCGGTCGGCCTCGCCGTCGCCGTGGGCCGCGCGCTCGTAGGCGGTGACGATCCGGCGGACGAGGTCGTGGCGCACCACGTCGACGTCCTTGAACCGCACGCGCCCGATGCCCTCGACCCCGTCCAGCACGTTGACCGCCTCGACCAGCCCGGACTTCTGGCCCGGGGGCAGATCGATCTGGCTGGGATCGCCGGTGATGATCATGCGCGAGCCCTCGCCCAGCCGGGTGAGGAACATCTTCATCTGCATGGAGGTGGTATTCTGCGCCTCGTCGAGCAGCACCACCGCGTTGGTGAGGGTGCGACCGCGCATGAACGCCAGCGGCGCGATCTCGATCATGCCGGTCTGGAGGCCGCGGTCGACGTGCCGCGCTTCCATGAAGTCGTAGAGGGCGTCGTAGATCGGCCGGAGATACGGATCGACCTTCTCGCGCATGTCGCCCGGCAGGAAGCCCAGGCGCTCGCCGGCCTCGACGGCGGGCCGCGACAGGATGAGCCGCTCCGCGTGGCCCTGCTCGAGCAGCGACACCGCGTGCCCGACCGCGAGCCAGGTCTTGCCGGTTCCGGCGGGCCCCTCGGCGAAGACCAGCTCGTTGGAGCGCAGCAGCTTGATGTAGGCGTCCTGCGCGGGATTGCGCGCCCGCACGGCCCCACGCTTGCGGGTCGCGATCTGTTCGAAATGCGGCTTGTCGGCCTCGGCCGCGATCGCCTCGGCCGGAAACAGCGTCGCCTGGGCGGTTGCCTCGCGTATCGCGCCGTCGACATCACCGAGCGTGAGGGTGCTGCCGCCGGTCCGCACCCGCGCGTAGAGCTTCTCGAAGACCCGCCGCGCCGTCTCGACGGCGTCGGGCGGCCCCTTGATGACGAGATGATTGCCGAGCGCCGTGGCGGTGACCTCCAGGCGCCGCTCGATATGGGCGACGTTCTGGTCGTACTGGCCGAAGACGAGGCTCGCGAGCCGGTTGTCGTCGAAGGTCAGCGGCACCTCGACCGCCTCGTCCGATCCGGCAGGCCGCGCCGCCGGTCCACGACCCCGCAGGGCGCCGCGCGCGCCCGCCCCGTCCGATGCGCTCAAGCCGTCATCCTCGCACATGCCTCATGCCGCCGCAGCCTCCGAGACCAGCTGCCCGAACAGGCTGTTCGTTCCCGCCTCGGTGATGCGTACCCTGACCACGGAGCCGATATGGTGAGCCGCCGCGTCGAACTGCACGGCGAGGAGGTGCGGCGTCTTGCCCGCGACCTGGCCCGGACGCCGCCCGGGCTTCTCCACCAGCACGTCGAAGGTCCGCCCCTCGGCCGCCCGCTGATAGGCGTAGCGCTGGCTATCGAGGAGCGCCTGGAGTTCGGCGAGCCGCGCCGCCATCACGGACTCCGGCACTTGGTCGGTGCGGTCCGCGGCCGGCGTACCGGGGCGGGGGCTGTACTTGAATGAGAACGCGCTCTCGAAGCCGACATCGCGCACCAGGCGCAGGGTCTCGCCGAAATCCGCGTCGGTCTCTCCCGGAAAGCCGACGATAAAATCGGATGAGAGGGCGATATCGGGTCGGGCTGCGCGCACGCGGTCGATCAGGCGCCGGTACTGGTCGCCGGTGTGCTTGCGGTTCATGGCGGCGAGGATCCGGTCCGAACCCGCCTGCACCGGCAGATGCAGGTACGGCATCAGGGCCGGGATCTCGGCATGGGCCCGGATCAGCGCGTCGTCGAAGTCGTTCGGGTGGCTGGTCGTGTAGCGGATCCGGGCGATGCCGGGGATGCGCGCCACCGCGCGGACCAGCTCGGCGAGGCCGGCCACTGGACCGTCGGTGCCGGTGCCGTGGTAGGCATTGACGTTCTGGCCGATGAGCGTGATCTCGCGGACGCCGCCCTCGGCGAGTTTCTCGGCCTCGGCGAGCACCGCCGCCACGGGCCGCGACACCTCGGCGCCGCGGGTATACGGCACCACGCAGAACGCGCAGAACTTATCGCAGCCCTCCTGCACGGTGAGGAAGGCCGAGGCGCCGAGCGTCCGCCGCCGGGGCAGGTGGTCGAATTTGTCCTCGACGGGAAACTCAGTGTCGACCACGCGGCGCTCGCGGGACCGGGCCAGGAGATCCGGCAGGCGGTGATAGTTCTGGGGTCCGACCACCACGTCGACGGCGGGCTGGCGCGCCTGGATCTCGGCGCCCTCGGCCTGCGCGACGCAGCCGGCCACGACGATACGCGTGTCGAGGCCTTGTGCTTTCCTCTCGCCCTTGAGGACGCGCAGGCGCCCGAGTTCGGAATAGACCTTCTCGGCGGCCTTCTCGCGGATGTGGCAGGTGTTGAGGACGACGATGTCCGCGTCCTCGACCGTGTCGGTCGCCGCGTAGCCTTCAGCGCCGAGCACGTCGGCCATGCGGGCCGCGTCGTAGGCGTTCATCTGGCAGCCGTAGGATTTGACGAAAGCCTTCTTCAACGTGCGCCGTCCCGAACCAATCCGCTCAAATCCTCGCGCCCGCCCCGTGCGGGCGGGCCGGCGCGAGGCCTGTAGCACGGATCGCGCGGGCCGTCGCGGCGCCGAAACGCAACCGGCCGCCCGTAGGCGGCCGGTGAACGATCGAGGCGGCGCAAAGCGCCGGCCGTCTCAGTGCGCGGCCGGCACCGCGGCGGGCACGTCCACCACCATCTGCTGGAAGAACGGCACGTAGGCCTGCAGCATCACGAACAGGCCGACGAGGCAGGCGAGCGCGATCGAGTGCCAGAACACGAAGCGCAGGATCTTGCCTTCCTGGCCGAAATAGCCGGTGGCCGTCGAGGCGACGACGATCGACTGCGCGTCGACCATCTTGCCCATCACGCCACCCGACGAGTTCGCAGCCGCCATCAGCACGCCCGGCAGGCCGAGCTGCTCGGAGGTGATCCGCTGCAGGCCGCCGAACAGGACGTTCGAGGCCGTGTCCGATCCCGTAAGCGCCACGCCGAGCCAGCCGAGCAGCGTCCCGAAGAACGGGTAGAGGATGCCGGTGCCCGCGAAGGCGAGGCCGAGCGTGGCGTCGACGCCCGCGTAGCGGGTGAGGACGCCGAGCGCGAGCATCGCCGCGATGGTGATCAGCGAGTAGCGCAGGGCCCAGATCGTCTCGAAATAGGCCGAGACGAGGCGCAGCGGCGAGAAGCGCATGATCAGGCCGGAGATGATCGCGGCGATCAGCACCCCCGTGCCGGTGTACGACATGTAGGTGAACAGGAAGACCGCGCCTTCCGGGATGGGCTTCGCCACCACCGGCGGCACCTTCATGATCACGTTGTGAAGGCCCGGCACCTCGTACTTCCAGGTGAAGAGCGGGTTCACGATGCCCTTGAACCAGCCGGTTCCCCAGATCGCCACGATGATCGAGAGAATGATCCACGGCACCCAGGCCATCAGGATCTCGCCCTGCGTGGCGGTGCGCGCGCCGGTATGGACCGGGGGTGAGCCGGGGACGCCGGCGCCGAGCGCCACCGGACGGGGACCGGCCACGGCGAGCGACGGATCGTGGCCGCGCAGAGCCGGCGACGTCCAGATCTCCTTGGGCTGCCACACCTTCAGGAACAGCACGAGGGCGAGCATCGAGGCGAGCGAGGCGCCGATATCGACGATCCAGGGGTTCACGTAGTTCGAGATCAGGAACTGCGCGACCGCGAAGGAGGCGCCGCAGACCAGGATCGGCGGCCACACCCGGATCATGCCGCGGAAGCCGGCGAAGACCCAGATCAGCCAGAACGGCACGATCAGCGAGAAGAGCGGCAGCTGCCGGCCGATCATCGCGCCGAGGATCTCCGGCGGATATCCGGTGACGGAGGCGAGACCCTGAATCGGGGCGCCCAGCGCGCCGAAGGCGACGGGGGCGGTGTTGGCGATCAGTGACAGGCCCGAGGCGGCGAGCGGCGAGAAGCCCAGCCCGATCAGGATCGCGCCGGTGACGGCGACCGGCGTGCCGAACCCGCCCGCGCCCTCGAAGAAGGCGCCGAACGCGAAAGCCACCAGCAGGAGCTGCAGGCGCCGGTCGGCCGTGATCCCGGCGACCGATTGCTGCAGGATCGCGAACCAGCCTTTCTCAACCGTCAGCCGGTAGAGGAAGATCACGTTGAGGATGATCCAGCCGATCGGGAAGAAGCCCGTGACCACCCCGAGGAGCGCCGCGCGGGTGGCGAGATCGGTGGGCATGCCGAAGCCCACGATGGCGACCAGCATGGCGAGGCCGAGGGCGATGATGGCCGCGATATGGGCCTGCACGCGCCCGCTGGCGATCATGACGAGCAGTGCGATGACCGGCACTGAGGCGGCGAGCGTCGAGAGCCAAGCGCTCCCGAACGGATCGTAAACCTGATTCCAGGTTTGCAACGGGCGTCTCCCAAAAAATTCCGGCTGATACGGATTGCGGCCTAGCTAGCAGAGAGATTCAGCCCGCTCAATCTGTCGCATCATGTATTCTGAGGTCATTTCTACGGATAGATCTTCGGCGAAAAGCCAGAACCACATCCCGGTCATGTCCGAAGCCGCCGCGCGGCGGAGACGATGTCCCGGGTGACGCCCGCGTCGGCGGGCGCGTCGCCAACTTCTGCCGCGATCCGAGTCCGGAAGTCCCCGCCCGCAGGCGGCGCGCTGCGCGACCGAACGGTGCCGGGCCGCCGAACGGCTGTTCCGTCCGCGCGAAGACGGACCTGAGGCGTCAGACCTCGGCCATCTCGGGCTCACGCAGGCCGACGCCGGGCGAGGTCGGCCGCACAGCCGTCGCGGGCGCGCTCGGACCCCGTCCCGCGCCGACGCCCCGCAGGGCGGCACGGACCTCGGCTTCGGCGGCCGCCGTGGCGACCTTCCGGTCGGTACTCGCTTCGAAGGCGATCGGGCTGCCCCAGACGACGTGCACGTCCACGGGGCCGCCGCGCAGGAAGTCGGAGAGATGCGGGGCGAGTTCCATGTCGCCATACCACGCGATCTCGACGCGCTCGGAGCGTGTCACCGGCAGGCCGTTGCGATGTGGATAGCTGATTGCGAGCGGCTGGAGGCGGACCCGCCCGGACCCGGCCTCGGCCTGCAGGGCGGCCCGCGCCGCGCCGACCAGGGAGGATCGGAACGGGAGGAGGCGGGTGCCGTCGCTCGTCGTTCCCTCGGCGAACAGCACCACTAGCTCGCCCCCGGCCAGGCGGTGACCGATCGCGGAGCTGACCGCACCGGTGGCCGCGCGCCGTCGCCGGTCGATGTAGATCGTGCGCTGCAGACCCGCGAGGGAGCTGATCACCGGCCACCCGGCGATCTCAGACTTGGCCACGAAGGAGAGCGGGCGCAGCGATCCGATCGCGATGATGTCGAGCCAGGAGACGTGATTGGCCAGCACGAGGGCGGCTTCGCCGGGAGCCGGTGGGGTCCCGCTCTGCGTCACCCGCACCGAGAACAGGCGCAGGAACACCCGGTGAAACAGCAGCGGCGCCAGACCGGCGCGGCGGCCGAGGACCCGCAGGGCGATCCAGTGCGGCGGCGCCAGGATCGCGAGTGCGAGGGCAAGCGCCGCGCCGCGCCAAGCGATGCCGAAGCGGCTCACGGCGCTACAGGTCGGCGCTCATCGTCAGCGCGGTCGCCCGGCTGCCGTCGGCCTTGAGGTAATAGCCGGTGCGCGCCCCGACCTGTCGGAACCCGTGGCGGGCGTAGAGCTTCAGGGCGGG
Source organism: Methylobacterium sp. E-046 (assembly GCF_022829625.1). NCBI lineage: Bacteria > Pseudomonadati > Pseudomonadota > Alphaproteobacteria > Hyphomicrobiales > Methylobacteriaceae > Methylobacterium > Methylobacterium sp. E-046. Next base: position 31,786 of record NZ_JAKSYP010000073.1, on the reverse strand, counting down.
CGCGTTGCCCTCGTCGACCTCCAGATGCACCCGGGTGATGCCGGCCCGCGCAAGGCTGGACAGGTGCTCGCGCAGGAACTTGCGGCTGTGACCGCCACCGCGGAGCGCCGGAGAGAGCACCACGGTGAGGATCTCGGCCTCGTCGGCCGCCCGGCGCGAGAGCACGAAACCCTGGAGCGTTCCGGCGCGCCACAGGCCGTGGGCCTGGGTCGAGCGCTCGCAGAGCATGCGCTCGAACTCGTGCGCGTCCCAGGGGCGCGCGAAGGCGGTGGCGTGGAGGCGGGCCAGCGCCGGGGCCTGCGACGCATCGGTCAGCGGGGCGACGTAGGGCTCGGGCGTCAGCGCGTCCCACCACGCGAACCACCAGTCGAAAGGCCAGAAGGGGGCGGGGCGCGTCATTGCCGGGCGATCCGCGCATGGCCCTGGGGCCGGGCATCGGGGCCGCGCAGATAGAGGGGGCGCGGCAAGGCCTGAGCCGGATCGGCCAGGAGGCCCAGGGAGGCGACCGACGCGATGTCGGGACCCGCGATGCCGGCGATTTTGGCATCGATGCCGCGCTCGGCCAGTGCGGCCGCCAGGAGCGGCGCCCCCGAGCCGGTCAGGAGAATGGGTCCGGTGCCGAGGCGCTCGGCCGCCGCCTCGACGGCGAGATGGGCGGGGGCGAGCCCGTCGCCGGCCCCCAGGGCCTGGACGTAGACCGCACCGTGCCGGGCATCGATCACCGCGGCGATCATACCTTCCGCCGTCTCGGTCAGGAGCGGCGCCAGGAGGGCCGACAGCGTGCCGACGCCGACGACCGGCTTTCCCGTAGAGAGCCCGATGGCGCGGGCGGCCGACAGCCCGACGCGCAGGCCCGTGTAGCTGCCGGGACCCACCGTGACGGCCACGCGGTCGATCGCCTCGAAGCCGCCTTCGACCCGGGCGATGACCCGCTCGATCAACGGGAGCAGCGATTCGGCGTGGCCTCGCGCCATCGGCAGCGCCTCGGCAGAGAGCGGCGCCTCGGAATCCTCCGTCGTGACGCAGGCGGCGCAGGTATCCAGCGCTGTGTCGATGGCAAGGATACGCACGTCCACTCCCACCCGCCGGTTCGAACCGGCCGTTACCTCCTTGACGCCCCCGAAGGACGCGAAGAGCCTCGATCGATAAAGCAAATCGGCCGTCGCGTCAGCGGCAGGGCGCCGGCGATGGGTTCATCGCCAGTGGAGTGTTGCCCGCTTGCGCCGGTCCGGCGCGGCCATGGCGGTTGCGCTCAAGCGGCGCGGACCGCGTCGAGGAAGCGCCGGACCTCACCGTTCAGTTCATCGAACTGGCGCGCCAGCGCGGAGGCCGATGCCAGCACCTGCGTGGCCGCCGCACCGGCCCCCCCGGACGCCTCCGCGACCCCGGCGATGTGGCGGGTCACCTCGTCCGTTCCGCCCGCCGCTTGGGCGGTGTTGCGGACGATCTCCTGGGTCGCCGCGCCTTGCTGCTTCACAGCCGCCGCGATGCTCGCCGCCAAGCCGTTGATCTCGCGAATGCGACCCGTGACCGACCCGATCGCACTCACGCACGCGCCGGTCGCATCCTGGACCGCGCCGATCTGCGCGGCGATCTCGTCGGTCGCCCGCGCGGTCTGGCCGGCGAGTTCCTTGACCTCCCCGGCCACCACCGCGAAACCCCGGCCCGCCTCGCCGGCCCGGGCGGCCTCGATGGTGGCGTTGAGGGCCAGCAGGTTGGTCTGCCCGGAGATGGACGCGATCAGGCCGACCACGTCGCCGATCTTCGTCATCACACCGTTGAGCGCTTCCATCCGCCGGGCGACGGCCTCCGCCTCGCCGACCGCCTGCCGGGCGAGGCTGGACGAGCCCACGACCTGGCGTCCGATCTCACGGATCGACACGCCGAGTTCCTCGGTGGCCGCCGCCACCGCGCCGACGTTGGAGGCCGCTTCCTCGGCGGCGGTCACCACCGCGCCCGATCGGCTGCTCGCCTCGACGGCGGCGTGCGTCATGGCTTCGGCCGTCGCCTGCAGATCCGCAGCCGAACCGGAGACCTGGGCGACGATGCCGCCGACCGCCTGCTCGAACCGGTCGGCGAGCTCGACCGTCGTGCGCCGCCGCTCCAGGATCGCTGCCTCATCGGCACGATGCCGGAGCTGGATGTCCTCGGCAGCCTTCTGCGCCACCATGGCCCTGATGCCCTCCACGGCCCGGCCGACCGCGCCGATCTCGTCGCCGCGGCGCGCCTCCGCGATCTCGGCCGCGATCTCGCCCCGCGCCATGCGCTGCAGCACGGAAACGAGCCGACCCAGCGGACGCGTGATCCCGATCGTGGAGACCGCGAGGGCGCAGACGAGGCCGATCACCGTTCCGAGGGCGCCGAACCCGATCAGAGTGTAGCGCGTCGCGTTGGTCCGCATCGTCAGAGTGTCGGACAGGTTGTCCATACTGGCTCCGATGGCATCCCCGAGCCGTGCTCCTTCGACGCCGAGCTTCTTGAAGAGCGGATCGATTTCGGCATGCGCCCAGCTCAAGGCCGCCGCCTTCTCGCCGTCGATGGCGAGGCTGCGCACCTCGGTGGCATGCGTGATGAAGCGTTCGATCCGGGCGCGCTGGGCCTGGACCTGATCGGCGAGGACCGGGACTTGGCGGGCGATCTCGGCCAGCGTTTCCCGGATCTCGGAGACCGCGACATCGAACGTGGCGGCGACCTCGCGGACCGTTTCGCGTTCCGGCTCGGCGATCATCCGGTAGACCAGATAGGTCAGCGTGTTGTTCAGCCGATTGCTACGGCGCACGTTCGACACCGCCTTGGCGTCACGCGACAGCAGCACCGTGTAGGTCGCGTCGACGGCCAGCATCCGATCCTGTGCGAACCAGATGCAGCTGCCGACGATCACCGTGATGGTCAGGTTGATCAACAGCAGCTTCGTGAGGATGCTCGTGCGCGCCAGCAAGCCCATGCGGATCTCCGGGATCGATGCGCCATCGAAGGTCGCAGCGTCCTCGCCCGTCAAGCCCACCGTCCGAAGTTCACGCCAAGTTGTTTGCCGATGGCATTCGCAGACGACCATCGACTTTACCGCAACTATTCAGAATTAAATTTTAAATACTGATCAACAAAGCAACAATCGACGCATAGTTGAGGATTTTTACTTCTCAATCGAGCCGGCAGCTCCACGAATACGATGCGCGTTTCGCGTCTTGCGGGTGCGCCGGCTTACCGTTCCTCGGGACGGCGCGAGGGGTGGGTGAGACTGCCGGCCGCGTGCCCTCTCAGAAGCCTGCGCCGCCCGGTGCGCCGCGACGAAAGAAGCCGAACGCCAGCGCACCGGGACCCGCCGCGCGCTTGGTTCGGGGACGAGGCCTTGGCGAGCCTCGTCCCGGCGGCGGCTCAGATCGCCTGGACCTCGCGGATCTCCGGCAGGAAGTGGCGGAACAGGTTCTGTACGCCGTGCCGAAGCGTGGCGGTCGACGACGGGCAACCCGAGCAGGCACCCTTCATCTCCAGATAGACGACACCTTCCTTGTATCCGCGGAAAGTGATGTCGCCGCCATCGCCGGCGACGGCGGGGCGCACACGCGTCTCCAGCAGGTCCTTGATCGTCACCACGGTGTCGTGGTCGGCCTCGTCGTAGAACTCGTCACCCGGCTCGATAGCGCCGGCACCGCCTTCCGCCATCACGGGTGCACCGGACTGGAAATGCTCCATGATCGCGCCGAGCACGGCCGGCTTCACCTGGGCCCATTCGGACCCGTCCTCCGCCTTGGTGACGGAGATGAAGTCGTGCCCGAAATAGACGCCGGACACGCCGGGAACGGCGAACAGCGCCGAGGCGAGGGGTGACCGGCCGGCAGCCTCGGCATCGCGGGCTTCGAAGGTCGATTCGGACAGGACCACGCGTCCGGGCAGAAACTTCAGGGTCGCCGGGTTCGGCGTGGCTTCGGTCTGGATAAACATGCTGGGCAAACTCCACTGCGCCGGTTCAAGGCCGGCCGGGACAGGCGCCCCGCGGCGCCACCTTCCATGTGGACCGCCACCCGGATTTTCTCAACCTGGCGCCCGCGACCACGGAGTGGACATTCGCCGAGGAGCGCGACAGGACGGGCGGGGTCGAGGTGGCACAGGAGCTGGACGTGGACGTGACTGGGGACCAGACGCTCGCGCAAAGATTAAGCGAGGACCTCCGCGAGACCCAGGCCAAGCTCGACGCGGCCCAAGCGGAGGCCGCATCGCTCAAGGTCCTGCTGGCCCTGCGCACGCATCAGCACGACACTACGTGGCAGGAGGCACGCCGCCTCGCGGCGGACCTCGAAGACGCGCGAAGCCGTGCAGATGCGGCGGCCGACCACGACGCAGCGGGCGCGAGTGCGGCAGGTGCGGAGGCCGTGGCAACCGCCGACGAGCGCACCGAGGCGGTCCGGATCGTGCTGAACGCGGTCCTGGCGAGCATCAGCCAGCGCGCCCTTGATCGCCGCAACTTCCAAGACATCATCGCCCGGGCCGGCCGGGAAGCGCCCGACCAGGGTCCCGGGGCGGCACGGCACGCGGTGCTGTTGACGGAGGCACGCCGCGTGCTCGGGATTTCGGCCTGACGGTATTCTTGCCGGCACGCCCGCGAGCCAGTGCACGGATTCTCGGCGCGGCACCGGATCCAGCGGCCCAGCCGGTGGCTCCGGCGACCGGGCTCGTCTGGACAAGGCCCAGCGCCGCGTCCCGATTGCGGGCGAGGGAGGACGGCGCCCCCGTCACGGTTAACCCCTCTTTAACTCCGTGCTCCGATCGTCGCCGGCGGGACGGACAGGAGATCGACCGCATGCAGATCAGCGAGCAGAACGTGCGCGAGTGCGCCTATTACATCTGGGAAGCCGAGGGCCGGACTCACGGGCAGGCCGCGGCCCATTGGATCCGCGCCGAGGCCGTGCTGCGCGCCAACGTCGCGCTGGCAGCCGGTGAGGCTGCGCCGAAGAACGTCGCCAAGGTCGCCAAGCCGGCCGCGAAGGCTTCTGCGACCAAGATTGCGAAGACCAAGGTTGCCACGACCAAGGCCGTCACGGCCAAGATTGCCGCTCCGGCGGCCGAGGCCACCAAGCCTGCTGCAGCCGTCAAGACTGCCAAGCCGACCGCGCCGAAGGCCGCCCGGGCCTCCAAGGCTGCGGTTACGGCCGGCCTTGCCGCCAAGGCAAAGCCCACCCGCACGCCCGCCGCGATGCACTGACGCGCCGGCGCTCCGGCGCCCCCGCGATCTCCGGAAGCCCGCCCCCGACCGGGGGCGGGCTTCCGTCGTTCCGGGGCAGGGGAGCGATGGGAACAGGCACGCCGCCGCCCGGTTGAATGCCCTGATGCGGGCGCCCTGCACCGCGAGGAGGCTGGGATGCGCGCGGCGATTTTCGACATCGATGGAACGCTGCTCGACAGCGTCGACCTACATGCACGGGCCTGGGTCGAGGCCTTCACACATTTCGGCGTCGAGACCGATTTCACCGAGGTCCGCCGTCAGATCGGCAAGGGCGGTGACGAGCTGATGCCGGTGTTCCTGCCGAAGTCACGGATCGAGCGTGAGGGCGAAACGATCGAGGCCTACCGCTCCGACCTGTTCAAGCAAAAATACCTGCCGGAGGTGCGACCGTTTCCGGGCGTCCGCCCCCTGTTCGAGCGCATCCGGGCGGCCGGTCTCACGATCGCGCTCGCCTCCTCGGGCAAGCGCACCGAGGTCGAGCGCTACACCGAGATCCTCAAGATCGGCGACTTGGTGAACGTCGCGACCAGCTCGGATGACGCGGATCGTTCGAAGCCGCATCCCGACATCTTCGAGGCGGCCCTGAAGAAGCTCAACAGCGGCACCCGCGACACGATCCACGTGATCGGTGATACGCCCTACGATGCCGAGGCCGCCGGAAAGGCCGGCCTGCCGACGATCGGACTGCTCTGCGGCGGATTCCCCGAGGCGGACCTGTCGGCGTCGGGCTGCGTGGCGATCTTCAGGGACCCGCAGGACCTCCTCGACGGGTTCGAGAGGTCCCCGCTGGAGGCGGCGTGAGAAGCGCGACGGGAAAGCACTTTCCACCGCACAGCGCTCATCATCCACAGTTTCCGTCCCGGCTGTTGCAGCGCGGTGACGGAGATTGATGCCGGCTACGCAAATATGAGAAAGGGGCTGGTGCAGGGCGATCGAAAGGCGTAGCGACCCGCCCGCCAATCTGGATCTTCTCGAAGGACGCGCGCCTCGTATGCCCCAGACTCATCTCGCCGGCCCGGCACGGCGCTTCATCCCCGGCTCGAAGTCCCTACCGGAGCAGATCGCGGACGCCATCGGAAGCCGGTCGACCCCGCTCAGTCAGCTCCTGCGCCTGATGGCAGCCCTCGAAGCCGAGGGCGGGGACGATCGCCTCCGCCTACAGCTCCGCGCCCGGATCGGCGCGCCACTCGACGCCTGAGCGGGCCGGCGGCGCTTCAGCGCCGCCGATGCCGATGACCGCGCCGCCGGCTGGAGCGCTTCGCGGGCCGTGCCTCGCGCTGGCCGAGCCTGCTCATGCAGGCAAAATAGATCTGGCGCCCGATCTGCTCGAGTTCCAGGCCGTGCGGATTGGGCGCCGAGAACACCTTGGCGCGGGCTTCCAGACGGCAGGCCGCGTCTTCAGGACTGCGGATCGGCGGCTCCGCGCGCGCGGGACTGCCGGAGAGCACGAGCCCGATCAACGTTCCCGACACGATCGATACGCAAAGGCGCGTCCGCGCCCGGATACTCGGCATGCTGAAGCGCGGTCCTCGCTGATCGAACCGCAGACATAGTGCATCCCGGTCAGCCGTGAAGCTTGGTCAAACTGCTGGTTGCGCCGAGTCCCCTCAGGGTACGACCCAGAGACACCGACCGCCCCCGACGACGGACATACACTCGTAGGGCGCGCCGCCGATCAGCGCCCGTTGCTCGACAGGCCCGATTCGGCTTCGCGGGACGCGACGGCAATCGGCCTCCACGGGAGGCGCTTGGCCCGAGCCGGCGGCGGCATCGACGCGGCGGGCGGCAATCAGGGTATCGCACGCGGTCACGGCCGCAGCATCCTGCGCCGATGCGGCATTGGCCCAGGCCAAAGCCGTTACGGCGAGCGCCAGACGTGTTCGAGACAGCATCTCGTCCTCCTGAAAGCGACGGACGGAACCGGTTTCGCCGTCGCTCCCAACGCCGCGCTGGGCACGCTGGTTGCCCGGGAGCCGACGCGCCGGACGCGAAAACGCCCGCCTGAGGGGCGGGCGTCTTCCGGTCTTCGCAGTTGCGTCGGCTCCGGCAGCGCTCAGCGCTTGCTGGCCTTGGCCTTGCGCGCGGCGTAGCGGGCGTCGCGCTGCGCCTTCTTGGCGACCAGCTCGGCGGACTTGCGCTCCTGCGCGGCCGCGAGTTCGGCGGCTTCGCGCGCGATCTGCGCGGCGAGTTCCGCCTCCTCGCGCTGACGCTTCTCTTCCGCGGCCTGGCGCTCGGCGGCGATGCGGGCGGCTTCCCGCTCGCGGGTGCGCTCCTCGCGCGCCTTGGTGACCTCGGCGCGGGCCTTGGCCTTGGCGATCACCTCGGGATCGTCGGACGGCGGCCTGGCCTTGAACTTGGCCAGCAGGGCGGCCTTGGCATTCTGGGAGTTCTGACGACGATCGTCGAAATTCCTGTAGTCGAATGCGCTCATCTGACCTTTCTCAGTTGCAAGCGTTGAATGTGTTGCGAGGACAGTTTCTATCAGTCGTCTTGTGGCTTCGACGCCGTCCCCGGACCCCGAAACCGCACCGATCCACCGGCCAAGCCGGTGATCCGACCCCAGCGCTCGGCCCACGCCAAAGCGCTCGGGTCGGACCACGTCTTGATTATGCGAAGCCCATAACCGCAGCTTCGACCCATATGCAATCGTTGCAGCGCACGTGGACCGCTGGCAGAGCGACAAACCGGCTCATCTCTGTGAGAGTTTCACCGAACGATGCCGAAAAACCTCAGCCGGTCGATCATGATGGCCGACCGGTGGCGATCCCGCAGGCGCGTGAACCGCATCTGCCTGGAGGTTGAAAATAGGGTTCGCACCGGGAAGCGACAAGGTCGACGCAACGATCAACATCTCCCAATGTGCGCGGCCGAGGCAGGTTCGAGCAATAGACCGGCACCGCCGAAGCTGGGTCATGGTCGACTGGGGACGAGTGATCTTCCCACATCTTCACGAAAGACAAGGCTGACCTGCAAGCGCGGCATCGGAGCGCGACACCGCCTTCACCGGGCCGGGCCTCACGCTGTTCACGGCATCCCCGTTATGACGCGCGAAAGGCTCGTGCCGCCGCGGGTCCCCGCCAGGGCATCCGCACAACCGATTTTCCGCTCTCCGTCGGCCTAATAAGTAGGCAAGATGGGCCGGACCGGCGACGGCTGGCTCACCGTGACGTTTGCCTGTTGGACAGGCACACCGGTTCGCGCCGGGGGTTGTCGGGTCCGGCATGAGGCCTGCTTCGGAAAACCCACCCGTCCGCCCCCGCGGACGCTTCTGAGGATCGCGATGTCCGAGGCTACGTCCCCCTTCGATCCCGAAGCCTACGCGGCGGCCATGTCCGCACTCCTCGCGCTGAAGCTCGATCCGACGTGGATGCCGGCGATCACCGCGAACCTTCGGGTTCTGGCCGCAGCGGCCGAACTGGTGAACGGGGGCCCACCCTGCGACGGCCTGGATGCCGCACCGAGATTTGAAGTATGAGCGCGACGGCCCCTGCGGACGCAGCCACCATCGCGGCCGATGTCGGTGCTGCGCGCAGCAGCGCTCGGACCGTGGTCGCGGAAGCCCTCGACCGGATCCGACGCCTCGACGGCCGCGTGAACGCCTTCACCGATATTCTGGCCGACCGGGCCTTGGCGCGCGCCGACCGGCTCGACGCCGCCATCCGCGGAGGCGTGCCTGCCGGGCCGCTCGCCGGCGTGCCGTTCGCGGTGAAGAACCTGATCGACATCGCGGGCCTGCCGACCCGGGCGGGCTCGAAGATCAACCGCGACCGTACACCGGCCGCGCGCGACGGCGCCCTGGTGCGACGCCTGGAGGCGGCCGGAGCCATCCTGCTGGGCGCCCTCAACATGGGCGAGTATGCCTACGACTTCACCGGCGAGAACGTCCATGACGGCGACGCCCACAACCCGCACGCCCTCGACCACATGACCGGCGGTTCCTCCGGGGGCTCGGGGGCAGCGCTGGCCGCCGGACTGGTGCCGCTGACCCTCGGCTCGGACACCAACGGGTCGATTCGGGTTCCGGCGGCCTTCTGCGGATGCTTTGGCCTCAAGCCCACCTACGGCCGGCTGACCCGCGCCGGAAGCTTTCCCTTCGTCGGCAGCCTCGACCATCTCGGCCCGATGGCGCGGAGCGTCACTGATCTGGCCCTCGCCTACGACGCGATGCAGGGACCGGACACGGACGATCCGGTGGCGACCGCGCGCCCGCCCGATCCGGTCCTGCCGGGGCTGGACGGTGGCCCCGGCGGCCTGCGGATCGCCGTGGCGGGTGGCTACTTCGCCCGCGGCGGCGATCCCGACGCGTTCGCGGCGGTGGCGCAAATCGCCGACACCCTCGGTGCGCGCCGGACCGTCGAGTTGCCCGAGGCGCACCGAGCCCGGGCCGCCGCTTACCTGATCACCGCGGCGGAGGGCGCGACGCTCCATCTCGAACGCCTGCGCACCCGTCCGCAGGATTTCGACCCCGCGGTTCGCGACCGCCTGATCGCCGGGGCGATGATCCCGGCACCCCATGTGGAGCAGGCGCAGCGCTTCCGTCGCTGGTACCGCGACGCGGTGCTCGACCTGTTCGGGAGCGTGGACGTGATCCTGGCACCGACCACGCCTTGCCGGGCTCCGAAGGGCGGCCAGACCCACTTCGTCCTGGACGGCACAACGTTGCCGCTACGGCCCAACATCGGTCTGTTCACGCAGCCGATCTCGTTCATCGGCCTGCCCGTCGTCGCCGTGCCGGTCTGGCTCGACGCCGGCCTGCCGCTCGGAGTCCAGGTTATCGTCGCCCCCTGGCGCGAGGATCTGGCCCTGCGCGTTGCGCGCTACCTCGAAACGAGCGGGTCCTGCGCGGCGCCCGTGGCGGAGCTTGCCCGATGATCGTCGACGATCCCGCCGTGAGAGCCGAAGTCGAGGCGGCGTTCCAGGCATACGAGGTTGCTCTCACCACCAACGACGTTCCGACTCTGGAAGCCCTGTTTCGGGATACGCCGCTGACGATCCGGTACGGGATCGGCGAAAATCTCTACGGTATGGACGCGATCCGCGCCTTCCGCCGCGCGCGCGCGCCGGTCGGTCTGGAGCGCACCTTGGCGCAGACCCGGATCACGACCTACGGGCGCGACTTCGCCACCGCCATGACCCTGTTCACCCGGCCCTCCACTCCGGGCAAGATCGGCCGTCAGAGCCAGACCTGGGTGCGCTGCCCGGAGGGCTGGCGCGTCGTCGCCGCCCACGTGAGCCTCATCGACATCGCTTAGGCGCGCGACGCGGAGCACGGGCAGCCCGGCGCGGGCCCGGCAAACGGTTTGGCCGCGGCCTTGCATAGGGTCGCGTGTATTCCGGGCCAGCTGGGCCGGACGAACGCGGACACCCGATCCAAGATGTTATTCAGCCTGACCAAATTCGGCGCTCGTCTCGCGCTCGCCGGTGCCCTGGTTGTCTCCGCCAGCACCGCTGCGCTCGCGCAGGGGACGCTGCGGATCGGCATGACCGCCTCCGACATCCCACTGACCACCGGCCAGACCGACAATGGCGGCGAAGGCATGCGGTTCCTGGGCTACACGGTCTATGACGGACTCATCAATTGGGACCTGTCGAGCGCCGAGCTCGCCTCCGATCTCGTGCCCGGGCTCGCCACCAGCTGGGGCGTCGACGCCGCCGACAAGACCAAATGGACCTTCAAGTTGCGGCCGGGGGTGAAATTCCACGACGGCTCCGACTTCAGCGCCGACGCCGTGGTCTGGAACCTCGACAAGCTCCTGAAGGCCGACGCGCCACAATACGATCCGCGCCAATCCGCTCAGGGGAAGACCCGGATCCCGGCGGTCGCGAGCTACCGCGTCGTCGATCCGCTCACCGTGGAGATCATCACCAAGGCCCCCGACGCGACGCTGCCCTACCAGATCGCCTGGATCATGATGTCGTCGCCGGCGCAGTGGGAGAAGCTCGGCAAATCCTGGGACGCCTTCGCCAAGCAGCCCTCGGGCACAGGTCCGTGGAAACTCACCCTGTTCGCACCGCGCGAGCGCGCCGAGATGGTGCCGTTCAAGGAGTACTGGGACGCGAACCGCGTGCCGAAGCTCGACAAGCTCGTGCTCATCCCGTTGCCGGAAGCGAATGCCCGCACCGCTGCGCTCCGCTCCGGCCAAGTGGACTGGATCGAGGCGCCCGCGCCGGACTCGGTCGCCTCTCTCAAGGGCGCGGGCTTCACCATCGTGACGAATGCCTATCCGCATAACTGGACATGGCACCTGTCGCGGGTCGAGGGCTCGCCCTGGAACGACGTCCGCGTGCGCAAGGCCGCCAATCTCGCCATCGACCGCGACGGCCTGAAGGAGCTGCTCGGCGGTCTCGCGATCCCCGCCAAGGGCTTCATGCCTCCCGGTCACCAGTGGTTCGGCCATCCGACCTTCGACGTGAAGTACGATCCGGATTCCGCCAGGAAGCTGCTCGCCGAAGCGGGTTACAGTCCGGCGAAGCCGCTGAAGCTGAAGGTCGCGATCTCGGCTTCGGGATCCGGCCAGATGCAGCCGTTGCCGATGAACGAGTTCGTCCAGCAGAACCTCGCCGAGGTCGGCATCCAGGTCGATTACGAAGTCGTGGAATGGAATACGCTGATCAACATCTGGCGGGCCGGCGCCAAGGCCGACATCTCCCGCGGTGTCTCGGCGATCAACTACTCGTACTTCATCCAGGATCCCTTCACCGGCTTCATCCGGCATCTGCAGTGCAACTTCGCTCCGCCGAACGGCACGAACTGGGGCTATTACTGCGATCCCGCGATGGACAAGCTGTTCGACCAGGCGCGCAACGCCTTTGACAAGGCTGAGCAGACCAGCGTTCTGGAGAAGATCCACGAGAAGTACGTTGACGATGCGTTGTTCGTCATGATCACCCACGACGTGAATCCGCGCGCCATGAGCCCCAAGGTGAAGGGCTTCGTCCAGGCGCAGAACTGGTTCCAGGATTTTTCGAAGATTACCATCGCGACGGCGGGACGATAGCGCCGCCATGTCTCTCCCCTTCCCGGCGGGGAGGGGAGGTCTGACGCCACGTCGTATTCTTCGAGCTCAAGGCAAGCGATGCTGCTCTACATCCTCAAACGACTGGTCTACGTGACGCCCGTGGCGTTCGGGGTCAGCGTGGTCTGCTTCCTCCTCGTCCACCTCGCGCCGGGCGACCCGCTGAGCGCGGTGCTGCCGGCGGACGCGACCCAGGCCACCATCGACGAGATGCGCGCCGCCTACGGGTTCGATAAGCCGCTGCCGGTCCAGTACGCGATCTGGCTCTGGCACGTGCTGCACGGCGATCTCGGCATCTCGATCGCCACCGGACGCCCGGTGCTGGGTGAGGTCAGCCGCGCCGTTGTCAATTCCCTGATCCTCGCCTCCGTGGCGACGGTGATCGGCTTCACCTTCGGCACGCTGTTCGGCTTCGTGGCGGGCTACCATCGCAACTCGCTGGCCGACCGGGCGGCGTCCGCGCTCTCGGTCTTCGGCGTGAGCGTGCCGCATTACTGGCTCGGCATGGTGCTGGTGATCGTGTTCTCGGCGACGCTGGGCTGGCTGCCGCCCACCGGCGCCGGGCCTGACGGCTCCGGGAACTGGCGGCCAGACTTCGACCACCTGCGCTACCTGATCCTGCCGGCGGTCACGATGTCGGTGATTCCGATGGGCATCATCGCCCGCACGGTCCGGGCGCTGGTGGCCGACATCCTGTCCCAGGACTTCGTCGAGGCCCTGCGCGCCAAGGGCCTGGATGAGCGCGGCGTGTTTCGGCACGTGGTGCGCAACGCCGCCCCGACCGCGCTCGCCATCATGGGCCTGCAACTCGGCTACCTCCTCGGCGGCTCGATCCTGGTCGAGACCGTGTTCGCGTGGCCCGGCACCGGCTTCCTCCTCAACGCCGCGATCTTCCAGCGCGATCTGCCCCTGCTCCAGGGCTCGATCCTCGTGCTGGCGATGTTCTTCGTGGTCCTGAACCTCCTGGTTGACGTGATGCAGACCGCCCTCGATCCGCGCATCGAGCGCGCCTGAACCGGAGGACGATGATGACCGCTCCCGTCACCGCCGCCTCAATGGCCCTCGACGGCGGCCTGCTCACCGCCGACGACGCGGCACCGGAAGGCGCCTTCGTCTCGTCGCGCGGATTCTGGGGTCACGTCGGGCACCGGCTGGTCCGTGACCCCGTGGCCATGGGCGCCGGCGCCGTGATCCTGCTCGTCGTGATCGTGGCGATCCTGGCGCCGTGGATCACCCCGATGGATCCCTACAAGGGCTCGATGCTGCGCCGCCTGAAGCACGTGGGCGACGCCACCTACTGGCTCGGCTCCGACGAACTCGGCCGCGACATGATCAGCCGCCTGATGCTGGGCGCGCGGCTGTCGCTGTTCATCGGCGTCACGCCGGTGCTGATCGCCTTCGTGATCGGGTCGGGGATCGGAGTCCTGGCCGGCTACGTCGGCGGCTGGACCAACACGATCCTGATGCGCACCATCGACGTGTTCTTCGCCTTCCCCTCCGTCCTGCTGGCCATCGCGCTGTCGGGGGCGCTCGGCGCCGGAATCTTCAACTCGATCGTCTCGCTGACTTTCGTGTTCGTCCCTCAGATCGCCCGGGTGGCCGAGAGCGTCACCACCGGCATCCGCCGCCGCGACTACATCGACGCCGCCAAGCTGTCGGGGGCTTCGGCCCTGACGATCATGCGCGTGCAGGTCCTGGGCAACGTCGTCGGACCGATCTTCGTCTATTCCACCAGCCTGATCTCGGTCTCGATGATCCTGGCTTCCGGCCTCTCGTTCCTGGGCCTCGGGGTGCGCCCGCCGGAGCCCGAATGGGGCTTGATGCTCAACACCCTGCGCACCGCGATCTACGTCAATCCGGTCGTCGCCGCGCTGCCGGGCGTGTGCATCTTCGTCGTCTCGATCGCCTTCAACCTGTTCTCGGACGGCCTGCGCGCCGCCATGGAAATCCGCCAATGACGGAGATTCGCCAGTGAGCGTCATTCCGGACGGACACGATCCGTTCGCCCGCGACCGCGGCGGCCCCGCCCAACCGCTCCTGTCGGTCTCGGGCCTGTACAAGCACTTCCCCGTGCGCAAGGCCGGAGGGAAGAAGCAGGTGGTCCGCGCCGTCGACGGCGTCGATTTCGATGTGCTCAAGGGCGAGACGCTCGGCATCGTCGGCGAATCCGGCTGCGGCAAGTCCACCACCGCCAAGCTGCTGATGGGCCTGATCGAGCGCGATGCCGGCGGCCTGCTCTACGACGGGCAGGCGGTCGGCGAGCGCGCCATGCCCTGGCGGTCCTACCGCCGGGAAGTCCAGATGGTCTTCCAGGACAGCTACGCGTCGCTCAATCCGCGCATGACCGTCGAGCAGTCGATCGCCTTCGGCCCGAAGGTGAACGGCGTGCCCGGCCGGGAAGCGGTGGAGCGCGCCCGCGCTCTGCTCGCGCGCGTCGGCCTGGAGCCGAGGCGGTTCGCCGGTCGCTACCCGCACGAGATCTCCGGGGGCCAGCGCCAGCGGGTCAACATCGCCCGGGCGCTGGCCCTGGAGCCGCGGCTGGTGCTCCTCGACGAGGCGGTCTCGGCCCTGGACAAGTCGGTGGAGGCGCAGGTGTTGAACCTGCTTCTCGATCTCAAGGCCGAGTTCGGCTTGACCTACATCTTCATCAGCCACGACCTGAACGTCGTGCGCTTCATCTCCGACCGGGTGATGGTGATGTATCTCGGCCGTGTGTCGGAGATCGGGCTGTCGGACGCGGTGCTCGACGCGCCCGCTCACCCCTACACGGAGGCGCTGATGGCCTCCATGCCGTCCCTCGATCCGGACAACCGCACCGCGGTGGCGTTGCTGGCCGGCGACCCGCCGAACCCGATCGACCCGCCCTCCGGCTGCCGCTTCCACCCGCGCTGCCCGCTGGCGGAGGAGGTCTGCGGCGTGACCGAGCCGCCGCTCGACGGGATCCGGCCGCTGCACCGCGTCGCCTGCCTCGCCCGGCAGCCCGGCTCCGGCCACGCGCGGGCCCCGAACCCGGCGCTCGCGGCATGAGGGAATCGATGTCGTCCTCCGAACCCGCGGTCGTGTTGCGAGACCTGCGCGTCGCCTTCGGCAAGGTGCAGGTCGTCGACGGCGTCGACCTGACCCTGGAGCGCGGGCAGGCCATCGCGCTCATCGGCGAATCGGGCTCCGGCAAGAGCGTGACGCTCCGGGCGATCCTGCGCCTGTTTCCGGAGGGGCGCAGCCGGATCGAGGGCCAGATCCTGGCGGCCGGCCGGGACGTGCAGGCGCTGACCAAGCGCCAGCTCGCCGACTTCCGCGGCGGCGACGTCTCGATGATCTTCCAGGAGCCGCTGCTCGCCTTCGACCCGGTCTACACGGTCGGGCGCCAGATCACCGAGGCGATCCTGCGCCACGAGACGATCTCGAAGGGGGAGGCCCGTGAGCGTGCCCTCGCGCTGTTCGAGCGGGTGCGGATCCCCAGCCCGGAGCGGCGGCTCGACAATTACCCGCACGAGATGTCGGGCGGCATGCGCCAGCGGGCCATGATCGCCCTGGCGCTCTCCTGCCGGCCGCAGGTGCTGCTGGCCGACGAGCCGACGACGGCGCTCGACGCTACCGTGCAGATCCAGGTGCTGCTGCTCCTGCGCGAGCTTCAGCGGGATCTCGGCCTGTCGATCGTCATCGTCACGCACGATCTCGGCGCGGCCGTCGAGGTGGCCGACCGAATCGCCGTCATGTATGCGGGCAGGATCGTCGAGACCGGGACGGCCCATCAGGTGGTCCTCGACCCGCACCACCCCTACACGATCGGCCTGCTGCGCAGCCGCGCGGAAGGGGCGCTCGCCAAGGGATCCCGGCTCCAGACCATCCCGGGCAGCCCTCCGGACCTCGCCAATCGACCCCCGGGATGCCCCTTCGCGCCGCGCTGCTTCCTCGCCGAGGAGCGCTGCCGCCGGGAGATGCCCCCCGTGGCCGAGATCGCCCCCGGCCATCGTGTCGCCTGCTGGCGAACCGAGGAGGCCGCGAGCGCCTATCGCGCCGGACCGACCCCGGTCCGCGCGGCGGAACCGGTCTTGGCCTGACCTCGACGCGTCCGCGCGGAGCCTTTATCCGGCTTCGCGCGGTCCGCGGCGGAGGGCCGCGACCGAACGGGCCGCGCGGGCGTCACGATGAGCCACTCCTCCTCCGAGATCCTGCTCGTCCCCAGGGGCGAGGCAGGCCACTTCCTGCCGGCAGCCCTCGGCTGGATGGGCAGCCCGGTCACCGTCACGGCGGACCCGGGCGCAGCCAACCACGTGCTCTGCCTCCCGGTCCTCGATTTCGTGCGGCTCGGCTTTACGGAAGCCAACGGGCGGCTCGACCTGCTGCAGCCGGGGGATGCCGAGAACCTGCGTTCCGGCCGGGCTGCGCTGCTCCTCGACCTGTCGAACGAGGGGCCGGGCCTGCACGCGCCGACCTTCGAGGCGCTCCACCGGAATCTCCACGGCCTCGGCATCCCGCGCGATCGGGTCATCCTGGCCTCGCAGAACAGCCTGCTGCGCCTGGACTACGAACGCCTCTACGGCGAGGGTCTGCGCTTCTGGACCTTCGAGTTCTTCCCGCTCCAGGTCGCCCTCTGGCTGGACGCGGAGGCCGGCCCGCGTCTCTTCCCCCAGCATCCCCTCGACCGATCCGGCTACGCGCCCTTCGCCCGCGCCGCCGGTCCGGCCCGGTTCCTCTGCCAGAACGCGGCGCTCCGCTGGCACCGGGTGCTGCTCTACCGCTGGTTCCAACTCAACGGCCTGGACCGTGACGGACTGATCTCCTTCCACGGCATCGGCGCGGACAATCCCAAGGCGGGTGGAATCGACGTGTTCCACGCTCCGCCCGAGATCGCGGCGGCGTTCGGGCCCCTGCTCGCCGATGTCGGTGCCTGGATCCCACGACAGGCGCGGCGGATCGATGCCGACCGGGGAACCGACATGGTCATGACCCTCGACACGCAGGCCTATGCGGGCTGCGACCTCACGGTGATCTCCGAGACGGACTTCTTCGAACCCGGCGTCGAGCGCGTGACCGAGAAGGCGCTGAAGGCCGCCGCGACCGGGCTGCCCTTCGTGATGGTCGGCGCCCCGCGCGCCGTCGCTCGCCTCTCCGAACTGGGCTTCCACACCTTCGGCAGCCTGATCGACCACCATTACGATCCGATCGCCGACCCGATCGAGCGCCTGCCGGCGGTGTTCCGCGCGATCGAGGCCGCGTGGTCCACCTGCAGCAGCGACCCCGCCGGATGGCATCGCCGCGCCCGGGCGCAGGCCGAGGCCAATGTCGCGCACGCGCGCAGCGGGCTTCTCGCGCAGCTCGATCGGGTGATGGTGGCGCCCCTGATCGCCCGCCTCGCCCGGTTCGCCGAAACCGGCGCGATCGTGCACTGACCACGTTACCGCCGTGGCCGCGGATCCGTCCCCCCCAGGCAGGCACTGCGACGTTTGCGGCCTCGGCCACTCCGTCGCGGTGCCGTACTGCCCCTTCTGCGGAGCCGCGCAACGGGCACGAGCCGACACGAGGAACCGCGCACCGGGTGAGACGAACGAGATCGCCGGCCCGGACCAAGCGACCCTTGCATTCGGTCCCGTCCCGCGGCCTTCGGCGGCCGCGGACCGCTCGTCACACCGGCCGCTCCCCGCGCGGCGCGCATTCCATTCGCCCGCACCGAAGGTGCGCGCGGACGCGCCGCCACACCACCGGCCGCGGCTTCGCCACGTCGGTCTGACGGTTCTGTTCGTCGCCGGCCTGACCTGTCTGGCTCCGGGGCTGCCGGACGGCATCGGCCCGACGACGATGACACCGACGCAGCTTGCGATCGGGCCGGCTTGGACCCTCGTGACCCTGGCGCCGTTCCGCGCGGCGCCGCGGATGAGCGTGCGCGGTGGCGGCACCTTCCACCTGCGGGTCGATGGGGATCGTGTGGTGCGAGTGGTGCCGGGCGACGGCATCACGATCGGCACGGCGCTGCTGCGGAGCCTCGAAGTGCGCGCCGCGCACCCGACCCTCGTCACGCTGACGCCGCAGCGGGATTGATCCGCACCCTCGGAGCGCCCGACTCAGGGGGCCAGACGCAGGGTCTCCGCCATGCGCCGCACCGACGTATCCATGGCGCGCTCCTGCACTGCCGCGTAGCCGAGCAGCAATCCCGTTTCCGCGGGCCCGGCATAGTAGGCCGAGAGGGAAACCGTGGCGATCCCCGCCCGGCCGAGCGCCGCCGTGGCGGCCACGTCGGTGAGCGACGGCGTCCAGGCCGGTCCCGGCCGGGCGATGAGATGCATTCCACCTTCCATGGGGGCGATAGACACGACGTCTGCCGCATGACGGGCGGCGGCCTCGACGAGGGCGGCCTGCCGCAGGGCGTAGAGGCGGCGGGTCCGCCGCAGATGGCCGGCGAGGTGCCCGTCCTCGATGAAGCGGGCGAGCGCCCACTGGCCGACCACGGGCGGCGTCGGCCCGGTCCCGGCGAGCGCGTGGCTGACCGGCGCGAGGAGCCCCGGCGGCAGGACGAGGTAGCTCAGGCCCAGCGCCGGCAGGAGAAGCTTCGAGAAGCTTCCGACGTAGATGACGCGCCCGCCGCGATCGAGGGCGCGCAGCGGCGCGAGCGGTCGTCCGGCGTACCGGTAGGCGCCATCGTAATCGTCCTCCACGATCCAGCCCGCGGCGGCTTCGGCCCAGGCGAGAAGATCGAGCCGGTGCTCCAGGCTCATGGCGTAGCCGAGGGGGTAGTGATGGGCCGGCGTGACCACGGCGAGGCGCGCGCCGGGCGCCAGCGCTGCGACCCGCGCCGCCGAGAGACCGCCGGCTCCGACCGGGACCGGGATCGGTCGCAAACCGGCGCTCGCGAGCGCCTGTGCGATCCCGGGGAAACCCGGCTCCTCGACCATGGCGGCCTCTCCGGGATCGAGCAGCAACTCCGCGATCAGCCTCAGGCTCTGGCGGATGCCCGCCGTGACGATCACGTCGTCCGCCGTGCACGCGACTCCGCGCGCCTGTCCGAGATAGGCGGCGATCGCCCCCCGGAGCGCGGGCGAACCCCGCAGGTCCTGCCGTTCGGCGGGACCGTGGCGCCACTCGGCCTGAAGCAGGCGTGCCCAGACGGCGTACGGGAAAGCGTCCAGGGCCGGCCGGCCGAGGGCGAAGGCGTCGGGCACGTCGGGCTCGGCCATGAAGCGTCGCCGCGGGCCGCCGATGAGCCGGGCGCCGCGCCGCGACAGGGTCGGCACCAGCGTCGGGACCGGCCGATCGGGTCTCGCGGAGAGCGACGTCGCATCGTCGGGAAGCGACGCGGCCACGCTTGTCGACGAACCGGGCCGGGCGATCAGGTAGCCTTCGGCCGTGAGCTGTTCCAGGGCGAGAACCACCGTCCCGCGGGCGCAGCCGAGGTCCGATGCCAGCACCCGGGAGGCGGGCAGCCGAGTCCCGCGCGGCAGGCGCCGGTCCAGGATCGCGGCGCGCAGGGCCTCGCGGAGCTGCGCGTGCAGCGGCGACGGCGCGTTCCAGTCGAGGCTGACCGACAGGGGTGGGGCTGCCCGGGCCATCGGCGCAAGTGGTCCAGTGCTGTTTCGAGAACTGGACCTTTCTCCTGGTCCGCCCCTGGGTCAATCGAATGGTGTCGATATCCGCTTCGAGTCAGGTGCCATGTACCAGCCGCCGCATTTCCGCGAGGACGCGCGGGACGCGCAGCACGCGCTGATCCGGACCCATCCTCTGGGCCTCCTGATCACGGCCGGTCCGGCCGGCCTCCTTGCCAACCCGATCCCATTCCTGCTCGATGATGTCGGCTCATACGGCACCCTGCGGGCGCATCTGGCACGGGCGAATCCTCAGGGACAGGAGCTTGCCGCGGTCGAGGAGTGCCTGATCGTGTTCCAGGGTCCGCAGGGCTACGTCTCGCCGGGCTGGTACGCGAGCAAGCGTGAGCACGGGCGGGTCGTGCCGACCTGGAACTATGCGACGGTCCACGCCTGGGGCCGGCCGCGGCTAATCGAGGATGCGGCGTGGCTCGGGCGGCAGATCGCGGACCTCACCGCCCTGCGCGAGACGCCCCGCGCCGATCCCTGGGCGGTCGCGGACGCACCCGCGCCGTTCGTGACCGCGCAGGTCCGCGCCCTCGTGGGCGTCGAGATTCCGATCAGCCGGATCGAGGGGAAGTGGAAGATGAGCCAGAACAGACCGGAAGCCGACAGGATCGGCGTCGTCGCCGGGTTCCGAGCGGATGGTGAGGAGGCACTGGCAGCACTGGTCTCGGAGCGGAGCGGATCATGAGCGCGCGCGTCAATGCCTTCGGCCAGCCCGTCGGGCCGGCCCTTCCGGATTGGAGCGCCCGTCCGCGGCCGCCGCGGACACCCATGACCGGCCGCACCTGCCGCCTCGCGCCGCTGGATGCCGGGACCCACGCGTCCGACCTGTTCGCGACCTACAGCGCCGCGCCCGACGGGCGCGGCTGGACCTATCTCGGCGACGAGCTGCCGGATAGCGCGGCGGCCTATCGGGCGCGCCTCGAGACCCAGCAGGCGAGCGAGGATCCGCTGTTCCACGTGGTGCTGGACAGCGCCACCGGCGAAGCGCTCGGCATCGCCTCGTACCTCCGGATCGACCCCGGCAACGGCGTGATCGAGGTCGGGCACCTGCATTTCGGACCCCGGCTCCAGCGCAGTGCCGCCGCCACGGAGGCCATGGCGTTGATGATGGCGCGCGCCTTCGACGAGCTGGGCTATCGGCGCTACGAGTGGAAGTGCGACAGCCTCAACGCGCCGTCCCGGGCGGCGGCGCTGCGCCTGGGCTTCACCTTCGAGGGCATCTTCCGCAACGCGGTGGTCGTGAAGGGCCGCTCCCGCGACACGGCTTGGTTCTCCATCACCGACGCGGAATGGCCCCGCGTCCGCGCCGGCTTTTCGGCCTGGCTCGATCCGGCGAACTTCGACGCGGAGGGACGGCAGCGGCGCGGTCTGGCGGAGCTGCGTGCCGCGGCGGGGTGAGGTCGTCAGTGCCCCTCGGCCAGGAACGCCTCCGCGCTGCGCAGGCTCAGCGCCATGATGGTGAGCGCCGGGTTGGCCGCGAGCGAACTCGGGAAGGTCGAGCCGTCGCAGATCCAGAGATTGTCGATGTCGAAGCTGCGGCCCTGCGGATCGACCACGGCGCTGGATCCGTCGCGTCCCATCCGGCAGGTGCCGATCGTGTGCGCGACGCGCTCCAGCACCCAGATGTCCTCGGCGCCGGCCTCCTCCCACAGACCGCGCATCACCGCGGTCGCGTGGGCGTTGAGCCGGTTCTCATTGGTGCTGTAGCCGAAGCTGACATGGGCCTTGCGCATCCCGCGCGCGTCCAGCTCGTCGGAGAGCGTGAGCACGTTCGCGTCACAGGGCAGGGTCTCGCCGTTGATGCCGATCCCGGCGATGTGATTGTAGCGGTCGAGGTAGTCGAGGAGCGGCTTGCCCCACAGGCCGCGACCCCGCGCGGCCGCGTTGCCGAAGGTCAGCGGCACGACGCCGAGGCTCTGGATCAGGTAGCCGCCCGCGAAGTCGGCGCCCGGCCGGATGAAATCCTCGGTGATCAGCGACGAGGGATAGCCTCGGTTCATCCGCACCGCGTTCGGGAAGGTGCCCCAGACCTGGGTGGCCACGTGCCCCATGTAGTTGCGCCCGACCTGACCGCTCGAATTGGCGAGCCCGAGATGCAGCAGCAGGCGCGGCGTCTCGACGGCGCCCGCGCAGAGGAAGACCGTGCCGCAACGCTGGCGCCGGTCCTGCCCGTCCTGCCGATAGACCACCCCGGTGATGCGCCCGTCCGCGCCGCGCTCGAGGCCGTGCACGAAGGCCTCGGCTCGGATCTCCGCGCCCCGGGAGACGGCGAAGGGGAGATAGGTCACGTCCATGCTCGCCTTGGCGCCGTTGCGGCAGCCCTGGTGGCAGAAACCGCAATTGATGCAGGCGTTGCGCCTCGGTCCGTCCTCGGACTGGAAGTCCTGCGACACCACCGCGGCGGGGGCGTCCGCCCATCGGATGCCGCGCGCCTCGCAGGCCTGCGCCATGATCTGCGCCGGGCCGTTGCGCGGCACCGGGGGGAGGGGATAGCGCCTCGCGGCATCCCAGGGATAGGCCTGCGCCCCCGAGACGCCGAGGAACCGCTCCACCCGCTCGTAGAACGGACGCAGGTCCTCGTAGGCGAGGGGCCAGTCCACCCCCATCCCGCTCTCGGTGTGGAGCCGCAGGTCCCGGGCATCAGCCCGCGGGACGAACGCGCCCCAGTGCAGCGTCGATCCGCCGACGCCGGTGCCGCTGTTGTTCGCCCCGAACGCTTCCGGAGTCGAGCCGCCGCTGAGGCGTTCCATGGTCCAGTAGATCTCGTCGGCGAGCGTCTCGTCGAAGGCGAAGCGTTCCGGCGTGAAGTTGGGCCCCGCCTCCAGCGCGACGACCTTGAGGCCCGCCGCGGCGAGGCGCGCGATGAGCGGGGCGCCCCCCGCACCGGTGCCGACAACGACCGCATCGACGCTCTCGTCCTCGCGGTAGGCCCGCATGCCCTCGAGATTCATCGTGCCGTCCCCTCGTACGCCGCCCGGGGCTCCCAAGCTTCCGGCGAATCCAACCCCACGGCGCGGAAGCCCGGCAGGCCGTCGGCGATCTCACCGTCCCGGTCGCCGCCGGCGCCGATGCCCGAGAAGCCGATCCGCGCCAGCGCAGCCGGATGCCCCAGCCAGAGCCGGACCGCGTCGGCACGCAGATCCTCGAACCAGAATCGCATCCGGTCGGCGTCGAGCCGGCCGCCGAGCATATCCGGCACCGTCAGCTCGGCCCGCTCGCAGAGGGTGAGCAGCGTATCCTGATCGTTTCCGCCGAGGATGACGAACGGCCGGCCGTGCGCGGCGCGGGCGGCGGCATCCAGGGTGCGGAGGGCGGCCCGATACGCGTCCGCGTCCGGCGGCAGCGCCGAGAAGCGCCAGCCGTCGCCCTCGCCCGAGGCGAGCCTCCGGTCGAGGCGCGCCGCGAGATCCAGATTCGGCACCGGCACGACACGGCCCATGGCGGCGCGGAGGATCGCGAGTTCCACCGGATCCAGGGCGGTCGGACGGTAGGCCGGATCGTCCGGAGCCGCGCGCGCGCCGAGGGCCTCGCGCAGCCGGCTGTTCACCCGTTCGGAGTCGATCAGCGCCGCGTAGGCCGGCGGCACCGCCGGAGCGTCGGGATCCGCCTGACCCGGTCGGTCACCGAAATGCGCGCGCAGCCGCTCGGCCAGGATTGCCGGTCGCTCCAGCGGCAGGAGATGGCCGACGCCGGCGACGGTCACGCGGCGATGATGCGCGAGATGCGGGGCCATCAGCGCCGCCTGGGCATCCTCGCCCAGATCGGCATCCGCGGACCCCGCCAGGATCAGCGCCGGCGTGCGCAGGACCCCGATCCACCGGCCCCAATCCTCGCGGCCCCCCGATTTGAGCCACGCCGTCCAGGCCGCCGGCGCGGCCCGCAGGACGTCGTCCACGGCTCTGTCCTCGTCCGCCGCGTCCAGCGGCTGCCCGACATTCGCGGTCACGAAGGCGCGCGCCTCGCGCCGACGCGTCTCGGGATCCGCATCGATCCAGGCGAGCATCTTGGCACGGCGCTCGTCCGGGATCGGCTCCGGGCTGGGCGGCGAACCGGAGATCAGGATCAGGTCGGTGAGGCCGGTCAGACCCGGCTCGCCGTCCTCGGAGCGGCGCGCCAAGGCCAGCGCCACCTTGGCTCCCATACTGTGGCCGACGAGGCCGAACCGCGCGGGCGCGCGGGTTCGGATCCGGGCAGCGACGTGATCGGCCATCGCGGCGACGGAGTATCCCGTCGTTCCGGCAGCATCGCCGAAGCCCGGCAGATCCACCGGGACGCAGAACGGCACACCGTCGAGAGCGCGCGCGAGACGCTCCCAGCTTCGGGCACTGCCGCCGAGGAAGTGGAGGCAGAACAGGACGTCAGGTTCAGACATCGCCGAGACATCGCGCGGCTCCACAATGCTTCAAGCGTACGTGACGCCGCATGGGCGAAGTCTTGCCCCGCAGCGATTGGCCAAGTCCCCGCGGCGTGCGATCAGGCCGTCGGGAGAAAGCGGCGATGTCGGATCTCGAACGGGCGTGGCGCGTGGAGGAGGCTTGCCTCAACGCTTGGCCGAGCCCGCGCCAGCTCCTCGTCCACGGGTACCTGCTGCGCGCCGCGGGCGGCCCCTCGAAGCGGCAGAACTCCCTGAACCCGATGCGTGGAAGCGGAGCGCCCGGGCCGGCCGTCGATGCGGCACAGGCAATCTTCGGTCGCCTCGGGCAGCGTGCGATCTTCCGGATACCGGCCATCGCGCCGGGACTGGAGTCGTGGCTGGCTGGGGGGGATTACGCCGTCGTGGATGAGACCTGCACCCTGTTCCGCGACCTTGACGCTCCAGCGGGGGCGCCCGATCCGTCCGTGGCGGTCGCGGCAGCCCCCGGCGCCGACTGGCTGGCGCTTCGCGACACGATGAACCACGCGGACGCCGCGGCCGGACGGGTGTTCCGCGACACGGTCGCCGCGCTGGTCCTGCCCCGGGCCTTCGCGGCGGCGGCGGCGGAGGGCGGGATCGGCGCCATCGCCTTCGGGGTGCTCGACCGCGAGTTGCTGGTCATCGAGGCGGTGGCGACGCCCGAACCCCTGCGCGGTCGCGGCCATGGCAAGCGGGCGGTCGAGGCGCTGCTCGGCTGGGGACGCGGGCAGGGCGCCCGAGCGGCCTGCCTGCAGGTCGTCGCGGCGAACGCGCCCGCGCGCGCACTCTACCGCGCGCTCGGCTTCGAACGTGAGCTGTACCGCTATCACTACCGCGTCGGGGCGGAGCCGGGGTGACTCACCCCACGCCGCGATCCGGCGTCCTCAACCGGTCCGGCGGGCGCCGTCCGTCCGCGCGGGGCGGTGGAACGGAGCGACGTGGCCTCGCAATCCAGGCCGGCGGCTGACGCACCGCGCCGTGCGTGCACCCACGATCGCGCCGGCTCCGCGCCACCGCGGGACACAGCCCTCAGGCGTCGAACAGCGATCCCTGCCGCGTCGCCGCGGCGCCGGCGCGCTTGCCCTGCGGCGCTGACGCAGGCGAGCCTCCGCGCCGCGCGGGCTTCGCCGCCTGCGGGGGTGCGGGCGTCCCGTCCGGCACCGCCGCGACGATCCCGTCGGCGAATTGCAGGCCGAGGCGGGAGGCGGCCGCCGCATCGGCGGCGCGGCGGACCGGCAGCCCGGCCGCATCGCGCACGAGCACGTAGCCGCGCTCCAGTACCGCCCGATAGCTGAGTGACCCCAGCAACCCCGCGAGCCCCTGCAGCCGGTCGCGCCGCCGCTCGACGGTGCGCGCCCCGGCCTGGACGAGGCGGTCCGAGAGGGCGAGCAGGCGATCGGTGCGGCGCGCCTGCAGGGCCCGCGCCCGCTCCAGGCTCGCATCCCGGGCGACGACGAGGCGCCGCCCGAGCTGCACCAGGGCCTCGCCCTTGCGCTGGAGGTCGTTGCTCACCGCGTGGAGCGGCCGGTGGTCGATCCGCGCCAGCCGCGCCCGGGCATTGGCGAGGGCGACGTCAGGCGAGCGCCGGGCCATCCGGTCGAGGAGGAGCTGGAGCCGGGCGCGGTGGCGGCTGGCGCCCGCCGCCAGGGCCGGAGCGAGGCGCGCCTCGGCGAGGTCGAGCCGCTGGCGCTTGGCCGCCAGCAGGGCGTCGGCACCCGGCAGGGCGCGGGCGAGGGCGCGCAGGTCCGACCGGTCGCGGTCGATCCGGCGCCCGACCGCCCCCCTGCCGCGGGCGGCCAGATCCGCCACGGTGGCGATCAGGTCGGCGCGGACCGGCACCGCCATCTCGGCGGCGCCCGTCGGGGTCGGCGCGCGGCGGTCGGAGACGTGGTCGATCAGCGTGGTGTCGGTCTCGTGCCCGACCGCCGAGATCAGCGGGATCGCGCTCTCGAAGGCGGCGCGGACGACGCATTCCTCGTTGAAGGCCCAGAGATCCTCGATGGAGCCGCCGCCGCGGGCGACGATCAGCACGTCGGGACGCGGGATCCGGCCCCCGGCCGGGAGCGCGTTGAAGCCCCGGATCGCGGCCGCGACCTCCTCGGCCGCCCCGTCGCCCTGGACCCGCACCGGCCAGACCAGGACGGGCCGCGGGAAGCGGTCCTCCAGCCGGTGAAGGATGTCGCGGATCACCGCGCCGGTCGGCGATGTGACCACGCCGACGACACGCGGCAGGTAGGGGATCGCCCGCTTGTGCTCGGGGGCGAACAGCCCCTCGGCGGCCAGCTGCTTCTTCCGCTCCTCCAGCAGAGCCATCCAGGCACCGAGGCCCGCAGGCTCCAGGCTCTCGACCACGATCTGGTAGGAGGATTTGCCCGCGAAGGTGGTGATGCGCCCTGTGGCGACGACCTCCAGCCCCTCCTGGGGCCGCTGGCGCAGGCGGCCGAACACGCCCTTCCAGACCACCGCGTCGATGCGCGCCTGCCCGTCTTTCAACGAGAAATAGGCATGGCCCGAGCCGTGCTGTCCGCGATAGCCCGAGATCTCGCCGCGCAGCCGCACGTGCCCGAAGGCGTCCTCCAGCGTACGCTTCAGGGCGCCCGCCAGCTCGCCCACCGACCATTCGGGCTGGTTGGCGTTGAGCACGCTGGTCGGCGGGATATCGGCCGCGGGCTGGGCTGCGGGGCGCGGGGGCGGCACGAGGGGCATGGGGGGACGCTAGAACATGATGCGGCCGCACGGAAGCTGCGCGGCCGCCACGCCGTCTACTCCACAGCGAGTTCGCGCGGACCGTCCGAGATCGCGACCCGCGGAACCAGGAGCGACAGGAGCAGGGTCAGCACCGCCACGGCGAAGACGGTCCAGAACGTCCCGTGCAGCGCGTGCTGCAGCCCGTCCCGGATCGCGTGGCCCCCCGCACCAAGGCTCGCCGGATCGTCGAGCAGGCGTCGCAACTCGTCCGAGCTGACCGTCGGCCCGCTCGCCGGATGAGCGAGTCGGTAATTCAGCACGGCGCCCAGCGCGGTGGCGCCGAGCGTCGAGCCGAGGTTGCGCGCGAAGATGTTCGAGGCCGTGGCGGCACCGCGCTGCGCCCAGGAGACGCTGTCCTGGATGATCACGATGGCGGCAGTCGACAGGAAGCCCATGCCGAGCCCCATGACGACGGAGCCGCAGGCGGCCACGAGGGGCGACGTGTCCGATCCGAGCGCCACGAAAGCGATCGCGCCGAGCGGCAGGAGGGTCGCGCCGACCAGCAGGACCGGGCGGAGGCCGAAGCGCACGAAGCTTCGGGCCGCCGTCGTCGCGCCGATCGGCCAGCCGAGCACCATCAGGGTGAGCGTCAGGCCGGCGATGAGCGCCGATTGCCGCAGGACGCCCTGGACGTACATCGGCAGGAACGCCGTGAGCCCGATCACCGTCATGCCGGAGAGCAGCGTCGCCGTGTTGGCGGTGGCGATCGGCCGCTGCATCCACAGGCGGATGTCGAGCATCGGATCGGCGGCGCGGCGCTCCTGGAGCACGAACAGGATCGCGGCCACCACGAAGCCGGCGGCCGGCCACGCGGCCGCGGCGGCCGACTCTCCTGCCGCGGTCAGCGCCAGCATCAGGGCCGCGATGGCAGCGGTGAACAGGGCCGCGCCGATCGCGTCGATCTGGCGGCTGCGGCGCTCGACGCCCTCGTGGAGGTAGCGGAGGAACAGGCCGGCCGCGATCACGCCGATGGGCAGGTTGAGCCAGAAGATCCAGGGCCAGCTCAGATGGCCGATGATCAGACCGCCTACCAGGGGGCCGGCCACCGAGGAGATCCCCCACACGCTGGCGAGGTAGCCCTGGATGCGGCCGCGCTCCCGGGCCGCGTATAGGTCTCCGACCACGGTCAGGCTCACCGGCTGGATCGCCCCCGCCCCGATGCCCTGGACGAGGCGGAACAGGATCAGCGAGGGCATCGACCAAGCGAGCCCGCACAGCAGCGAGCCCATCAGGAAGACCGCGATGCCGAACAGCAGGACCGGACGGCGTCCGTACAGGTCGGAGAGCTTGCCGAACACCACCGTGGTGGCCGTCTGGGTCAGCAGGAAGGAGGCGAACACCCAGGCGTACAGATGCAGATCACCGAGCTGACCGGCGATCTGCGGCATCGCCGTCGAGACGATCGTCGCCTCGATGGCGATCATGAACATCACCGCCATCACCGCGGCGAGGACCAGCGGACGGCGCGTCTCTGAGGGCGTTGGCATGCCACCCGTCTAGGCTCGGGCCGCGCGCCGACCTAGGGGCGAAACGGACGACCGACGAGGATTCCCGCGGGCGTCGTGCGCGAGCGCACATACGCCCGGGCCCCGACCCGAGGCCGGTGCACACGCCCGGAGCCGGGAGGCGCCACGCGCGTGGCTCCGTGCCGGACGCGTCAGGCCGCGGCGTCGGCGTCGAGATCGCGGCCGCGCGTCTCGGGCAGCAGCATGGCGGCGACCGTGCCGACGAGGCTGAAGGCGGCGAGATAGTAGGCCGGTGCGAGGCGGTCGCCCGTCGTCGCGATCAGCCAGTTCACCACGTAGTTGGTGCTGCCGCCGAACACGGAGACCGACACCGCGTAGACGATCGACAGGCCAGCACTGCGTACCGCCCGCGGCAGCGCCTCCGGGATGCCGACGATCACGGCGGCGGCGTTGATGGACGACAGCGCCGACAGCAGGAAGGTGACCGCGTAGACGCTCGCGGCGCTCGGCGCCTGCACCACCCAGGCGAAGGCGGGCACGGCCAGGATCAGGATCAGCGCGCGCGGCCAGATCATCACCGGGCGGCGGCCCACCCGGTCCGCCAACCAGCCGCCGAGGAGCGGGAAGATCACGGAGGCGAGCCCGAGGGCGATCGGCACCGCCGTGGCGGCGGTCTCGGAGAGGCCGAGCGTCGCGCCGGCGAAGACCGGCATGTTCGTGCCCACCGCATTCGAGACGGTGGACGCCGCGATGACCAGGAAGGTCAGGCCCAGCAATCGGCCGTGATCGCGCAGGAGCCGCCGGACGACCCCGAACGTCGACGCGGCCGCGTGCGGGTCTTCCTCGGGGCCGGCCGTCTCCGGCAGGTGGCTGCGGATGATCAGGCCGACCGGGACGACGCACAGGCCGAGGGCGAACATCAGCCGCCAGCCCCATTGCGCCATCGCTTGGTCGCCCACCGCCAGCGCCAGGACGGTCGCGATGATGCCGGCGAACAGGGCGGCACATCCCTGGCTGGCGATCTGCCAGCTCGTCACGAAGCCGCGCCGCTCCGGAGGCGCCGCCTCCAGGAGATAGGCCGTGGACGGGCCGACCTCTCCGCCCAACGCCAGACCCTGCACGAGACGTCCGGCGATGACGATCACCTGCGCCCAGCCGCCGATCACCGCGTAGGAGGGGCAGGCGGCCAGCATCAGCATGCCGAGCGCCATCAGCGCGATGGTGATCAGCATCGCGGGCTTGCGGCCGGCCCGGTCCGCGAAGGCGCCGATCAGCACGCCGCCGATGGGCCGCATGACGTAGCCGATGCCGAACAGGGCCAGCGAGGCCAGCAGGCTGTGGGTCGGGTCGTTGGCGGGGAAGAACGCCTCGCCGATGGGCTTGGCGAAGAAGGCGTAGACCGTGAAGTCGTAGAATTCGAGGGCGTTGCCCAGGACGACGGCGCCCACGGCCCTCCGGTTCAGGGGCGGGTGCGATGTCGGGGGGAGGCGGGCTCCGGTCAGCGCATCCATCAGTGCCCCGGACCGACCGGGTGCTTGGCGATGCCACCGGTCACGGGTGCGGCCCCACCCGCGACCGCCTCGTCATAGCCGGAAAGCCAGAGGCTGCGTGCCTCCGTCCCCTCGGCGTACGGACAGGCCTCGCGGGCCAGACCCTTGCCGGGCGCGGCGGCGCCGAGCGCCCGCGCATCCAGATCGTTCGGGGGTGAATCCATCCTGCAGCCATCCTCATCCGACGCGTCCGCCGCGATGTAGGGCACAGATCGGCGGAGCGCTGCCCTCAATGACGCGTGGGATCGTCCGGGGACGGCAGCGTGACGGCCTCGCTGAAGGGAAACTCTAGAACCACGTCGCCCGCGGCATCGACGACGATCAGGCAGGCGGTCATCAGCCGGGCCTGATCGCGGGGCGTCTGCAGGGCGGCGCGGATCGTCGCGCGGGCCCGCTCCCAGGCCTCGTCGGGATCGCGGAGGTCGAACCCCGTGGGATCGGTGATAAGGTCGTCACCGATCTGGGTGTGGAAGAAATAGTGCGGCATGGCGATCCTCACCAGAATCGAGGCGCCCACGAACCGGCGCCCCCCGCCTCAAGGTGGTGATCGCGAAGGGCCGCCGCAGCCACCGGCGCTGGACCGCCCGACGCGACGGGCGCCGATGGCCGGCCTCAGCCGTTCGCGGCGCGGGCTTCGGGCGCGGCGGGAACCGGGCGCAGGGTCCGGACCTGCGCGGTCGCGGCCCCGGTGCGGTGGTGCTTCTCCATGATCATCAGCGGCCGCAGTTCCGGCTCCGCGAAGTCCATCAGCCTGGCGTTCCGCCAGCGCGGCTTGGCGACACCGCGGCCGAACCAGCGCGGGCGCTCTTCCTCGACGAGGAGGACCAGCCGGCCGGTCCAGGATTTTCGAAACCAGAAGCGTCCGGTCAGACTCGTTGTCCGATCCTCCCTGCATGCGGACGGGCGTGGTCGGTCCAGCCGAACATGCTCGTAATCGGAGGGAGCGATACCCGACTTGATCCTGGAAGTAGTGGCTGATCGTGTCGAACGCCGGCGGGGTCGCCGATATCCACAGCGCCACACCCGGCTTGGAGAGGCTGGTCCTCAGCGCGCGAGATGACGGACGAACAGCGCCGCCACGACGAGCCAGACGAGGCCCGACACGCCGTACACGAAGCCGCGCAGCAAGGCGGCTTCCAGGGCGGCATGCGGAGAGTCCCGTCCGGTCCCCGGCAGCGGGTGTTCCCCGCGCGCGCGCCCGGGCGCGCGCCGCTGGGGCGTCGCCAGCAGGCGCGTCAGGCTGTCGGGGAGGTTGGATGCCTTCGGGCGCACGGCGCAATCGAGCCTAAGGACGACGGACGAGCCTAAGGACGGCAGGCCGCATGGGCAAATCGCTCGACCCGCCGACCGGGCAGGTGGGGCGTGGCGGCCCGGGCGGATGTCTGTCGTTGGCCGAGACTTCACGTGCCGCAGGGAGCCAAATCGAACGCTTCGTGTTGAGGGTAGCGGTTGCCCGCCATGGCTGCTGCAACCGCAGACTAGTGATCGACGTCCGTAAACGTGGCCGTTGCACCCAGTATGCGGATTCTTTAGAGCTGTTCCAGGCAGGCAAGCTCTGCCCTCGACGCTGCCGCGCCAGCGGCCAAAAGGAGGAAATCCATGCGTTCACTCGTTCTCGGTGCCGTCCTCGCCGCCCTGATCCCGCTCTCGGTTCAGGCCCAGGAGGCCGGGGATGCGGCCGCAGGCGAGAAGGCCTTCGCCCCCTGCAAGGCCTGCCACAACTTCCAGAAGAACGGCGTCGGCCCGGACCTGAAGGGTGTCGTCGGCCGCAAGGCCGGCACCTATGAGGGCTACAGCTACTCCGCC